>JASFUW010000195.1:0-9041 GCA_050050135.1 Phycisphaerae bacterium
CGTGGTCACCACCCCGCTGTTGCCCCGCCACTGCTCGTCGGGCCGATCCACCGTGACATGGAAGTTCACTTTCGGATCTTCCCGCCAAAGCGTCAGATCGTTCTTGAACAGCAATTCGTCGGGGCTGCGACAACCGTACAACAGATGAAACTCACCGAATTCGTCTCTTCGATCGAGTATGTAATGAATCAACGATCGGACCGGCGCCAGCCCCAGCCCGCCCGCGACGATGAGGATGTCCTGGCCGTGCAGTTCACGTACATCGAAGCCGTTGCCCAACGGGCCGCGAACGCCGATGATGGATCCCTTTTCGAGCCCGTGAATCTGTTCGGTCACCTCGCCTACCCGACGGATACACAGCTCGAAAGTATCCGGACGCGTCGGCGACGAGCAGATCGAAATCGGGCATTCGCCCACGCCCAGCAACGCCACCTGAACGAACTGCCCCGGCCGATGCCCCAGCGGCTCACCGCTGGAAAACCGCAACCGATAGAGATTCTCCATCGCCGTCAGCTTGTCGACGGACACCACCTCCGCCGGCAACGGCGTATACAGGCTGGGCTGAATGTGGGATTCCGGTTGGGCGACCATGGTCACGCTTACGCCTCCTCCGCCAGTTGCTGATAGATGTCCACCGAGTGAATCTTCGCGGTGCACGCCCGGTCACAACGAGCGCAACCTACACAGCCGATGATGCCTTCGCGCTCACGGATCCACTTGGCCTTGCGATAGATCCGGTGCCGAAGACGAGATGACGTCTTCGCCCGGAAGTTGTGATCTCCGGCCACCACCGCGAATCCCGGAAGCTGGCAGCCGTCCCACTCCCGCTTGCGATGCCCCTCGGTCAGCGACATCTCGAGCTCATCGCCGGTATTGAAGCAATAACATGTCGGGCAGCTCAGATTGCAGCTTCCGCAGGAATAGCATCGACGCGCCGTCGCCTCCCACAGCAACGAGTCGTAGCTGCGATCAAGCAGGGCGGGCAGTTCGTCAGCGTCACAGGGAATGACCTGTGGAAACGCCGCATCCTTCGAGGCCTCGTACTGTTGTAGCGCGGCTTCGTCGTCCTTTGTCGGACGCTCGCCCGCGTGGGCATACAAAACGAACTCGCGTCCCGCGTCGGTCCCGAAAACCACGCCGTATCGCACGTCGCCGTCACCCGATGCGTCGCCCAGCGGATAGCACATGATGTCGAATCCTTCCGTAACCGCATTCGACTTCATGTCCCGGCAGAAAACACCCGCCGTACAAGGCGACGGGCAGTCAATACCGATGATGAACGTGTTTCGCCTCCGCACCAGATAGTGCTCATCTCGGTGGGTATTGCTGAACACGTGATCCAGCAGACGAATGGCGTTCACGTCGCACGGATGTACGCCGACCAGCGCCACCCTTGAATCGTCATAGACCGGATGCACCTTGAAACCGCCGGTTTCCTTCGCGAACGTAAACAGTGACTCCTGGGGCGGAAAGAGCACCGACTTCGGACTGTGCACCGCGTAGT
The DNA here is from genome assembly GCA_050050135.1 of Phycisphaerae bacterium. Taxonomy (GTDB): domain Bacteria; phylum Planctomycetota; class Phycisphaerae; order UBA1845; family UBA1845. Next base: position 1,505 of record JASFUW010000195.1, read on the forward strand.
TGAAGCCCAGATCCAGTTGCCTCGCTTGCTCCACCGTCTCGTAGAAGTAGTGGCCGTTACGCCTCACCGGACCGACCAGGCGGTGGGAGCGACCGAGCTGATCGACCAACTCCAGCAACGCAGCTCTTGTCAAGATACGGTCCAGCATGATTCACCCTTCCTCATCGTCGGCCGCACCGGCCGAGACCCACTCGTTCCTGAGCGTGGCCGTCCTCGTCACCCGGACGGTCGGCGGCCGCGAGACGCCCCCGAACTTCGGGAAAAACAGCGTAAACTCCGACCCTTTCCCGACCGCTGACTTGACCTCGATCCGCCCATGGGCCTGCTCGACAACCTCGAGCACGATCGCCAGTCCCAACCCGGACCCGGGGATGTTGGCGGCCAGCGCCAGGTTCCCACGGCGAAACGGATCGAAGAGGTCGTCTACTGATTCCTCCGCAATTCCCATACCCGTGTCTTTCACCGAAATCGAAACAAAACTCTCGTCTGCCCGCCCCGTAACCCAAACCGAGCCGCCGCTTTCCGTGTATTTCAGGGCGTTATCCAGAAGATTCAGCAGGCAGTCGTTCAGGTCTCGTTCGTCGACGGACGCACGCACGCCGGTGCAGCTCATCGTGTCTACATGCAGTTCCAGGCTCTTCGTTTTCGCCTGGTCCGAAAAGTTCTTACAGGCCTTTTGGATGGCCCGCGCCACGTCCGTGCTCGCAGCATGGTGACGGGATGGAGTCGCCTCCTGAACGCGCGCTAGTGTCAGCAATTCGGTCACCTGCGCCGTGGCCTCGCGACACCGACCCACGATCCGTGCCAGAATGTCCGCAGACTTCTCCGCAGGAACCACGCCATCCCGCAATAATCCCGCCAGTGTCTCGATACCGGCCAACGGACTCTTGAGCTGGTGAGCCGCCGTCTGCATGAACCGTGTCCGTCGAGCCTGCAGGTCTTCGATCGCCACCTGGCTTCGGCGTAACGCGTCGTTGGCTTTGTGCAGCTCGACTTCCTGTTCATCCAGCCTGGTTGAAATCTGTAACGTAAAATACAGCACGCCGAACACGCCGGCCGCCAGCACGAAGATTCCCGCGATCACATACCCCCAGTCCTGATATAGCGCGGAATTCGTGGTGGTCAAAAAGCTGTAATGCGGGCGCAGCACGTTGAGGCATTCGCCAATCGCCAACACGCTGTACAGCAGCAACGCCCAGCACCCCTGAAGAAAGGCGTTCAGCGGCGTCAGCAGCAAAGCCGCGATGATCATGTGAAACAGGTAGAAGATCGCCATCGGGTTTTCGATCCCGCCCGAGTAGCGAAGAATGACCGTGAGAATCAGTAAATCCACGGTCATTTGGGCGTTCGCAAAGAGCATCGCGCTGCGAACGACAGCCGGCGGAGCACTCTCACTCTCGTCAAACCTCGTCGCGCTGAGGTCCCGGCTGATCAACGTCCAGATCACGTTGACCACGGCGAGGGCACCGAGGCAGAAATGGATTGCGACCGGGCGGTGGAACTCCGGCGTGTAATACCGCTCGGCCAGCAGAAGCACCAGCGTGGCAAACGCGATGATCCATCGCAATCGAATGAACCAGCGATGGTGAATCAGAGCCAGAAGGGCGCGGACCCGGAACGAACCGTACGGGAGAAGGGCCACGTTCGTACCGATGTCGCCGCGCATGGGCATCCCTGTAAGCGAACGAATCCGCGGCCCGCGGCCGAGTGCACGGTCACGCCTTAATTTGCGGGTTCCAGAAGACCGCTTCCTCACGGGCGCGGCTCGGAAAGACGCCGCTCGCTACCCGCAAAAATACAGTTGACGCAGCACTAGGGCAGGGCCGCTTTGATCGCGTCGAGAACGACCGCCGCCTTGAGAGGCTTGTCCAGGAACTGCTCGGCCGGGACGTACTCACTCCCGAGCTCCTTGGCATAATCGATCCCCATCGTCTTACCGATCGCCGAGATCATGATGATGGGAATATCCTTCGTCGCGTCATCCTTCTTCAGCTCGTACGCCAGATGGAACCCTTCGGACGGTGATGCCAGCATGATGTCCAGCAGAACCAGATCGGGGTGTTGGTCGCGAACGGTGGCCAGCCCGTCCGAGCCGGTGGCACAGCATGTGAGCCGATAACCGGCCGGCTCCAGAATCAACTTCAGAGCTTCACGGAGATCCGGATCGTCATCAATGATTACAATATGCTCTCCTGCCATCGGCTTGGTCTCCTCGGGCCGGACGCAAGGCGTACAAGAACCATCGGTAGGAACACACAAACTCGATTAGCACGGCCTGTGCCAGATGACCGGCGAATGCCGATTCCGGGCGATCGTCGGGCGGGTGGACGTGGACTGAGATCTGCCGCGCCGCCCAGATTTCACAACGCCGTATCGGCTACACACCCGATCGGCCGCCGCACGAAATTGGCCATCAACTTCCGGCCTTCCTCCGTGAGAATGGACTCCGGGTGAAACTGCACGCCCTCCAACGGCAGCGACCGGTGCCGAAGGCCCATGATAAGCCCGTCCCCGGTCCACGCACTCACCGTCAGACTCTCCGGCAGCCCCTCTCGCGAAACAATCAGCGAATGGTACCGCGTCGCCGCAAACGGCTGGGCGAGCCCTTCCAGCATCCCCAGCCCGTCATGGTGAATCAGCGACGTCTTGCCGTGCACCACGCAATCCGCCCGAATCACTGACCCGCCGAACGCTTGGCCGATGACTTGATGCCCCAGACAGACTCCCAGTATGGGAATGCTCCCGGATAGGCGTTTCACCACATCAAGGCAGATCCCCAAATCGTCAGGAGTACCCGGCCCTGGAGACAGCAGAATGGATGCGGGGCCAAGTTCTCGAACCGCCTCGACCGTGACCTCGTCGTTGCGAACTACCGCGAGCTCGACCCCCAGCTCACCCAGGTATTGCACGAGGTTGTAGACAAACGAGTCGTAGTTGTCGATGACCAGAATCACGCAACGGCCCGTCCAGTCACAGACCGCCTCGATCCGGTCATCGCCGTCATATGTGATCGTGATGTCGCGATTGTGGGCGAGCGTATCGAGCGTATCGTGAATGGCAACGAGCCTTCCCGAGCCGTCATACTCGAATTCCATCGTGTTCTCGTTGCGGTCCACGATCGCGTAGATCTTGCCTTCAACCACGGAGCCATCGAGCGCGTGGAAGTTCCATTTCCCCTTGTTGGCGAACGTCGACGTGAAGGTGTTATCGGGGTTCTGCTCGACCACCCGAAAGAACCCGCGCCGAGTCCAGGTACCGTCCGTCTGCAGCTCATAGCGGTCCTGGCGCGTGTTCCCGTCGTTTAGTCGCAGGTCCGCGCCGTCCGGCTCGAGACGAATGTTGTACGAATAGTCCCAGCCGTTGCCCTGCGCTGTGTCAGGTCCATACCGGCTGCGGTACTTCCGTCCCCATACGAAGTCGAACCCGCGCCCGCGAACCGCCAGATCCGCGGCTTCCATGTGGAACTCGCCGTTGAACCCGTAGAGCCCGTAAAGTGGGTTGGAATCCCCGGCTCTTGGACTCCCTTCAAGCGCGGCGAACGGGGTCGCCCAGGTTCCGGGTTCAAGTCCGGGTTCGAGGCACTCAACCGCGCACAGATAATCGCCAGCGAAGGCTTCGCCCATGGCGTCCACATCCAACTCGTCGACCACGCCGTCGCCGCCGCACGGCCTGATGTCGGCCGGCCCCGCCGTGCCGGCGACGAACTCATCGAGCGCAAGCAAGACGTCGAACAGGTCCACCACGGCATCCTTGTTGATGTCTCCGTACACGAGGCAACCGGTTTCGCCCGCCGGCAGACAGAGATCGTTCGCTTCGTCGCAGGTCTCCTCGGGCAGGCATGTATCTGATGTTCCTTCGCAGGTGCCTCCCTCGCACAGATCGAGGGACGTACAGAACAACCCGTCGTCGCAGGGGAACCCCTCAAATCCAGGCTCATTCTCGCAGTTGCCTAGGACACAGAAGTCGTCTGTGCAGGGATTCGCGTCGTCACAGTCGGCATCCACGTTGCACAGACACTGATCTCCTACCTCGTCGCAGGCCAATCCACCGCAGGGGTCGCCTGGTGACTGGCAGAAACCACCAGCACATATTTCTGCACCGTTGCAAAAGATTCCGTCATCGCAGAGCGCGTTGTTCGGCGTGTTTTCGCACACGCCCATGTTGCAGACATCCACTGTACATGCGATCGCATCGTCACAATCGGAATCGAACGTGCAGGCGATTAAGTCGTCGAAGATCCCGAGCATCAAGACAATCAGTACGCAGGCTGCAACAGGGCCAACGCGCTTTCCTGTCCGCCTCAAGACGAGCGTTCCGGCAGCAAGCAAGATGATTGTCATCGAGATCATACCCCACGTGGATACGGTCGGGATACTCTCGCCGATAATTTGAATTACCGCACCGTCGGCCGTGAAAGTGATCGGTGCGCTACTGTCATCCGCGAAAATGGTCTTCGATTCGCCTGGCGTGGTGCCTGGATCGATGAAGTCGATCGAAAATGTTCCCGATGCGTCGGATGAGAATCCGTACGTTATCTCCCCGAGATAAACCGGATCGGATGCAGCGACCGTGTCCGAGAGTTCTGCCACCGCGCCGACGACGCGTGCGGGCGCTCCTTCGTCCACTGATGTGAGCGTGGTTCCAGCCGCCCCGATGAAAATGTAATCCGCGCGAACGTCGTTGAGGACGGGCGGCACCGATGGATCGTAGTCCACCGACCCGGCGCTTCCGCCGATGGCGTCGTCAAGGGCGAACTGGTAGCCGCGTACGTTCGTCGGGTCCGTGCCTTCGAGATAGACCTCGAACGTGAGCGCAAACCCACCGGATTGAACGATAGCCCGGTCGACCTGGACACTCGCTGGACCGGTTGGATACAGCGCCGGGTCCTGCCCGGCCGGTACCATGAAGAGCCGAGGCTGTGCCGTAGCAGTGGCAGTAACGGCGAGCATGAGAACCAACACGGTAACGCTGCACGAGCCATTGCGATATGACATAGCTCCTTGACCTCCGTCAGCAGACGCTGGGGCGACGCGCAAGCGGCACTTGGGAACCGCGGCGAGTTCGGCCGTCATTCCGGACGGATTCCCCAGGCAGAATCATTCGCGCGAGACACGACCCGAGTCCGACTCCGAACGTACTCGTCGAGTATAAGGGATTCGAGCGGAAGAACGGGCAACTTCCACGTTTTCTTGGGGCTCAACGGCGGGCGACACCCCCCGGCCCGGAAGCTCGCGTTACTGAACCGCAGGGCGGCCTGCGTAAACCAATGAGGTGTCGGGGAATGCTCGACGCGCAGCTATGTGCGATACCACTCGATCTGGGAGTCCGTACTCGGCATCTGGCGGCAACTGATGACACTCAGGCTGAAACCCGATCGAAACGCCAAAGTGCCGGAAACCGCACCGGTGGCAGCAAAAAGCACGGTTTGGCACGGTGTTTCGTACTGGAGCCGAGCGGGCTCGAACCGCCGACCTTCTGGTTGCAAACCAGAATTCGCACCCTAACCCCACGTTAACGTAAATTGATAGGTGTTGACAAACACTACATTTACAGCCTAGAATACGCCAATGATGCTACACCGGGATTAACCGAACCTAACAGACAGCGTAGCGCCGGCGTAGCACCGGCTCGGGCGAGCCGATCGGACGTGCGACCAGACGGTTAAGTCGGTGAATGCCTGAAATCGCACCGATCCTGGCGTAGCACCCGATGGAGTTGTGACCGTTTGGGTAACCTTCTGGTGTCTTTGGGGTGCGGCATGGCGACGAAGAAAATCAACTTCACGAAGCGGGCGTTGGATGCAGTGAAAGCACCGGACACGGGCAGACGATACGTGTACGACAGGCGACAGCCGGGGCTCGCGCTATGCGTCACATACACCGGCTTGCGGACATTCTACCTGTACCGGCGTATCCGCGGCCGACCGACCCGCGTTCGGATCGGCGTCTACCCGGAGATCACGGTAGAAAACGCCCGTAAGATAGCGGCCCGGATGCTGGGGGATATCGCGGACGGCAAAGACCCGCAACAACAGCGCCGAACGCTTCACAAGTCCTGCACGCTGAACGAGCTTTATGACTACTACCAGCAAACGCACGGCGCGTCGCACAACCGCCCGGTCACACGTCGGAATGATACTTCGCTCTGGAAACGATACCTTGCCCGGTGGGCAACCCGTCGACTGGCGGACATCGGTAAGCCCGACGTCGTCGCGCTGCACACCAAGATCGGAGCGTCGAAACCGTATCAGGCAAATCGTGCGCTCGAGTTGCTCAAGAAACTGTATCGGTACGCAGCTTCCGTCGATCGGTGGAATGGCAACGACCCGACCGCGGGCGTAAAGCGGTTTCCCGAGACGCCACGCGAGCGGTTCCTTGACGCCGACGAATTGAGACGGCTCTTCGCGTCGCTTGCCGATGAACCGGACCCGCTGTTTCGGGACGTCTTTCTAACCTTATTGCTGACCGGCGCCCGACGCGGCAACGTGCAGTCTATGCGGTGGGCGGACGTCGACCTCGAGCGCGGGCTTTGGACGATCCCCGCTGAACAAGCAAAAGCGGGCCGACCGATCGTCGTCGTACTCGTTCCCGCTCTGGTTCAGCTACTCAAGGCGCGTCGGCCCGACGATGACGTCGACTACGTGTTTCCGTCGCCACGCAAGCCGGGCCGTCCGCTGGTCGAAACCAAGGCGGCATGGCGGCGCGTCGTAAAGCGGGCCGGGCTCACCGATCTGCGAATGCACGATCTGCGACGAACGCTCGGAAGTTGGCAAGCCGCGGCAGGAGCAAGTCTACCGATCATCGGGAAAGCCCTGGGTCATCGCACGTCACGGACTACCGAAATATACGCGCGACTGTCGCTCGATCCGGTACGCGAAAGCGTGACGACGGCGACGGATGCAATGTTATTGTCAGCGAACGGAATCGAGGTATTGGATGGAGGCAGAGGAGATGTGTAAGCCGGATATCCCCTATGACGAATCGAATGCGGTGCATGAAGCCGGACACGCTGTTATGGCTTGCGTTCTGGGGTTGCATGTTGAGCGCGTCACGCTCCGGCCCAGGTCGCGTAAATACGCTGGTACAACCGCTATAAGGCTACCTCGCAAAACCGAGCGCATGTTGCGATATGGCCCTGACTCTGCGAGACGGGACGACCGATTCGAGCGAGAAATGATGATCGAACATGCAGGAGTGCTAGCAGAGTTGCACACTTGGGGCGATGTTCATCACGCTTGGGGGGAAGTTTACGACAACGAAAATCTCTGTCGGTGGATAGAAATGAAGTACGGCAAGGGCAAAAGCCGCGAATTCATACGTAACGAATCCGCTCGTGTTTTTCAACTTGCAGACAAAATGATCGCCCCACACATGTCCGCGGTTCACTGGGTTGCCAGGGCACTACTAAAGCACCGAACGTTGTCCGGGCGGCAGGTTCGCGGCATTCTGCATGACCTGAAAGAGAACCCGTCTAGGGAATCTATTATCCTGCGTCCGAAATGAGGATGGATGATGACTATCAAAGCGACAACACGAAG
>JASFUW010000196.1:0-9031 GCA_050050135.1 Phycisphaerae bacterium
GTGCGGCACAGGTCTTCCGCGGTTGTCGCTGGTCATGTGAATGTCGAGGCTCTGACAGGATATCTCGCCGGCGTCTTGCGTCAAGAGCACGTCACCTTTTGCGTTGACCTGGTCGATGGCCTGCCAGTTGTCGCTGTGATTTCGACCCGTTTCAAAGACGAGTGTCGTGGTGTCGGCGATAAGCGCGATCGCTTCCTGCCGCAACTGCGTATTGCCGACGAACGTTGCCCGGTCGAGGACTCTCTCTTCCCACGACGTGATTGAGCCTGTGAAGTCGACACGTCTCCTCTTCATGAACCGCCCCTCGACCTCGAGTTCCTTCGAAAAGGTGATGCGTGCGATCCGGTCGACGTCGTCGACCTCGGCCGAACCGCGGCGGACTTTTCCATCGGTTTCGGAAACTGCGGATTCGGTTACGGGTTCCGCGGGTTCGTGGGTGAGCATGCCGGGACCCTCGGCGAAAACGTGCATCTTGTCCGCGGTCCGCGTGGACCGGACGGAGCGGGCGGTCATGGTTCCGCGCCCGGCGTAACGAACAGACACGGGTTGATCGTCCGTGGCGTAGAGCTGCAACCCGGTGGTGTCGGGCTCGAAGGTGAGCCGGCCGCATGTGGCTTCGACATCCGGCCGTGAGATGCGCGCGGGTGCACCGGCCGCGCTCAGCTTCGAGCGGGTCTTGCCGCGGCACGTCGGATCATCCGGCGTACAGGCCTGGACGACGAGCCGATCCTCCCAATCGACCACCAGGCGGGCGTCACTCGGCGCAGCGGACGACGGCGCCGCGCCCTGGCCGCCTGGTGAACCGGTGGGGGAGCGAATGCCATTCCGGCGCGCGGGGCCCGGACGGTCCGTCTTGTCCGAGAGGTCACGCAGTATCTGCAGCGTATCCGCTTGGAGACGGAGACTTGTCACCTTGTCCCGGACTTGTCTGGCATCGACGTTCCCTTCGAAACGAGCCGTATACGACATCGGTGGGCGTTGGTCCGGTTCGTCGGGCTCCTCCATTCGAAAAATCGGTATCCCCTGTTCGTCCACGCGGGGTGTGGATAGGTCGGCGGTGCGCACATCGTCCGTTGTGTCCGGATGCTCGGCCGTGAGTTTCGCCTGCATGGTCGCCCAAAGCCACTCGGAGAGCGTAACGCGCCGCGACTCCGCCCCGAGACCGGGAAGATCAATGGTCGATTCGCCATCCTGATCGCGCAACATAAGTCGACCACCGCTGCCAATTCGCATGAACTCGACACGGCTCTCGCGCTCATTGAACCGGACCTCGACGTTCCCCGCTTCGAACTGAGCCTCACGTGCGGTGAGGCGCAGTCGCCCGGGTGCGACGACCTTCGAGTATTCCAGGTCGAACTCGATCTCGTCGAGTTCAATGGTTACAAGGTGCGCGGGGTCGATGGTTGCGCGGAGCGCTTCGGGGAGTCGGGCGCGCTGGTCGGTGGTAAGCCGGTCGTACTCGATCTTGACGTCGCCCTCGAGTTTTCCCCTTAGCGGTTCGAGCCCACTGCCCGGTTGACCGCTCGCCTGAAAGACGCCCTTTTTGGCTACGACGCGCACGGCGTGCCCGTCCTTGGTCCGCATCCGCACCTCGGGTTCGGTGAGAAGGAACTCGTCAACCGACCCACCGACCGGGGTCCAGTCGGACACTTCGATCTCGAATTGTGCCCTGTGATCGCCGGGTCGATAGATCGTGATCCTGATTCTCTCGCCCTCGCCGATGATGGCCTCGCCGACTTGGACGCCGGGTCCGTCGAGGGTTGTCGGTGGTGTGGTTGAAGGTCCCGACGCGTCGGGACCGGTCCCGGATTGGCCGGAGTCTACGAGGGTTGTCGGCGTGGTCTCACTCGAGTCGAGTTGGCTGTACTGATAAATGGAGAACAGCACGAGTAGGATGGCGAGTGTCGCCGTAGCGACAACGAGACTCCGCACGAGTCCGGTCGCCTTGCGTCTTGGGTCCCGGCGTGCCGGGATCGAGTGTCGCGAATGTACGTCGAACGGCATCACCACCGAATCTCGGACCTAAAAGTCGCGCAGCAGGGCCGGCGACCACAATCCTCGCATCCTCAGCAACAACTCGACCACTTCACCGACAGCCCCGTTGCCACCCGGGCGACGGGTGACGTACAGCGCGGTGCGCTTGACGACCGGAACGGCATTGGCAACGGCTACCGGGACTCCGCAACGCTCCATCGGTCCCAGGTCGGGGAGATCGTCACCGACGTAAGCGACCTCGGGATGACGATACGCCCCGTCGGTCACGATTGTCTCATAGCCCGCGGTCTTGTTCTCGACGCCGGCGTGGACACAGGTCACTCCGAGTTCCGCGGCACGACGGTGCACCGCCCGGCTGTCGCGTCCCGACAGGAGGGCTACCTGGCCGCCGCAGTGCCGCCAGAGCTTGATGGCACACCCATCGCGGACGTCGAACGGCTTACAGAACTCGCCGGTCGCATCAAGGAAGATGCGACCGTCGGTAAGTACCCCGTCAATGTCGAGAACGAGAAGCTTAACCGTTGTCATGTGCCATGCCGTCGGGAACAGGGAACGGAGAACGGAATGATTACGCTGTCGCCTGATCCCCGATCCCGGATATTCAGCTCATGCAGTATGAAGCCGATCACAACCACGGTCAATCCCGGCGCGGCAGGATTCGGCCGGCACGATCGGCGTTTGGTGCGAGAGTGTGTGTTCTTGTTGCCGGAACGGCTCGGCGTGCGCCTAGCGCGGGGAGATGGAAGGGATGGTCAAGCGAAAGTGGGCTCCACCAAGCGTCGGATGGTGCCCCGAGGCGAGTTCCAACCGGCCGCCGAGCAACTGCGCCCAACTGCGGGCCAGGGCGAGTCCCAAGCCGATTCCTCCTGTGGCGGGGCCGGCGCTTTGACCGCGCCGGAAGGGCCGGAAAATCGTGCGAACGTCAGAGCGGTCGATGCCAGGTCCCGAGTCGATCACGTGGAGGTGGATGTGGTGGTCGTCCCCGTCCAAACGAAGCAGCACGGACCCTCCATCGGTCCCGCGTGCATGACGGCAGGCGTTGCTGACCAGCACTCCGGCGATGCGGTTGACGAGGTCCACGTCCGTTCGGAGCGGCGTTCCGTCGGCGACCAGGTTCTCGGTTCGCGCCTGAAGGGCGTTGGCCTCGCAGGTTTTGACCAGTGACTCCGACAGCTTGCCGATGAGGGATCCGCCGTCGGTGGGCACGGGGTTGAGTTTGACGTTGTGGTTTTCGAGCCGGGCGTATTCCAACACCTCCTCTACAACGGTCGAAAGTCGCGTGGATTCCGCGTTGAGCGTGTCCAGGTATTCCTGTCTGGTCTGTTCGGGAACCAGCCCGGCGGAAAGCATATCGGAGTAGAGTCGGAAGGTGGTAAGCGGGGTACGAAGTTCGTGCGTAACTGCGTACGCAAACTGCAGACGTCGTTCGGTTAAGGCGACGAGGTTGCGCAGTCCCCAGGCAGCCAGCACCAACACGCCGACGGCTGCCGCCCAGGTGATGACCACGGTACCGCGAATTCGTCGCCACGCCGCGGCCGCGACGCGGCCCGCAGAGTCGGCGGTCTGCAGTCGCACCGGGAGGTTCGTCATGTGTGTAAAGACCCGGTCGGTGTCGGGAGGTTCCTCTTCAAGGATGGGTACAAGGTCGGCGCCGGGAAACTGATCCTCGATCTGTGCCAGCAGCTCGGGTCTAAGTTGCTCCCAGTCGCCGACAAAACCCTGATAAAATATGAGGGCATCGGCATGACACTCACGAAGGAAGGCGAGCTTCATTCCTCCGTCGGGGCCCTCGCCCAACCAGAACGTCGTGATCGGGTCGGTTTCGACGCTCACCTCGCCGGAGAGGTCGAGTCTGGCCTCGTCCACGAAACCGGTTTCACCCGCGACATTCAGCAGGTTTCGCTCGAAGATTCCGGCGTCGATACACTCCTCGGGGGCAAGATACCTCCGTTGTTGTTCGCGCAGGGCGCGTCTTCTCTGGGCAGCTCGGGTTTCGGCACGACGCCCACCAGTCTTCGTGACTGGCTCGGAGTCCGCCGGTCCGACAGCCGCAGACGCAAGCGGCGGTTCAAATGGTGGATGGAACGCGCAACTCGATTCGCACATCTCGCCAAGGTTGAAGTCCGGAAGTGCGTTCTTCAGCCATTCGATCGACAGCCGCGCCCGGTCGATCGTAGCTTGCGGCGTAAGCGGCGGTTCGAACGGCCAAGGGCCGGTTTCGCCGACGAGTTGCGGGGAGGACAGGACAGCCCGCGGATCGACCTGGAAGTAGACGTCGATCCAGTCATGCGGTGGCGGGCCCTTCGCCAGGCGGGACGGCAACACGACGTAGTCCACGCCGATCTCCAACCCGCTGCCCAGGTAGGCGCGTGTGTCTCGCGCCTCCCGAACCGAGGTGTAGTCGGTCGGGCTTCGCGCGGTCTCGGCGCTGATAATCCCGGACATGTAGTTGTCGATCTCTCCGACGGCCCGACTGATTTCACCTTCGACGTGCTCTTTCGCGGCGATGTAGCTGTTGTACGTGCCCCAACTCATACCCCCGATGACACCGCCGGCTATCAACACGTAGGTCGTGATCGCGGCGAGCTTGTTTCGGCGCGAGCTTCTCACGAAGTGCTTTCCGTGTCTTCGGCGCTGGTGGTCACGGTCAAATCGGGACCGAGCATGTAGCCCTTTCCACGTACGGTGACGATCCACTCGGGTCCCTCTTCCGATCCGGGACCGGAGAGCTTCTGCCGCAGGCGTGTGATGTGCATATCGATGGCACGCGTTTCGATGTTCCCGTCGCGAAGACCCCAGACGGACGCGAGCAGTTCTTCGCGGGACACGGCCCGCCCGGCGTGGGCAGCCAACCGCTGCAGTATATCCGCTTCCATTTCGGAGAGCGCCACGCGTTCGCCGCCGCCTCGAATGATCTCGCGCCGGGCACAGTCGACCGCGGTTTCTCCCGCGGCGATCCGGACCACGGGGGAGGGCCTGTCCGGTGAGCGGCGCAGGACGGCCTCGACTCGTGCGAGAAGCTCCCGCGCAGAGAAGGGTTTGACGACGTAATCATCGGCTCCGCCGCGCAGGCCACGCACCCGATCGTCCTCCGAGCCGCGGGCGGTTAGGATGATCACGGGGAGGGAGGCGTGCGACACGCGTAGCTCGGCCAAGACGTCGAACCCGTCCATCTTCGGCAAAAGCAGGTCCAATAAGACGAGGTCCACGCCGGCGCGACGGGCTTCGGCGAGGCCGGCTTCACCGTCGGCGGCCTCGATCGGTTCGTACCCAGCCATGGTGAGCGCGTCGACAATCCCGCGCCGAATGGGCGTCTCGTCCTCGACCACGACGATTGTTCGCTTTTTGCCCATGGTGCCGATCCACACGAACAGGGAACATGCGCGCGGCTCAACGTCAAACCGCCTCACCTATTCTATCATACGCCGGAACCTGCGGCATGGCTCGGTCCTTGGTTCGGCCTGCAAGTTAACCGTCCGTTACACTGAGTCTCATCTGGCTGATGACCCGGGACGCAGGTTCGCCGCTTGGCGGCGTCGCGTCAGCAGCAGGATCGCCGACGCGAGCACGATCCCGATCCCGTCGCAGACCCAATCCACCAAGCTTGCGGTTCGACCGAACGTCGGTTGCGTGCACTCGTCCATCGCCGCGTAGGCAAGGTAGATCACAGCCCAGACGACGAGCGTCCGGGCGGAGGATCGCGGCCGGTCTCGCAGAATGCACGTTCCGCCAAGCCACGCCAGCACGAAGAACAGCACGACATGGTAGGCCTTGTCGGCGTGCGGTATCGGCGTAGCGGGGACCGCGGTTCCGGGGAGGTGCGTCAAGGCGAACATCGCGATCCAGTACGTGATCCAAACGCATCGTAACCAGGAGGGTGTCCTGCAATGTTGGAACGGAGACAGCATCTAAGGGTTACGACGTCGTGGTGACCGGATCACTCTCGTCCCGATCCAGGTCAGACGGGTGTCCGCGCCACCGGGCAGTTGTCGCGTCGCCCGGCAGGTCGTCTCCTCCCGCCGTGTCCGCCGACGGACCCGGGGCGGCAACAGTCATTTCAACAACGGGCGGTGTCGCATCTGTGTCATGGGGCAGGGGCCGGCTGACGGCAGACGCATCGGTATCTGGGGCGGGCACCGTCGGCTTGTCGACACCAGCGAGCTCCGCCGCGAGGTTTTGATAGTCGATGGCGCCGTTGCTCCGCGGTGCGTACTCGAAGACCGTTTGACCGAAGCTGGAAGATTCCGCCAGCTTGATATTCCGACGGATGCGTGTGTTGTAGAGCCTCGCGCCCGACCACGGTGTGTCCGTATCGCGAGCTGCCTCGAGGAACGCCGCAAGATCGTCCACGACTTCGCTCGCGAGTCTGGTCGAGGCGTCGTGCATGCACAGGACGATCCCGTTGACTGTTAGTGCCGGGTTGATGCGCTGACGGACAAGTGTCACGGTGCTCAGGAGACGGCTGAGCCCTTGAAGCGCCAGGAAGTGGGCTTGAAGCGGGATGAGCACTTCGCGAGCCGCGGCGAGCGCGTTGACCGTCAGGACACCGAGCGATGGAGGGCAGTCGATAAGCAGAACATCGTACGCTCCGTTCCACCGCTCGAGCGCCTCCCGCAGCAAGACCTCACGACCGGTCACGCTCACCAACTCGGCTTCGGCTCCGGCGAGGTCGATGTCGGCGGGAGCCATGGTGACGTTTTCGGAAACTTTGAGCAGGACATCGTCGAGCGGTGTCGAGTCGGTCAGCACGTCGTAGATGCTCGGTTGCTCGTCGCTGATCTCGACACCGAAATGGAGAGAAAGGTGAGCCTGGGGATCCAGATCGATTAGCAGCACGCGCAAGCCGCGGCGGGCGAGTGCGGCGCCGAGGTTCGCGGCGGTCGTCGTCTTCCCAACTCCACCCTTCTGGTTCAGCACGGCTATGCGTCGCATCGGTCCTCCCTTCCCGGGGCGGGCGTAAAGGCCCGCCGGTCCGTTTGGCGTCCTGCCGTCTGTCGACGCGGTCGAGTACCGCGCACGAGTATAAGGCGACGCGGGTGCAGATGTAAACCGTGAATTCGGTGCGGAAGTGGATGGAACCGCCAGCGGTATGAGCTGGTGCGTGAACGACGCTCGTCGCCGTTGATTTCACAGTCGTGCGGTGGTGCGGGCGGCGTGCTACAATCGCGGCATGGCGTACATTCCATACATCCGGGACGAGGAGGCATCGTCGCCACTTCGCGAGCTGTACGACCGGTTTCGGGACTCGAACGGGCAGCTCGACCATATTCTGCGTATTCACGGTCCGAACCCGGCGAGTCTCACCGCCCACTATGAGCTGTATGAGACGTTGATGCGTGGCCGATCGGAGTTGACGCGGGTGCAGCGAGAAATGATCGCAGTTGTGGTCTCCGCGATCAACAACTGTCATTACTGAGTGCATCATCACGGGGCGGGGCTCCGTCGGCTCACGAAAGACGACGATCTGGTGGCATCGCTGAGCACGGATCATCGAAGCGCGAGACTCACCGAGGCCGACAGGAGAATGCTCGCGTACGTCGACAAGCTGACGCGGACGCCCGCCGCGATCGGCCAAGCGGACGTTGATGTCCTGACGGCCGCCGGTTTCAGCGCCGCGGCGGTTCTGGACATCTGTCAGGTGGCTGCATATTACGCGTTCGTCAACCGGCTGGCCGACGGGCTCGGCGTGGAACTCGAATCGGAAGGGTGAGCCGCTGCGAGCGCTGTGTTCCATGCCATCGCCTGGCCCTGCGCGTATGAAGGTTCGACCTCGGGAAGACGCGGAGCCCGGGGGCTCACCGATCGTGGCGCTGACTTGCCACACCGAGCAGACCTGATATGGTTACTTACGAGGGCGATTAGCTCAGTCGGCTAGAGCGCCTCCCTTACAAGGAGGAAGTCGTCGGTTCGAGTCCGGCATCGCCCAGTCCTTATCTGACAAGGGTTTACGACGATTTCGGGTCGTGTGCTTGACCCTTGAAATGCCCCTCCAGTGGAACTCCAGTGGAACTCTCGCTCGGTTCATCACGAACTCGCTGCCTGTTTCTTCTTGCCACCCAGCAGCCGATTCATGGCATCCGAGGCTGCCCTCTCATTGGCATCGGTGACCCTGTTGTAGAACTCCATCGTCGTCGTCACGCTGGAGTGCCCCAGTAGCTTGGCGAGCGTACGGGGTGGCGTGCCTGCATCAGCGTGATTCTGTGCGAACGACTTGCGAAAAGTCGGCAAGGTAAACGGGGCGGTCAGCTCGATCCCGGCCTTCCGAAGATACGCCCGGGTATCCCTGAGGAGATTCAGGAGCATGTCCCGATTTTGCCAGGGACGGTGGTCCGCCCGGCCGCCCCAAGCCTTCCCTTCCCGGCACAGGCGCCAATCGTCCTGGACCTTTGCGAACCGCTCCGGGCTAAGCACCACGAATCCGCCGGATTTGAAGGCCTCCTGGCAAGCAGCCGTGACGTCCTCCATGGCAGCGTCCGGGATCGGGACGGTACGTTCCTTCGCACCTGTCGACCGCTCCTCGCATTTGACGGTGAAGGGCGGCACGTCGGCCGTTGCCGTCCGGCTCGCAATGTGGACCCTGCGGGCAGCTAAATCGATCCGATCGAGGGTGAGGTTGTATACCTCGCCGGGTCTGAGCCCGCAGCCGTACATCAGCCAATATGCCGCCCGCCGTCTCACATTTGGCACGACGCTCAGCATGGCGTGGAACTCGCTGGGCGTCATGTGATGCCACGGCCGCGACTGGGCCATGACGCTCAAAGGGGAGCCACTGCCCCGCTGAGGCTTGTCGAACGGGCTCCACCGGCTGTAGCCCCATTCCAACGCTGCACGAAAAACAGCCCGGCATTGAGTGAGAACTTTCTGTCTCGACCAACTCGAAAGAGTTCCCGACCGGCCATCGCGGCGTTTTCGTGTTGCCATGAACGTCTCGGCTTGGCGGCGGCTGATGAGGCGGACAAGGCAGCCGGAGCCGAAATGTTCGCGGAGTTGAGCCATCGTATTGCGGTACCCTTCGCGAGTCGAATGGCTGAGGTGG
>JASFUW010000197.1:0-9002 GCA_050050135.1 Phycisphaerae bacterium
GAGGACATCAGCACGGAATACAGCGCGCTGATGAGCAAGGTCATGGAGAACGGCACCGGCAAGTGCAAGTTCCCGATCAATGAACCGGCCGAAGGCAAGAAGGTCTCGCAGATCGCCGAATATCTCGATTTCTATTGCGGACCCGGCGTCCAGCACATCGCCATGAACACCGGTGACATTTGCAAGACAGTCCGCATGCTGCGCGAGCGCGACATAGACTTCCTGCGTGTGCCGGACACCTATTACGAAGACCTTGCGGACCGAGTCGGTAAGATCGGCGAGGACTTCGACGAGCTGCGCAACTTGGGCATCCTCGTCGACCGTGACGACGACGGCTATCTCTTGCAGATATTCACCCAGCCCATGCAGGACCGCCCGACCTTGTTCTACGAGGTCATCGAACGCCACGGCTCGAGAGGCTTCGGTGTCGGCAACTTCAAAGCCCTGTTTGTCTCGCTGGAAAGAGAACAGGAACGCCGGGGGAACCTGTAGCCGCCAGATCAGCGCGGTGCCGAAAGGGTGACATCCGCACAAAAAGAAAACTCACCGGGCGTCTTCAAAACGGTTCTACCGGCTCGCGCCGCCGCGGACGAAGTCGGAGGTGCAGCAGCCGTTCTCTGCGGTTGAACCGTGGCGTCGTTTGAAGTGCCAGGGCGGGACGCCGGCCTGAAGTACCTTCACGATCTCGTCGGCCGAATAGCCTCGTTCGAGCATCTTGAGCTTGAGGCTCACCTCGGCCTCGGCGATGCGCACCGCTCGCCACTGTCGCGCGACGATGAACGTAACCAGCACCACGCCAAGGGTGAACAGGAGGAGTAGGATCGCGGCTGATTCGCTGTTCAGGAACCGGTCGAGGTCGAGCCCGCCGGCCAGCGTCTGAAGGTCGATGTCCATCTCGTGTCTCCGGTCGCGCGGTCCGGCCTGAACTCATCATTGATCCATCCCAGGCCGGGGTCCGCCATCCGATCGTGTATTCGCACGATGCACGGCGGTATTTCCGCGTCGCCACGTCCTTCAGACGCCCGTCTCCCTTGAGCCGGCCGTGGAGATAGGCACCGTGTGCTGAAAGCAAGCGCAGCGTGTCATTTGTCGGACCAGCTCGAGCGGCCCTCGCGGTCGACCCAGCTCGTGTGGTAGTCCTTGTCTTCGAGACCGTCCGCCATCGTCGTCAATCGGAAGGGCTTATAGCTGTCACACATCACGGCGAGTTCTGACGTACGCCTGGTCCCGATGGACTTCTCGTAGGTGCCGGGGTGCGGGCCGTGAGGGACACCCTGCGGATGAAGGCTCATCGACTCCCGGTCGATGCCCTTGCGCGAAGTGAAGTTGCCGTCGACGTAGTACATGATCTCGTCCATGTCGACACTTGCGTGACCATAGGGGCAGGGGATCGACTTTTCATGGAAGTCCACCATGCGCGGCACGAAGGAGCACACCACGAAGCCGTCGCCCGCGAACGTGGTGTGGATCGTCGGGGGTTGATGGACCATGCCCGTGATCGGCTGAAAATCGTGGATATTGAATGCCATGGGGTAGACACACCCGTCCCAGCCGACGACGTCGAGCGGAAAGTGCTGGTAGCGATGCACCGTAAGGCGGTCGGACATCTTGACGACCAGTTCGTACGGGGGGTCGCCGTGCCGGTCGCGGCTGAAGCCGAGCAGTTCGGTGGGGGGGCGGAAGTCGCGGTGCGAGTAGGGGGCGTAGTCGGTAAGCTGACCGTATCTGTTGCGATACTGCCCCGGAATGCGCAGGTGAGGTCGGCCCTCGAACACGAGGAATGTCGCTCGGTTGTCATCGAAGTGAACGCGGTAGGGCGTCGACTTGGGGATCAGCAGGTAATCATGCTCGCGAAACGGAAGGACGCCGTACACGGTTTCGACAAGACCTTCGCCGTGCGTGACGAAGTAGAGTTCATCCCCGTCGCCGTTCGAGAAGAACCGCTCCGCCGGTTCGCAAGGTTTCCCACCGCCGACGTGAACGTCGTTGTTGACGAAGAGGCTTCGTCGGGCGGTGAGGAAATCGCCGGCGGGATTCAGATCCTGGGCGCGCACGTGGCGTCGATGCAGGGCCTGCTCGGGGACGATCTCGACGGGACAAAAGCCGGGTAGCGTGAGGTCTTCAACGGCGAACTCGTCCGTCGGCGGCGTGCGAAAATAGAGAATCGAGAACGGTCCACTGAAACCCTCACAGGTGACGCATTGCTCCATCAGGAGCTTGCCGTCCTCGTCGTAGAAGGCGGTATGCGGCTTGGGTGGAACGCGCCCGAGCGTGTGTCTGTGCAGCATGTCGTATGGTGCTCCTAGTTCGTTGCGGTCCCGGCATCGAGGAAGGACTGGAGGTCCTCCTCTGCACTGACCGGTTCACCGGGGCTGACGTTGTTGAGCTTTCCTTCGAGCATCCAACGCTCGAGTTCCTCGACCTGCTCGAATAGGTGGTCGAACGACTCGACGATGAACAGCAGCGGTTGATAGTGGTCGATCTCGAAGTATTGATTGACGACCCATTCGAGCTGGAACGGGAAGCGTTGCACCTCGGGCGATTCGATGCTGTGCTCGATCTCGCCGAAGGAACTGAGCAAACCGCTGCCGTATACGCGAAGCTCGCCGTCGAACCGCATCAAGCCGAACTCGATCGTGAACCAGAAGAAGCGGGCCATGGCTTTCAGGACGCTGTCGAGCCGGCGGATGCGCTCCTTTTTGTTGTCGAGGGAGTTCACCATGCGGGCGGTCGTCTGTGCGGCTTCGCCGAAGCGGACCAACACGTCGGCGAAGCGCCGGTCGGTGTGCATGGGCACGTGGCCGGCGACGTCGTGGAAGATGTCCGGTTCGGGAAGGTAGTCCAGGGTCTTGATGTCGCGGATGGTGATGGTCGTCGGGAAGTCGCGCGTGCGCAGGCAATCGAAGAACGTGTAGGCCGGAACGTAACCGCTGACGGCCTTGGCGGAGAAGCCGGAAAGCGGTTTGAGGAAACGGTTGATGTCTTCGAGGCGGGGGACGCCGTGGGGGTCCAGTGCAAGCTGTTCGACACCCTCGAGAAACCTCGGGTGGGCGTATTCCCTCCAGCGCGGGAGAATCCGCGCATACAAAGATCGCCACGTTTCCTGGTTTTCGTCACTGTACAGCTCATAGGGCTGGCGGATGTAGACGTCGCCCTTGGCCCGAGCCTCTTCGATAAACGGGGCCTTCGTCGTGGTTAACCCGATGGCTGTTTGCGGCATCCTGGAATCCCTTCACGCCAATCGACGCACGTGGAACCAATCGACCGGTCCCGGCGGTGTCGCTCGTGCACCCGCCGGCATGGGTCTGACGCTCCGGCGGCGGCCCAAGTTCCCGTGTCGAGCAGAATCGGCCCAGCGGTGGCCACGACGCGTCCTGCGTCGTGTTCGCTCACCGACGGAATATAGGAGCAGGACCGCTTTGGAGGCAAGCCCTGGACCTTCTGAGCCCGCGCACATGTGTTCCCAGTGTACACATTGCAGCAACACGGGATGTGGGCGGATGGCGAGGCGGTACAGACGCTTCGAGTCGAGGGCTTGGTGTGGTCCGCGGCCGCCGTTTCGCGTCCTGTATGCGCGGCCGTGCAGCCCGGCGACAACCAGATGTCCGAAGGGACGCCGACACGTCGGAGCCTGTCGACCGTGGGGACGAAGGCGTGCACGTAGATTCGCCTTGAACCGGGCGGGCGAGTTCCGTACGCTGGTATGTAAGGCGGGCGGGCGATCTGCACCAAGGTGTGGACGTCGTGGGCCCGCGTAACACAGTCTTTGAGGAGGGACCAACATGTTCTGCCCTCGTTCGGTCGCCGGTCTATTCGGTCTTGTCGTGTGCTCTGCTTTCGGGGATGCGGGGTGGGATGGCGCACAGGGGTCCAGTTTTCCGCCGGATGGTGCGGTGGATGCGCGGGTGCCCTGGTCTGCGGGCGATCGGTCGGTGTTGCTCGGGTGGGATTCCGTGACCGTGGCTATCGACAAGAGTGCCGGGCGCGTGACGCCGGGCGCGTTTGCCGTCGAAGTGAGCGAAGGGGCGGTGCCGACGATCGTGAACGTGACGGCCCGAGATGGTGACGTGACGCTGCTGTTCGACAGGCCGATTCCCGCGGGGGCCTCGACGACCGTTACGCACTGCGCCACGGGCACGTCGGTGCGTTTGGGGTTCCTTCCAGGCGACGTCGACGGAAATGGCCGGACGGGAGCTGCGGACCTGTTGCGGTTGGTTGACGCGATCAATGGGACGGGCGAACCGTTGCCCATGTGGTCGGCGGACGTCGATCGTTCCGGGGTGATCGACAGGGCGGACGTTGATACGCTGGTTACGATGCTGTCGGGGCGAGGCGCTTTCGACGGCTGGATCGAGCGCAGGCTGCCAGGGACATGGCACGATTCCGCCGGTGGCGGCTCGCGGTTCGCGGAGGTTGTGGGTAGTGCGCTTATCGAGCTGGTGCCGAGCGGTACGTTCATCCCGCTGGGCGGCTCGGTGACGGTCGAGGTGTTCATGACGCAGACCGGCGGGCCTGACCCGGTCCTTGCCCGGTTGGTGGAACTGGATTTTGCGGCAAGCGACGCCGAACTGACGCTCTCCGCCCCGGGCAGCTCGGGGACGATTGTGGAATTGTTCGATTTCGTATCTGCCGGGGACTGCCCGGGGACGTGCGGCGATACGCACGCGATCGATTCGGTGTTTCCGGTGGTGTTGGCTGCGTTCTTCGGTGCGGGCCCGGACGCGGACCTGCAAATGAACCTCTTCGATGGGGCGCCGACGAAGATCGCGGAGATCGTGGTTTCGGGGTCGACGCCGGGCATGTACACGCTGGATGCGCTCAACGGCGGCGCGCCGGGCCCGGATGACGGCGCCCAACTTTCGTTCGGCTTCGGTGAAGACATCGACGGTATCCCGATTACGGACTGGACTGCGTTTGACGGAGAGGTGACGGGGGAGGCGCTGGTTTTCGAGGTTGGACCGTGCACTTCGGACGCGGAATGCGACGACCGAGACCCATGTACCACCGACAGGTGTGCGGGCGGCGTGTGTGAGAACGAGACGGTAGGCGACGGGACGCCATGCGCTAACGGACAGTTTTGCGACGGTGACGAGCTGTGTGTGGCCGGTGTTTGTGAAGCCGGTTCGCCTCGGGATTGTGATGACGACATCGATTGTACGAACGACTCGTGCGACGAAGTGACGGACGCGTGCCAGCATGATCCACTCGATTCGCTGTGCGAGGATGGGAACCCATGTACGGACGATGTTTGCGAGGTCGATCTCGGATGCGCGTTCGTGCCGAATGATGCAAATGACTGCGCGGATCTGGTGTTCTGTAACGGTGTAGAGCATTGCGTGAGCGGCGTGTGCGAGCCGGGTACGCCTCCGAGTTGTGACGACGGTGTGGCGTGCACCCTGGACTCGTGCGACGTGGTGACTGATGCCTGTCGCTTTGATCCGCAGGACACCGTGTGCGATGACGGGGCGTATTGCAACGGGGTGGAGGCGTGCGATGTCGACCTCGGGTGTGTCGCGGGCGACGAACCGTGCGGTCCGGGGTTGATCTGCGACGAAGACGCAGACCGGTGCGTGGAGGGGGCGATACCCGCGGTGTCGACGTGGGGCCTGGCTGCGCTACTTCTGTGTTTTCTGGTCGGAGCGAAGACGGTATTCCTTCGGTACCGGGTGACGCAGCACTGACGACTTCCGGGCAAGCTTGGATCATTTTGGTTGGATTCGCGTCGGGAACGAAGCCAAGGCGAACCGCGTTTTCGATAGCGCCAGTGCCGTTTTTTGGCTTCGTTTCGCAACTTTTTTTTCGTTTCCCTTTTTTTTCTCCCTTCCCTTGCTGCGGCCGTATTCGGGCGCACGCTGTTCCGACAGATAACTTCCGAGGCGCGCGGTGCAAAGGCTGGGCTGTGCGACCGAGTAGCCCGTGGCGTTGAGGAAGGTTATAACCGATGTTATAATGTGGGATACGGAGTGTAATTATGACGACGCTGAAGATCACGACAGTCGGCAACTCGTCGGGTGTGGTGCTTCCCAAGGAGGTGCTCGAGCGACTACGCGTGGCTCGGGGAGACACGCTGTTTGTTGTGGAGACGCCGAATGGGATTGAGCTTACGCCCTATGACCCGGAACTCGCACGGCAGATGGACGTGGCCGAGGGGGTGATGCGCGAGGATCGCGACTTGCTTCGGAAGCTGGCTGAGTAGAAGCCGTGGACGAGCCGGTCTGGATTCGTGAAGACGTCGTTCGGTTGATCCACCTGCGGCAACTCGCCGAGCATGGCGGCGAGCAGGGCGTCCGGGATGACGGGTTGCTGTCATCGGCGCTCGCGCGACCGAAGAATATCTGGGCCTATGAAGGTGAGCAGTGTGATCTGGCACGACTGGCTGCGGCGTATGCTCACAGGATTGCGATGAATCATCCCTTCCTCGACGGCAACAAGCGGGTGGTGTACGTTGTCAGTCGGACGTTCTTGAGACTTAACGGGTGTGACATCGAGGCGTCGGCGGCGGAGAGGTATGTCGCTTTCTACCGCTTGGCAGCGGGGAGGATTTCGGAAGCGGAGTTGGCCGCTTGGTTGCGCGAACATCTACGGGCGCTGAGGTAGCGCGGACAGGTAGCGCATGCCGGGCGCGGGGGTACCGGTTATCCCAGGAACTACGCCCTGGGCTGTATGAGTGCGGCCCCGTTGGGGCTTATGGTGTCGCAGGATTGGTGTCCCGGGTCAGCGTCGTGTCGCCCCTGCGGGGCTGGTCTATTTGGGGCGGCGTCATCCCAGGACTGGCGTCCCGGGCCACGGTCGTGACGCTGGGTTGATGCGCCGCTCCTTCACAGTCGCGGTTCTGAATTCGGGAGAGGGATCGTCGCCCCGCACGCGGACTGTTCCCCCAGGAGGCGAGCGGTCAGACGGAGGCGTTACTCCGGGTGGTTTTGGGCGATGTGGCGGGCGTAGCGGGGGTCCAGCTTGGCGGCGCGGGCGTAGTGCTGCGAGGCCTCCGTGGGTTGGTGTTGGGCGGCGAGGATGGTGGCGAGGTTGAAGTGGGCGTCGGCGTTGTTGGGGTCGAGGTTCAGGGCGCGGGACAGATGCTGTTTGGCGTGGTTGATCCGGCCGGTCTGCATGTAGGCGAAGGCGACGTTGTTGTGCAGCGAGGGGTCGTCGGGGTTCTGCTCGAGGGCGCGTTCGTAGGAGGGGATCGCTTCGGCGGGTCGGCCCAGCAGACCGAGTATGGTGCCGAGGTTGTAGTGGGCGAGGGTGAGGGCGGGGTCCAAGTGGACGGCTTCGCGTAAGCTCGTGATGGCGTCCTCGAACCTGCCCAGCTCGGCCAGGACGCCGCCCAACTCGGCGTGGATGTGGGCGCGGCGGGGGTCGATCTCGAGGCCGTCACGGAATAGGTGGACGGCGGTCGAGAAGTCGCCGCGTTGGGCGAGGATGCCGCCCAGGGCGTGGTAGGCGCCGGCGAGCTCGGTGGGGACGACCTGTTCGTGTTTCCAGTGGTCGAGGACTTCGCGATAGAGGTGCTCGGCGTCGGCGGTGCGGTTTTGATTGAGCAAGGCCCGTCCCAGATCGAGCGTGATGCCGACGTCGTCGGGGTGTTCCTGGAGGAAGCGACGGGCGTAGGTTTCGGCGTCGGCGAATCGGCCCAACGTCGAGGCTGCGACGGGTATCTCGCGTTCGACGCGTGCGTTGTGGATGAGGCCCCAGCGGTCGGCGCTGACCAGGTGATGCAACGCGGTTGTGGCGATTTCTTTTCGCGCCGTCGGGTCGGCGGTTGAAGCGAGCGTGCGGGCTTGTCTGAGGCCGTTGTACTCGTGGTACCGAACGAAGGCCGAGTGTGCGACGAAGAGCGAAAGAACGACCACGAACGCGAGAAACGCTTGGCCCGGTTTCGTCAGGCGGCCGAGCTGCTTTAGCTTGATCGTTCCGAGCGTCACGTTGGGCTTCGACTTGATCTGGAGGATGAGGGCGGTGAAGTAGCCGATGATTCCGCCCATTGCGAGCGACAGAAGGAACGGGACGCGGCTGTAAAGACCGCGGAAGGTCAACAGGACGACGATGAAGACGCATGCGATGAGCAACTCTTCGCGAAGCGTGAACTCGTAGGGGAGCTTGCCGAAGCGGCCGTTGTTCTGCGTGGATTTCAAGAGCGAGGGGCGCATGAATTTGTATGAGAGAGCCTCTTCGGGGCAGGCCTGGACGCATTCGTAGCACTTCAAACAGGCGGAGTTCACGATCAGACCGTGCTGGGCGACTTCCTCGTGGACGCGGATGCCGCTGGGGCAAGCGGCGGTGCAGGAGCCGCAATGCTTGCACTTGTTTTTGTCGACCTTGAGACGTCCGGGGCTGAATCGATCGGCGAGTGCAAAGATGGAGCCGTAGGGGCAGACGTATGTGCAGAACGTCCTCGTACCGAGGATGTAAACGATGGCGAAGCCGCAGACGACGAATGTCAGGATGATGACGGGGGCGCTGGGGAGGTTTCGCCAGAAGTTGTCGGTGGCGAATGAGGCCCAGCCTTCCTTATCGGATAGGATCTGGAACTCGGGGAAGCCCTTGCTGTACCAGGCGCGGAGTAACTGGGGCCAGATGAACATGTAGAAGGCGGTCAGCGGGGGGACCCAGAGCAAGAGGCGCGAGCGGATCATTCTCGGCTTGATGTGCAGCTTTTTGAGGATCCAGGAACAGAGGTCTTGGAGGACCATGATGTGACAGGCCCAAGAGCAGAAGAACCGGCCGAAGATGAGCGTGCCGAGGACCAGGAAACACATGAAGAGGAACCCGGCGGTGATGATGCCGGCTTCGAGAGTGTACATGACCTCGTTCAGCTCGAGGGGGGCGAGGGTTTTGCCGGTGAGCTTCCAATGGAGGATGTGGAGGGCAAAGACGACGTAGACGAGTGACAGCGTGAAGGCACGCCAGCGCTGGTAGTTGGTGCGTTTGCGCGGCTTGTGCTCGGGATCGTCGACGACCGGCAAGGCTATGGCGCTGGTAGACTGCTTGGCCCGTTCCCTCAT
>JASFUW010000198.1:0-8951 GCA_050050135.1 Phycisphaerae bacterium
TGTGTTGGCCGGGCGTCTCCGCTGCCGCCGGCTGCCATGTGAAGTCGCTCGACTGGGCGCCGGTTCCGGAAAGCTGAAGCGACTCGCCGATCAGAGTCGTCGAGTTGCTCTCGACCACGCCGACGTCGACGGAGAGCATGCCATCCGCGGGACCACCTACTGCGGTAAACTCGCCCTCGTAGCTGATGAACTCGACGACCTCGCCGAGATCATCCACAAGAGCGATTCCGTCGGGTGAGCCGTTCTGCAGGCCGCTGAAGGCAAAGCTGAGCGCGCCCATGCAGCCTTCCTCATCGGGGATGGTGCCCGAGAGGTTGACTGTCTTATAGACCGCGCCACCGCTTCCGTTGTAGCCGAGGAGCCGCCAGCCGCTCAGGTCCAGACCAGCGGGACCGGCCACCTCGACGAACTCACCGGTGTCGCCGCTGATGTTGTCGTAGTGAAACTCGTTGATCCAGGGGTCGGTCGGTGTCGGCGTGAAGCAGGTGTCTGCGACTTCATCGCAGCTTTGGCCCGGACAGGGGTCAATTCCGGACTGACACGAACCGGCGACGCAGGTCTCCGCGCCGTTGCAGTAGAGTCCGTCATCGCACTCCGGGTCGCCCGTGCAGCCGCAAATGTCGTTGAACACGCAGTTCACCCATTCGGGGTGGTCAACGAAGGGGTTGCGATTGCCCTGATAGCCGTAAACGACGTCGTTTCGGTCCCGCTCGAAATCGTCCACGGGGTCCTCGGCGTGCCATTGCAGAAGCACGGCTAACATGCCCATGTAGCCGACTGATTCGTTGTTACCGGTGTTGCTCGATTCGATGAGGGCTTCGCTGTCGGTGAGGATCAGGTCCGGTTCCGAGTGCCCGGTACCACCGTGCGTTCCGCCTTCGTAGCGGACTTCCATGTAGAACATCGCCCGGGCCACGTCGCCGCGCCGACCGATCCAGGTCTCCCAGGTTCCTTGGGTGAACGATCCGGTGCCCCAGTCGGAGTTGCCCGGATAAGTTCCGGAACCACCTCCCTGTCCGTTGTTGACGTCCGTCTCGTACTCGGTGCACGCGGCGTCGCAGTAGCGGTAGGGCTTGTTGCTTCGGGCGCTGTTGTACCCGTCGTCGACCAGGAAAAGGTGATGACAGTCGGTATAGGGATAGTTCGCTACGACGTCGTTGGGGAAACCGTAGGATTTGGGCCAGGAATGCTCGCGGTTGTAGAAGCTGTTGCCCCCGCCTTCTTTGACGAAACTGCGGTTCCGGTAGAGGTCAAGGATGTTGTTGGGGTTGTTGGGGTCTTCCTCCGCGTCTTCCAGGATGTCCCAGGTGTCGGTGGACGTCGACGTGTACGGGAAGCGAATGTGGTCATCGATGACCTCATGCAGTGTGCTGCGCAAGGTGGTCGCGTCGGTGTCATCGACGGTGTCATAGTAACCGGGCGGCGGATCGGCCAGCGCCGCGGTACACAGGAGCCCAAACACCGGAACGGTCAGAATCAGAGCTGCTCCGGTCCTGTATGGTCTGGTTGGCCAGGGTTTCGGTGCGCGATCGAACGTGGTCATCTTCTGGTCTCCGTCGATAAAACTGAACTTGCCCTGGCATCCGTTGCCGGGCGTACAAGATATTGTGGATCTCGGCGACGGTCTACAGAATATAGTGTTATTCTTTCGTTAAGCTTTGGTTTGGAGATTGTTGGGAAGGTGGTTGGCGTTGAGGGCTGAGGCGGTTGGCAATTCCAGGTGTGGAGGCCGAATCCGGGACTTACGAGCATGGGCCGACCGGCTTCACTCGTCGATTCGGCTAAAACTCAGGGTGAGACGATCAGCGTGAACGTCTGTCGGCGTCTGCAGGTGCGGACGGCGACGGACGTGCGCGGCAAGATGGCGGCCGCGGCACGAAGGTCGTGTGTTACAGGTAGAGTGGTTGATCGAATCGCAGGCCCGCGCCGATCATGGACTTGCCCTCGCCGTGCAGAAGCTTGGTTCTGACGACGGTGGCGTAGCAAGTGTCGCCGCCTAAGGGCGGAGCGTCGGGTTCTGACTCGTTCTGCTCGAAGGTGAGTTCGCAGCGTTGCCCCACCGTAAGACCGCTTTCGGTGGGCACGCGGACAAAGAGGCCCCCTTCGCTGATATCATCGGCGTGACATGAATGTGTCACTTTTTGGCCGAGTGATGCGACCCGAATCGGGAACCCGCGTCGCATGCGCACCGCCGCGCGACGATCCTCGACGGTCGCGGCCAGGCCACCATCAGTCGAAAACGGAGCGCCGTCGGAGTTGGGTTCGATGCCGAGTGACATGGCTGTTATCTCCCCAGTTGGGTCGCTATTCCACCAACTTCCAATATACACGCGCACGAATCTGCGTCAAGAACGAAACATCAAGAACGACACATTCGCGCGCCCGGGTGTTACACAACGGTTACGTGTCTGTATGAATTTGTCGACTCCGGGCGCCTGGTCAATCAGTTGAAAACTCACGATGCAGGGTCATCCTACCCCCCCGTATGGTCCCCACGGGGCGCCCGGTCAGCTCCCAGCCGCCGAACGGGGTGTTGTGACTTCTTGACAGGAATCGCTCTGGCGCTACTGTCCAAGCGGTTTTCGGGGCGAGAATCGAGAGATCGGCGGTCGCGCCGGTCCTTATTCCGGGGCGTTCGACGCCGAGCACGGCTGCGGGGCCGGTTGTGAACCAGGCAACCAATCGCGGCCAATCCGCCAGACCCGTCTCGATCATGGCTTTGGCGGCCAATCCGACGGCGGTCTCCAGACCGACGATGCCGGGGGGTGCATCCTTGAAGCCGACGCCTTTTTCCTCGGCTGTATGTGGAGCATGATCGGTTACGACACAATCAATCGTCCCGTCGAAAAGTCCGCGGCGACACGCTTCCCGATCCTCCTTGGTGCGCAGCGGTGGGTGCATCTTGGTATTCGGATCGCGCGATGCACAGGCTTCGTCGGTCAACACCAGATGCTGAACCGCGACCTCCGCCGTGACGGGTAGACCATCGGACTTTGCCTTCCGGAGCAGTTCGATTCCCGACTTCGTCGAGATGTGGGTGATGTGGTAACGACCGCCGGTCTCGCGAGACAATGCGATGTCACGTTCGATCATCGACTCCTCGGCGCGGGGGTCCAATCCGGCCAGGCCGAGTTTCTTCGAGGTTGCGCCGAGGTGCATGACCCCGCCGGGCGAGATCGACGCGGTGTCGCAGTGCTGCAAGAGCAGCGAACCGGTAGCCGCTGCGCGTCTGAACGCCTCACGCATGACCGACTCGTCTCCGACGCCGTCGCCGTCATCGCTGAAGCCGATCGCGCCCGCCTGTCGCAAGGCGGCGAAATCGGTGACCGCTCTGCCGGCACGCCCCAATGTGATCGCTGCGATCGGTCCGACCCTACAGTGGTTGATCTGCTCCGCGCGTTGCAGAACCGCCCGGACAACCTCGGGGCGATCGATGGCAGGATCGGTGTTCGGCATGCAGGCTACGAATGTGAACCCGCCGGCGGCGGCGGCGGCCGTTCCGGTCTCGATCGTCTCCTTGTGGGTATGGCCCGGCTCGCGAAGATGGACGTGGATATCCATCAAACCGGGGCAGAGGACCCAGTCGGTGGCGTCCAGGACGTGTGCGTCGGGCGGTGCGGAGTCCGCAATCAGCCCGTTGACGACCGCAAGGTCGGCGACGTCATCGCGGCCGGAAACCGGATCGATGATCCGGCCGCCGCGGAGCAGTATGGCTTCATGCTCGGAAACATGCAGCATGATGGGACGCAGAGCGCGGGGTCTCTGCGTATTCTGGGTTCATCCAGCCGCATCGGAGGGCTGCAAACGGGCATTCGGCGGTCGCACGAAGTTGTCCTCGCAGCTCTCGATGTATCCGCACGCGTCGCACACGGTCTTGCAATGGCGACGGGTCAGGACGGCCGTTTCACATTGGG
The DNA here is from genome assembly GCA_050050135.1 of Phycisphaerae bacterium. GTDB lineage: Bacteria > Planctomycetota > Phycisphaerae > UBA1845 > UBA1845. The sequence goes on from JASFUW010000198.1 coordinate 3,915, forward strand.
GACAAAGCAACTCGTGTGACCGGACGGACGATTCGCAGTGCTCGCGATGCGTATCGCTCACGTTCGTGCCTCCTTGCGTTAAAGACCCAGCATCCCTCACGAGGTCTCTCGCCGGCCCGGGCAGTCCAAACTCGCGTTTTCGCTGCACGCTGCAGGCGGTACTATACCCGTGGACGAGGGCAGTCGTCCACGCCACAAAAAATCCTGTGAGATGTCGGTCTTGATCGGTCCTTCGGAGTGCAGTCCACCATGTTGATTCCCAGTTGGAAACGTTATCGTGCCAGACCAGATCGATCCGAGCTGGTGGGGCTGGCCGCTGTTTTGGTCGCAATCGCGGCGGGCGCATGCTCGCTTACGGCCGGCAGAGAAAGGTCTTGGGGGCCGCACGTCCCGCGGACGCCGATCGTGTTGGCCAACCTGGTCATCGTGAACGCCCGAATCTGGACCGGAACCGACGACGCGCCCGAGCCGGGCGGGCCCGGCGAGCCGACCGCGGTCGCCATATCTGGCGACACGATTATCGCCGTCGGTGACGATGCCGGTATCGAACCGCTCATCGGGCCCGAAACCAAGGTAATCGACGCCGGCGGCCGACGCGTCATTCCCGGCATGACCGATTCCCACACCCATATCCTGGGCGGCGGGTTTCAACTGGCGCGGCTGAACCTGCGAGACGTGAAGAATCGCGAGGCGTTCGTCAAGGCCATCGCGGACGACGCGAGAACGAAAACCAGAGGGCAGTGGGTGCTCGGCGGTCGGTGGAGCGTCGAAAGTTGGCCGAAGGTCGAGCAGCCGAATAAGTCGTGGATCGATCCCGTTACCGGTAACACACCGGTCTTTCTGTCTCGCATGGACGGGCACCAATCGCTCGTGAACTCCGCCGCGCTGAAGCTCGCGGGTATCGACGCGTCGGGGCCGCCCGATCCCAAGGGCGGCGAGATCGAACGAGACCCCGTCACGCGCGAACCGACGGGCATTCTGAAGGAGTCGGCCGAACAGCTCGTCAGCGATCTGATACCCGACCCGACGCCGGCTGAGAAGGACGCCGCCCTTCGCCGGGCCATGAGACATGCCAATTCGCTCGGTATCACCTCGGTGCACGACATGTCTCAGCCGGAGGACCTCGCGGTGTTCCGTCGTGCGGAGAAGCGCGGCGAGCTGACGGTGCGGATCACGTCCTTCATGTACGAAGAGGACTGGGCCAAGTGCGTCAGCAAGTTTCCGTCGTACAGGTTGGACAGCGATAGGCTGCGATTGGTCGGGCTCAAGGGCTTCATGGACGGCTCGCTCGGTAGTCGGACAGCGTATATGCGCGAGCCCTACGCCGACAACACGCCCGACGAGCCGTATCCGCGAGGCCAGCTTACCGCGATGGCTGACCCGCCGGAGAAGTTCGCCGACCTGGTCGCGATGGCCGATGCGAAGGGTTTGCAGCTCGCCGTACACGCCATCGGCGACGAGGGCAACCACTTGCTGCTCAACGCCTACGAATACGCCCTCCGCCGCAACGGCCGGCGTAACGCGAACCACCGCGTCGAGCACGCTCAGCATCTGCTCGTTTCGGACATCCCGCGGTTTGCCGAGCTCGGCGTCGTCGCCTCGATGCAGCCGCTCCACAAGGCCGACGACGGCCGCTACGCCGAGATCGCCATAGGCCGAGACCGCCTCGCCGGCTCCTACGCCTTCCGCCAACTCGTCGACGCCGGCGCCCTGGTCATCTTCGGCAGCGATTGGCCCGTCGTAAGTTTGAACCCCTTCCTGGGCATCGACTCCGCTGTCAACGCCAGGACACTGTCAGGCCAGGTCTGGCTCCCCTCCCACTCCCTGGCCGTCCAAGAAGCCCTCCGCGCCTACACCGTCCTCCCCCCCCGCGCGATCCACCGAGACCAATCCCTCGGCACGATCGAACCCGGCAAACTCGCGGACTTGGTCATGCTCGAAGCCGACCCGTTGGCCGTTCCCGCGACCGACCTTGCGGGCATCAAGGCCGCGATGACAATGGTGAATGGGAACGTCGCGTTTGATCGATGAAAGGGTCCCCAGAATGAATCTGTAGCCCGGGCACTGGGGAACGCGTGTCGGAGCTCGCGGTTTGCGGTCATTGCTTTCGTCTGCGCGTCTTTTGCACGAATTGCTCTTTCAGGCTCCGGAGCATCTCGAAGGTGTCGCAGTAAGGAACGTTGAACTCAACGCACACGTTTGGAATATGCACTTTCTTCTCAGCAGCCGGCGCGTACTCTTCGTGCGTTACAACCATTTGCCCGTTAACTTTGGCATAGGCAACAAGCCATCCATCTGCGACGGACGAGAATTCCGCCTTCGCTTGTGGTTTGAACTGCTGGTCCTGGACCCACATCACCATTTCCGCGAAGGCGTCCGCGACCTTCTTGTCTCCGGTGCCCTTGAAGAAAGTCCTCGGGAGTTTCTCTTCAATCCACTTTCTTAGATCGAGATTCAAGAGCTCCTTTCTGACTCTATCGATGCTGAAGATCCTCCCCGCCTTGTGCTGTCGCGTTAGGGCAACCCAGAACCCAGGGCAGATGTCGACTGCGTAGTATCTGTTCTGCGCTTCGATGAACACATTGGCGTCCAGAACGTATCGCCTACTGCCGCTCATCTTTCATCCTCTGTAGAACACGGTTGGCGTAGCGGCTAAACGTCTCGCCTCGAAGGTCGGTTAGCTGATATGCTTCGCGATAGAGAAGTCGGCCCTCGCGTACGGCGCGGACTACGGCATAGGCGAACTTACGGCTTAGGCGTATGTCTTGAACGTCATAGAAGTCAGGCCCTCCCTTTTTCTGCTTCGCTTTCTCCTTTTCTTTTGCCCGTATCGTGCGCCACTCATCTTGGTCCTTCTCGTAGAAAGTGAAGAACTCCCCCTTACTGATCAGCTTTAGGTCCAGGGCACGGCGCGCCGCAACGATTGGGCTCACCTTAAATGACTGCGCCAACGTGTGGAAGCGTCTGTCGGTTGCCTTCACGGCAGCCCAGCGTTCCGCAAGCTTGTGGCGCGGAACCAGCAGCTCGGCGGCAACCTGGTTGCAGAAGCGCTCCGCTACGTCGCGGTGTGGCATCATCCGGATCAAGTTGAACAGGCTGTCCTTTCCGACCCACAAGTGGGCTAGTTCATGCGCAACGGTGAACATCTGGGCTGACTTGTAATCCGCCCCGTTGATGAAGATGAGGGGCGCGTAAGCGTCACAGAAAACGAAGCCGCGGAACTCCTGGGGATCTAACTGCCGGTGGTTGTTGAGTCGGACAACACCGCTCGTCGCAACCAAAACTCCGATCTGCTCGGCGGAGTTGCGCAACCTACGCAGCGCATCTTCCCACGTTTTATGTGCCTCCGCCCAATCCGCCGTGAGCCCAAGGGTTTTCCTTATGCGCGCGGCCAGTGAAACCTCATTGTGAATGTTCGCGCCGCTACCGACGAATTCGAGCGGATCGTGTCCTTCCTCGATGACGTATTCGCGCATCCATTCCTGTCGGCGCTGCATCGCCTGAATGGTCTCGATGAGATTGGGGCTCGGGCGATCGATGGGTGTGTCGCCGACCGTACGAAAGTCCGGGATTGGGAGTTTCTCTTCGGGCGGTGCGTCCAAGAAAAAGTAGCCGAACGGCGTCATCGTCTTCGTGGCGAAACGCTCCAACTGCTTGAACGTAGGGCGCCGTTCGCCGCTCTTCCACGCATCGAGCTTCGGGAACGCCTGAGCTAACTCGTCGGCGGGCAGACGAGACCGGGCAATCGCCCAGTCGATCAATTCGGGTTTGACAAAGACACTCTCAGCCATGGTTCTCAGCAAGCCGTTCCGGTAAATATCATTCTAACATCAGTCTTTAATCGGCTGGGACGCATAATCAACCCCATCGTCGCCACGCGGACCCATGGTAAGTACGCCGCGATCGTTGCACGGACTCCAGCCGCGCATGCGTCCCGTCAGCTCCTCAAAGTCCGTGGCAGAGAGGCTGAGCTCGCGACGCTATCGGGTCTTCCCACCGCCAGAGTGTTTTGGGGTTGACTCTCAGGCAAACACCCTATAGCATACAATTAGCTGCGAATTAGCTGCTTGAGGCGAGACACGCGAATGTTAAAAGCCACGGACATCTACTCTCTGACTAGCTTCACGCGGAAACCGAAGGAGCACATCGGGCTGCTGAAGGCTTCTGGGCGACCGGTCGTGCTCACCGTCAACGGGAAGGCCGAGGTCGTGGTCCAGGACGCCGAGGCCTATCAGAAACTGCTCGATCTGGTCGAGCGTGCCGAAGCCATCGCCGGGATTCGCCGTGGCCTCGATTCCATGGAGCGTGGGGAGGGAATCCCGCTCGACGAAGCAGAGGCGGGGCTGCGAAAGAAACATGGCATTCCGCGTTGAATTCGCTCCCGAGACCCTGGACGAAGTCGACGAAGCGCACACCTGGATTGCGAACGAATCTCCCGCAGCAGCGCAACGATGGTTCAACGGCCTAACGGATTCCATCCATTCCCTGTAACAACACCCCGAGCGATGCCCTCCTGCCCCTGAGGACGACGCCTTCGACGAGGACATACGGCAACTGCTCTACGGAACGCGCCGCCATGCCTACCGCGTCCTGTTCACCGTCCGCGGTTCGTGCATACAGATTCTCCACGGACGTCACGGTCCCAGGCGCTGGCTCGCTCCGGAAGGCGACGAGTAACCCTCCCCCACCTCCAATCTCCAATCCGCAATCTCCAATCCCCAATCAGTGAGCATTCTGCTTTCGCTATCGGAGCGAAGCGTAGATCCCGATCCATCGGGATTCGCCGTTCGCTGCGCGCTACGCGCGACGCCACCTGACCGATCACCAGAGGCGTTCTACCTTCGGCTCGACGTGCGCGCAGTCCGCGAGCACGTCGATGAAGAAAAAGAAAGATGAAACTCAAAAAAAGTATCCCGAACAGACCCAAACTTCGGCACTGGCGCTATCGCCAGAGGGGTTGCGCCCAAAAAGCAGACCCAAACAGAGCCAACTTCCCTGCCTTCGTCCCGGAACCGGCCCAGAGGGACATTGGCACCG
>JASFUW010000199.1:0-8946 GCA_050050135.1 Phycisphaerae bacterium
CAAGACAATCCGCCTCCACCAACGTCAACCGGTCCGACACGTCGTGCCGCTCCGCATTTTCCCTGGCCACCCCCAATGCAGCCGAGGAGATATCCGTCGCCACGGCCCGCGCACCGGGGATTTGCGTGAGCACGGCCACCGCAATGCAACCGCTCCCGGTCCCCACGTCGAGCACCCGAGGTTCCTTCAGCTTCGACTCGGCGCAATGGTCGATCGCACTCTCGACGAGCACCTCGGTCTCCGGACGCGGAATCAGCACGTCGGGCGTCACGCGGAACGGCAACGAGAAGAACTCCTTCTCTTCGACCAGATAGCCGATCGGTTCATGCTCAGCCGCCCGTCGCACCCACTCGCGGAATCGAGTCAATGGCTCCTGCTCGAGGCTCTCGTCGTACCGGGCGTAGAGATCGATCCGGCGGCGCCGGGTCGCGTGAGCGAGCAGGACCTCAGCCGACAAGCGCGGTTCGTCAACCCCGCGCTCGTCCAGGTAATCCGCCGTCCACTTCAGCAAACGCCCGATCGTCCACCTGTCCGGCTTTCTATCTGGTTCCGCTGCCATCAAATGTGAATATACACAGCCTGGGGGAAAGCGTGAAGAACCCCGCGGCACCGACCACCTACCGGTTGGCTGATTCAGGATGACCTTACAACCGGGATTCGCCGACCGCCGCCCCCTCAGGTCACCCAGGGGCTCTGGGCGCAAGCGGCACAAACCGGAGCAGCTCACGCCGGTTCAACTCACCTCGCTGCCGAGCGGGATATCCGAATCGGTCGTCAGAACCACGACCTGACTGTGGTCGGGAGTGACCGCCGCCAACAGCATGCCGTTGCTCTCGACGCCACGCATCTTCCGCGGGGCCAGGTTGGTCACCACGATCAGGTTCTTCCCCACGAGGTCCTCGCAGGAGTAGTGCCCTTTCAGACCGGCGCAAAGCTGCCGCTGCTCGTCTCCCAGATCGACCTTCATGACGATGAGCTTGTCCGCGTTCGGGTGGTCGTTCGCCTCCACGACGCGCCCCACCCGCATCTTCACCTTCGAAAACTCGTTGAACGAAATCGTCTCTGGCTGCGCGGATTTTGTATCTTCCGACATCGCTCACTCCTTATCCCAACGACAGAACCTCTTCGGGGGCCTGGAGTCTATCGGGTGGAGTGCAGCCACGCAAACGAATCGGTCGATGGTAGTGGCACTCGAACCCGGCGGTGAAAGACCGAAGTTGCACCCGGATTCTGACCCTCTACAATCGCGCCCGCAGGAGATCGGACGGAACATGGATGTCTATCCACTCATTTTTGAGCCCATTTTGAAGCCAAAGATCTGGGGCGGACGGAACCTCGCCCGAGTGCTCAACAAGCAACTCCCCCCGGATGACGCCACCGGCGAATCTTGGGAGGCGGCCGATCTGGAGGACGACCAATCCGTGGTCAAGAGCGGCCCCGCACGCGGAAGGACGCTCGGACAACTCGTCGCCGAATGGGGCACGCACCTCGTCGGCCGGGCCCCCCTGTTCGAAGGGCGGTTCCCCCTGTTGATCAAGTTCCTCGACGCAACCCAGACCTTGAGCGTGCAGGTCCACCCTGACGAAGCCATGGCTCACCGCCTGGGCGGGCGCGTTCGCGTGAAAAACGAAGCCTGGTACGTCGTCAACGCGGAACCGTCCGGGTTCATTTATCGCGGCCTACGCAGCGGCGTCGACGCCCCAGCTCTCGTCGACGCCATCCAGCGGAAACAGGTCGAGACCGTGCTCGAGCGCATCCCGGCCCGGAAAGGCCACTGCTTCTACCTGCCGAGCGGAACGCTGCATGCCCTCGGCGCCGGCGTCCTCGTCGCCGAGGTCCAGACCCCGTCCGACGTCACCTACCGAGTATACGATTGGGACCGCGTGGACCCCTCCACCGGCAAGCCTCGCGACCTGCACCTCGAGCAGGCGTTGCAGTGCATATCATTCGACACCTCCCCGATCGCCGGCGAACGGACCGAGCACGTCGCAAGCGTATGGGCGTCGGTGACCAGCCTCGTACGGTGCCCTTCCTTCACCATCGAGCGCGTCCGCATGAGCGAGGGCGTCGATCAACAGATACCGCACCAGGAGCTTGTCGTGTGGATGGTTCTAGAGGGCCGTGGCACCATCACCTGCGCCGGCGAGGCAGCGCCCGTCGACTTCGCCGCAGGTGACACGGTGGTGATCCCGGCTGCCATTAGAGACGGGCGAGTGCAGACACATGAGGATTGCATGTGGCTCGAAGTCACGATACCCGTCGAAAGTTCGCTCGCCGAATTCGAGCGTCCCGACCGACAATCCCTCTCCCAGACACCGGACCCGAACGAACGGACTGTACCCTTGAACGTCCCCAACAGACCGCCGAACGGAGCGACCGGGACCCAAGCGGAATAACGCGCGCGATGGAAACCTCAACAACTTCGGCTTACGAAGGCAACAGCGCCGCTGGCGACACGGGAATGACTCCATGACACGTCAGCGACACCCCATCGACCTCGGCCGTCCGATCAAGCGGACCCTCTACGTCATCACCGGGCTTCATGTCGCGGTCGGGTTCCTGATCGCCGTCCCCGCCGCGTTTTCCGGCGACCGATTGAGTGCGTTCCTCGGATGGCTCATCATCGTGGTCGCATTGACCGCAGCCGCCGTCGTCGACAAGGTGCTCCGCCTCAGCGCCGGCATTCGCTCGGCCGGACAAACCCTGGACCGACTACTCGGCCGCGTCGAGCGCGTGGAGAAACTGCTCCATGAAGCGCAAAACACCCAAACCGCAACGAGCGAACCCACGCTGCTCGATCTGGCGAGCATCGGACGGGGCGACCCGACCAAGCTGGTGGCCGCCTCCCTGCATCGCGACGAGTATCCCAGGCTCGTCACCACCATGGAAACCGATCCGCCCGCGGAATCGACCTCGACACCCATGTCATCCCGGGTTCAGAAAATCAAGTTGGCTACGACCACGACCGGCCGCAAGAACCACACCGCCGCACCACACACGCCGGGCGACATCAAAGCGAAGAATCTCCGCAAACGGTGGAACGCGAGCCTCCGCGACGAAGACCTGGCTTCCTGTCGCAATATCTTCGCCGCATTCATCGACACGGCGGAACCGGCGACCGTCGCATCAATGCACCGAGAACTGGCCCGCCTCGCAGACCGAATCGAAGCGTCCTTGCGGAGGCGGTTCACCCGCCACGCCCATGAACACGACTTCGCGGGCCTGCTTATGGTCGGCGAGCAGATATCCGCCCTACTCCCCGATCGCCCGATCGCCGACGAGTTCCGGCGGCTGAAGCCCCACTTGCTCGAACGGTGGCGACAAAGCGTTCAGCCCCCGCCCACCGCCCGCCTTCGCGTTATTCCATGAAACGCGACGATGACGCCCCGAAACGGCGAATCTTCCTCAAAAGCAACGAATACCAAGTTGCCGACGACACGATCGCGCCCGTTGCAACCGCGCTCGCTGGCTGCGCCGCCTACAAGCTGGTAACATCCCTGTCCAACCGGCTGACGCAGCTCGCTAGCCGGGCGGGCTTGGACTCGACGTGCTCGCCGACCCGACGTTACGCGCGGCGCTTGCCGCCGGAGTTCGAGGTGACGATTTGTCCCTTGATCATCAGATTAAGTTCATGAAGCGGTACTTGCGGCGCCCCAACGTGGTCGGGGCCATCGCGCCCAGCTCGCGCGCGCTCGCAGAAGCCCTCTGCGAGCCCTACCGCCGACGCCCAGGCCCTTCCAACCTCCTCGAGGTCGGCGCCGGAACCGGCGCCGTGACGCGGCACATCGGCCATCTCATCGGCGAGCGGGACCAAGTCGACATCTGCGAGATCGACGCCTCCTTCGCCGACATCCTCGAGCGCCAGGTCTTATGCCACGACGACTTCGCGACCGCCGTCGCGGCGGGCCGCGTGCGGCTCCTTCGGTCCGCCGTCCAGGACCTGCCCTACGAAGCTCGCTACGACTTCGTCATCTCCGGCTTGCCGATGACCGTCTTCGATCTCAAAGACGTGCGAGACATCTTCAAGGTCATCCGCCGGAGCCTCAAACCGGGCGGCGTCTTCAGCTACTTCGAGTACGTCGGCGCACGCCGCACCACCAGGGCGCTCGCGATGGGACGACGACGCGATCGGATTCGCTTCGTCTCCGCCTATTTGAACCGGCGCATCCGCGACTACCAGTTCGAGCGCCGCACCGTCCTTTGGAACCTGCTGCCCGCCCACGCCAGGCATCTGACTTTTGACGACACCGACAATCGGAGCGACCTGGCGTGAACCAGCCACGGTCGTCTCGACCACCTGACGTCATCCTCTATACTGACGGGGCGTGCAGCGGAAACCCCGGCCCCGGCGGGTGGGCGGCCATACTCAAACATCCCGACACCGAGACCGTCAGGAAGCTCTCAGCCGGTGACCCCAGAACGACGAACAACCGAATGGAGCTGACCGCCGCCATCGAGGGAATGCGCGCCATAAATACCGACCGGCGACGACGCGTTCACCTCGTCAGCGACAGCGAGTACGTCATCAAAGGCCTGACCCAATGGATCGATGGCTGGATCGCCAACAACTGGAAGCGAGGGAAAAAACCCGGCTCACCCCCCGTCAAGAACGTCGATCTCTGGCGGGAGCTTCACGACTTGACCCGCCAACACGACATGACATACGAACACGTAAGGGGACACAGCGGCCATCCCGAAAACGAGGAGTGCGACCGCATGGCCGTCGAAGCCATCAACGCACTGCGGAACAGCCCCTGACGACCTGCCAAGCAGGTCACCAAACGGAGTCTTACCGCACGGAGAGAGGAGAATGAGAGGCAGCCTCGGAAAAGTCGCACTCATCATACTTTGCCTGATCGGTACCGACACCGCCGTAGCCGAAAGCCCCCGCCAGTGGTACCGCGACGGCCGGACCGCCGTCCAGTATGCCAAAAGATTGACACCCATCACCACCAACGCCAAAAACGTCATCCTGTTCGTGGCTGACGGCATGAACATCCCCACCGTGACCGCCGCACGAATCCTCGCGGGCCAACAAAAAGGAAAATCCGGCGAGGAGAACCTGCTGAGCTTCGAGCGGTTGCCCTACTCCGCATTCGTCAAAACGTATAACGTCGACTACCAGACGCCCGACTCCGCAGGAACCATCACCGCCATGATCACCGGCGTCAAATCGAACCTCGGCGTCCTCTCCGTCAACCAGCGCGTAAAACGCGGCCACCACGAGACCGTCGACGGTAACCGGCTGACCACCCTCTTCGAGCTCGCCGAGCAGACGGGCCTTTCCACCGGCGTCGTCTCCACAACCCGTGTCACCCACGCGACACCCGCAGGATGCTACGCCCATTCGCCCGAACGCGATTGGGAATCCAGCGGCGACCTGCCCGAACCAGCCAAAAAGGCGGGCTTCCCCGACATCGCCCGGCAACTGATCGAGTTCCACGACGGCGACGGCCTCGACGTCGTTCTCGGCGGCGGGCGGAGAAACTTCCTGCCCGACAACGTGCAAGACCCCGAATACCCCGGCTCCACCGGCCGGCGCGACGACGGACGCAACCTCACCACCGAATGGACCCAAAAACCCGACGCCGTTTACGTCTGGAACAAGACCCAACTCGCCGGCGTCGACTTCGGAAAAACGGAACGCATTCTCGGCCTCTTCCAGCCCAGCCACATGAACTTCGAGAACGATCGCCCAAAAGACAAGGCGGGCGAGCCCTCGTTGACCGAAATGACCGTCGCCGCCATCGAGCTGCTCGCCAAAAACAACAAGGGCTACGTCCTGCTGGTCGAGGGCGGCCGCATCGACCACGCCCACCACGCCAACAACGCCTACCGCGCCCTCACCGATACCATCGAGTTCGCCAGTGCAGTACGCGCGGCACTCGAGCGCACCAGCCGCTTCGAAACCCTCGTCATCGTCACCGCCGACCACGGACACATGTTCGAAATCGGCGGCGACGCCCGGCGGGGAAACCCGATCCTCGGCAAGGTTACAACGCCGGAATCAGACGGAACCTCCGCCACGCCCCTGGCACACGACGCCGTCGGCCTCCCCCATACGACACTGTTCTACACCATGGGCCCCGGATACCCCGGACCGTCAGCCGAACAGCCCGAAGGCCCCAAAAGGTTCCGGCATCATGGGACGGCCTACCGGTACGCCAGCACGGGTCGACCCGATCTCACCGACGTCGACACCGCCGACCCGGACTACCTGACCGAAGCAGGCATCCCCGCCCGATCGGCACCGCACAGCAGCGCGGACGTGCCGCTATACGCCGACGGCCCGCACGCACACCTCCTCCGCGGCGTCATCGAGCAGAACGTCATCTTCCACGTCATGGTCGAAGCCCTCGGGCTCGCCGATCGGGCCGAAGGACCGAACGAATAGTGCCATTTACTTAGCACCCCGGAGACAACCCATGCCCTTTCAACGTGTCTTCTCGAACGCGAAGTGGGAAAATGAGGTCGGATACTGCCGCGCCATCAGGGCCGGAAACCACATTTATGTCACCGGAACCGCCCCGATCGACGAAAACAGCGACGTATACGCCCCCGGCGACGGCTACGCCCAGACCAGACGCTGCCTCGAAATCATCGAAAAGGCCCTGAGCGAACTCGGCGCGAACATGACCGACGTCGTCCGCACGCGCATGTTCGTCACCGACATCACGCGGCTCCCCGAATACGGCCGCGCCCACCGCGAATTCTTCGCCGACCACCGCCCCGCCACCACCATGGTCGAAGTCAGGTCCCTCGCCGACCCCGCCATGCTCATCGAAATCGAAGCCGACGCCGTCCTCGTCCCGACACCCTGAAACCGTCTCCCAACCCGCGCCAGCTCATTCCGAGCCGCGTCAGCTCATTCCGAGCCGCGCCCGCTCATTCCGAGCCGCGTCAGCTCATTCCGAGCCGCGCCCGTCAGGAAGCGGACATCCTGTCTGAACCGCAGCCCCGGAAGACCGACTCCCAGTCTGCCGAAACCCACTGAGGGTGGACTGTGACCACAGGGGGGGCAGCGAGCGCCTCAAGGCCGAAGTGCGGAGCACGGAGACTGCGAAGCGGACATCCTGTTTGGACCCCGATCCCGGAGCGCCAGCGCCGCGCGCCACCCCTCCCTTCCAGGGAGGGTCTGGGGGAGGGTAAGACTCCCCGCCCCGTACCTCCATCGCTCCCCTCCCCTCGAGCGGAGAATCCGGGTGAGGGGTGAACACCCCGCGCCCATTCCGAACCGCGACAGTAATGGAGCGGCCTCATCCCGAACCGCAATCCCGGCGTGCCCGCAAGGCAACTCCATTCCGAACCGCGATCCCGGCGTGCCGGGAGAGCGGCCCCATCCCGAACCGCTCCCCTCATTCCGAACCGCGCCTGTGAAGAAGCGGCCCTGATGACACCGGAAGTGCGCCCGGGTGCCCTATCCCCACCGCCGGCGATGTAGCGCGGGTTCCACCCGCCTCTGGCCGGACGTGGTGTGCACCCCCGGCTCGCCGGAACGCCGCCACCAGGCAGCATCCAAGTTAACCCCCACAACATGTCACGCAGGCTTCAAGGCCTGCTCGACAGTAGCCGGTGGCAAGCGCAGCGCCGCCACCGGACAACGTCGACCCCAACCGTCCTAACGACCCTGCATGGGTCGTACTCCTCGCTCCGGTCCCTCCGCCCCGCACAAACCGAACCGCGCCCGGCCCAAGACGTTGGCTGTGTCCCCGGCGCGCCGGGATAGCCGCTGGCAAGTCCCCGCGCCCCGGAACGCCGCCACCAGACAGCATCCAACTCAACCCCCACAACATGTCACGCAGGCTGAAAGCCTGCCAGACAGTAGCCGGTGGCAAGTCCCGCCTCGCCGGGACGCCGCCACCGGACAACGTCGACCCCGATCAACCACAACGACCCTGACAGGGTCGTACTCATCCCTCCGGTCCCAACGGCCCGCACATACCGACCCGCGATCCCGGCGCCCGTCTCCAACAAGCCGCCAAACGGGCCGGCTCATTCCGCGTGCTACACACAACCCACCATTTCCCCCTGTCTGCCCTCAGACCTGCTGTGGCCAGTTTCCGCTCTACGTGACGGTCACCAGCATCCAGGAGCCGGCGAAGGTACTTCGCAGGGCCAAACTCTGCTTGCCTGCAGTAGTACATCCACCCTGCGACCTGCGAACGCTTGTGCGCGAGCGCCTCAAGCGACCCGGGACTGACGACTTTTGCTCCGCGGACGTAGGACTCCGCCAATCCCACGGCGCGTGCTACCTGCTCGCCGGGGATACGGACGCCACGCAGACTATTCACCACCAAGTTGTGGACGCGCTGCTCGCGATGCCGCGGTCTGAATCCGTTCTTCCGGAGCTTGCGAGCGTTGATCACCAGATTGTGGTTCTCGACGTGCTTTCGAATCATGTCACCGGGCCACTCTGCCAATCTTGGCGAGTCGACCGAAATCACCATGTCGTCGTATGTGCGCGAGTAGTGCGCCCCATGCCTCCCGCAAGCGGCCGAGAGCGCTCGGTCCGCATCGAACAAGAACAGGTTCAACGCATCAGAACTGACAGGTGAACCCTGCGCCAGACGTCCCCGAACGGTGCATAGTAATGAGAGCAGAAGTGCAACGTCCGCACGACACCCCAGACGAAGTAGGCGTCCCTTCAACGCGTATTGCGAGATCGAAGGATACGCGTTCAGGACGTCACGGCTCACAACATAGCGTCTACCAAGATGCCGACGGGCGCTGGTGACACAAGATCGCGAACGGGCACCCCCATGTACAGACGGGTGTGCGCGGACTCTTCTACTCAGAAGCCTGTGTAGTCTCCTGAGAAGACGCCTCGTCTCCTGCTTCGGAGAGTCAATTTCTCGTACTTTCCCGCGCACCTTCTTCCGACGCGTTGGCCAAAACGCCCGATCCATGTTGTGGGCCAGCTTCCACGCTCCGGGAACGCTCAGCCCC
>JASFUW010000200.1:0-8888 GCA_050050135.1 Phycisphaerae bacterium
CATTCGTCGCGAGCATCTATGCACCCACGGAAACGACGCTCTCCGTGGTGCCGATCAGCTCGACCGCCGCCGACTACACGATCTCCGGGAACACCATCACCCTGGAGGAATTGGGCACCGAATCCACTTTGTTTCAGGTATGGGCGGCCAATTGGGACCCGAACCAGAATGGTACGCCCCAGGTGAAGGTGTGGAACGCGTCGTTCGACGTGGCGTCACTGTCCAGCGGCCTATCGGGTGAGCTAAGTCTGGAAACCACGGACTGCACGACGGCCGCCGACTGCCCGCACAACGCGTTGAATCAGCCATGCGGATCAATTCCCGGCAAGTGCGATTCCATTTGGAATAACTGCGAAGATCCGCCGGAGGACAATCTGTGTTTCGTCATTTCGTACTGTAGCTCCGCCCTGGACTATCCGAGCTGCGGGGCAACGGCCCAATTCGTGGATCCGGAAGTCGACGACGGCAACCCGCACCACATGATGTATTTGCTCATTCGGGGCACGCCCGGCGCCAAAGGCGGTTTTACGATCACGCTGACGACGCCTACCTGGACGGCGCCTGGCCTTTCCGGAACGTTCGTCAAGGACGAGGTCAGCGCATTTATCCCGCTTGTCGGCGTTGTTCCCGCAGTCGTGGAGATCCTTGTCGGCACGTGCTGCAACCAGCAGATGGAATGTCTTGGCGATGACTTCACACACGCGGAGTGTGACGCAACGGGCGGGGACTGGGAGGCGGGACGCACCTGCGATATGGGATGCCCCGCGTGCGAGAGCACGGCCGAATGCGACGACGCCGATCCCTGCACGAACGACGAATGTACGCCCGAGGGGCTCTGCGTCAACGCGCCGAACTTCGACGTCGACGACGAATGCTGCCGCAGTGACACTGGAGCGGTCTGCGCACGAGACGACGGCAATTCGTGCACGGCCGACTCCTGTACGGAACCTGACAGTCGCGGTGACTGCAACCACGATCCACTTCCCGACGGCAGCGACTGCGACGGCGGGCTCGTCTGCACGACCATTGGAACCTGTAACAACACGTTGTGCGAGACGGGCACCCCCATCGAGTGCGACGACGGAATCTTCTGCAACGGTATGGAGGCCTGCAACGGTAGCACGGGGTGTGTCAGTACGGGAAATCCATGCGCCACACCGGAAGACTGCGACGAGGTCAATCAGACTTGCGGCTGCTCGCCACCTGATGTTCACGTGGTGGGCCCGCGATACCTGATGGTAACCCCGTATACGGGGGCGACGCCGGTGGCGATTCAGGTCACCGGAGACGACGCGGACGTGGCGTGCGTCTCGGGTTACGTGCAGGCCGACGGCCGGTTGGGGCCAAGCCCGGTATACCGCCCCTCGATCGGCCCTGGTGGATGGGGGAACGTGATGGTCCGCGGGACGGGAATCATCAGCACTCATTCGTATCAGATCCGCCTGGACTGTGAGGAAGCGGCCCCGGGGACGACCCTGTCGGATGCCACATCGGCGACACTGTGGCGTGCCGGCGACTGCGACAACAGTGGGTTCGTGCACTTTGTGGACATCAGCATGGTCGTGGAAGGGTTCAAGAACGCCTATCTGACGGGCGTGTCCTGCGGCGGGGATGTGGACTGCTGGCCTTTGGGACGTGCGAGTACGTGCGACCTGAGTAACCGAACGTGCAAGTCGGCCGTTCAGAACGTCGATCTGATCGGGACGAACGGTTGTATGCCGGACGGAGTCATTGACTTCACGGACATCTCGTTGGACGTCGAATACTTCGGGAACGTTCCGGACCCGTGCGGGGAAGTTTGCCCGTAACGGACGGCGGCTTCTGACAGCCTATCCACGATGACTGTCGGCGATAGAGACGTCGGGACCGTGTCGCGGTGTCTTGTGCGACCACCGCGCGCTGCGCGTTGAGACTTCCACACGAGACCCGTACGGTCGTGGGGGTTGGATGATCCAACCTGTCGCACACACCCATCGCACGTCCATTTCAGTTCCGGGTCAGCCCAGTGTCACACAATCCGGCACAGTGGGTTTTGGTGATTAGAAAAAGAAAGCAGTCACATCGACCGGACGCACCCGCGCGCCTATGTTTCAATGCGTCACGATCAAACCCAGGAAGGGTGGACGTGCTCCGTTCTGGTCCGTACGTCGCCCGACCGAACCGGAGGTCCGAAGATGATAGAGACGCTGCGCGTCGAGAATCGCTCCGGCCAATCGGTGCCAAGCCGCTCCTACGGCCTGCATAATCAAAAGTCGAAACACAGGGTGAGTTCACCAGTCGGCGTCGCGGTCTGTGCGGCCGGTCTTGCCTGGACTGTCATTGCACCTCCGGCCGCGGCGGGTGAACCACAACGACGCGAGTTCGCTCGCGTATATAAGGGCGATCCGGGAGCGTCGCTCGAGGGGCTGCAAGTCGTGACACCGCAGGGCGGGTTGCTGATCGTCGGCGTTAAGGTACGCATCGGCGAGTTGCGCACAGAGCCCGCGTACCTGGCGTTATGGTCCGACCTGACCGACAACCTGATCCACGTTTACGACGAACCGCTCCATACAGACAGGGAAATCGGACGAGCTGCCGTTAACCTGGCCCGTGATTTCGACGTCGATCTCCCCGAACTCGGTGAGGTATCGGCGTGATTGGGGGAGGCGATCCGTGAGGCAAGATCGCGTCTCGTGCCGCGCACACGGTGGATGCCGGCCAGCTACAGGTCGATCCTGCTGCGGTTGGGGCATGACGACGAAGCCTACCAGGCGTCGCCCGAGCCGATCATCGGTTGGGTCAGCAAGCCCGTGGACCCATGCTGTATGATGGCGGGCCCCGTGCCGGGCGGCGGGGGGTTTCAGAGCGCGCTCGACATTATCGATGTTGCCTTGCAGCGCAACAAAGACGGGATTTGGGAGGATTGCAGTGGATGCTTCCTATGTCCGGTCGCCCAGGAGTGCAAGAGTTGGGTCGCAGATTGCGGAGGCTGCTCCTGTGAGGTGCAGTTCCGCGAAGGTGCTTGTTCGAGACCCGACTGGTGTACGGTGGGCCGGTGCGAGGGCGGTGAATGTGTGCACAGGCCGCGTGTTTGCGACGACGGGAACCCGTGCACTCTGAACATCTGCGAACCGGACCAGATAGGCGGGTGCCGGTATCTGGGCCTTCCTGACTGCTGCTCGGCGATCTCCTGCGGCGCGTATTGCTGTGAGCGGTGCTGCGGCGGCGAAACGTGCTGTGACTATGACAAGATGTGCTGCGGCAACCGCTGTTGCTCCTCCAACGCGAAGTGCTGCGGGAGCCATTGCTGCACGGAGGACCAGAAATGCTGCGGGACGACGTGCTGTGCCCCGTACCTGGACTGTGTCAGCGGAACGTGCTGCGCACCCGGGTCGAAGCTGTGCGACGGCGCCTGCTGTCTCGGCTCGTGCTGCGGCGGGTCCACATGCTGCCCACGGGGGCGTGCCTGCTGCGGGGAGTCGTGCTGTGGCCAGGACGAGGTCTGCGACAACGGCGAGTGCTGCTCGGGAACGGAGTGCTGTCCGCCGGGGACGGTGGCGTGTAACGGGTCGTGCTGCAACGGCGAGTGCTGCGGGTACGAATGTTGTCAGGGTAGCTGTTGCGGCGGCGAGTGCTGCGGGGAGGGATGTTGTACAGGCCTGGGACCCTGCTGCCACGGCGCCTGCTGCCTGCCGGGGCAGGTCTGCTGCGGAGACGAGTGCGTCGCTTCGGATCAATGTTGTCACGGCGAGCCGTGTAACGGGGCTTGCTGCGGCGGGCTCGAATGCTGCCCGTCCGGTCGGGAATGCTGTGGCAGCTCGTGCTGTGCGGCGGGGACAACGTGCTGCAACCCGGCCACGGGGTTATGCTGTGCGGACGGATCGGCCGGGGCGGACGGGGAGAAGGCGGCGGGTGGCGAGGAATGTTGCATCGTGGTCAACCAATGCTGCGGAGCCGGGCATAGTTGCTGCGGGGACGCCGGGTGCTGTCCGGTCGGGGATTGCTGCGCGAACATCTCCTGCTGTGATGCGGGCGAGAGCTGCTGCGAGAACGGGAGTTGCTGCGACGAGCCGTGCGGCGAGTGCCTCGATGACGGCGAGCTGGACGTGACGAACGCGACCATCGAAGTGACCCCGCCGGTGGCGTGCGTCGGTGACACGTTGACGTTCACGGTAAGCGGTGTCACGGACACGGGCGGAGTCCAGCGTGTGCTTTGCACGGTGGAACAGGAGGTGGCGCCGGCGACGCCGACTTATACCTGGGTGATCACGAAACCCGACGGAACGCCGGTCCAGGGGAGCGGCGAGTCGGCAGTGGTGACGGCCGACCTTCCGGGGACCTACTCGTGCACCTTCACAGCGTTCGCGGAACGCGAGTGCGACCCTCCTGCGCTCAACCTCGATCCGGCGACAGCTTCGACAATCGACGTTAACTTGACCTTGGGCGGTCTTCCCGAAGATGACGAAGAGCAACCGGGCGGGTTTCTGTGCGTCAATAATGACGACGACAACAACGACGGCACGCCGGACAAAGACGACGCCGGAGCGACACCCGGCGAAGACGATCTAATCGCTTTGACGGTCAGCGGGGAGGCCGCGACCGGTACCCTGGAACTCAGCGCCGTTTTCCCGGTCGGATCGGCCAAGCTCTATCAAGGCAGCGACCGCACGGGGCTGATCGCGTTGCCGATGGCCTGGACGCTCCCTTCACCAGAGATTCCCGCGACGCTATATGTCGAAGGCGTGGGCGCGAGCGCCGCCTTGGCCGACGTGGAATTCGAGTTGCTCTATACGGGCGACGGGACGCCGTGCAACGATCGAGTCAGGTTTACCGTTCTTGGCGTCGCGCTTGATCCCGTGACCAGTGGGATTGACCCGGTACCTGATAACCCGGCGGTCGTCGCCCCCATGACGCCGCTCCCCCTTGGCGACGGCACGCTGTTCTGGGACGCGAATACATTCGAGCTGACCAATGTGCAACCGGATGTCGACCTGAGCGCGCTACCGGTCGATTGGACGTTCAACGTTAGCAGCGGGTCCTTGAACGCGACGGCAGCGGTCGTCCCAGCCGCAGACCGGCGGTCCGCTCGACTCCAGATTCCCTTTCCATCATGGGGCAACCTGGGCACCGGCAGCATGGAATTCCGAGTGAATAACCAGGTCTGCGCGAGCGCCGAGACCCTGATCAAGAACGTCCAGCCGGACCTGGAACCGGGCGACTTTCGCTTCCAGGTGAAGGCTCATCTATGCACGGATGGGCAAGGCACATCCACCACGCGGACCGAGCCGGAGGTACGCGCAATCATGTGCGACGTGACCAAGGTCCTCTCCCAATGCGGGATCATCGTCACGCTGAACGGGGTGGTAACGACGGTCGTCCCTACTGAATACATTGACGATCTCGACAGCGGGAGCGAGAAAACAGTGCTTTTTGGTTACGAGGAAGATGACTCAGCAATCGACGTGTACTTTGTCAAATTGATCAACTCCGGGGGAGCTGCAGGGGTCACACTTACGCCGAGCACGAGCACTTTTTGGGAACCCGGTGTTGCAATTGCAGACGGAGTCGGAACGGACGGGGCGGTCGTGCTGGAAGGTCAGTACGTAGTTCGTACTTTGTCGCACGAGGTAACGCACTATTTGTTGAATAGCCTTTTGCCAGAATCGAGCGATCATCGTGAAGATGACGAAAACTTGATGTACTGGGACACAGTTGACACGAAACGAGATCTTGACCTCGCCCAGTGCATCGAAATCAGGACGAATTCCGGAGGCGAGTGACATGCGAAGCTATCATCGGCAGACTCAGAGTATTGCCCGAATAGGAATCACGATCGGAGTGTCTTTCACGTTTTGCCCAGTCGTCAAGGCAAGTAGCTGGTACATGAAACCGTGGAAGGAGGTGTATCAGCAGATTCACCCGGATTCCAACCCTACGTGGAAGTCCCTGGATGATGCACATGCGTGGGCGCAGCGCGAACAGGAACTCATAGAACCTGTGCTACTACGCGTGCTCGACTCCGAGTACGAGAACATCCCGTGGACGCACGGACTCCCGCTTGCGCGGGAAATCCGAACGCGCCCTATTGTGGACGCTCTGTACGCTCGGTTGAAGCGGCTCCTGGGAGATGCCCCCGGTAGATGCATAACCGTGGGAAGCAAGGAAGATGCTGGCATCACCGGGATCATAGAAATCCTGGGACTTTCGGGCGACAGCCGGGTCCAGCCGCTCGCGCTCGCTTTGGCTTCAAAGGAGTGTCAGCCGTCGCTTGTTGTAGAACGATGTGTTGAGGCCATTCGACGCGTAGGTGGACGGGATGCCATCGATAAACTGAAGACCGTCCCGCTGCGGCAGAGCAATCAACACATCGACCGCCTATGCGGGCTTGCCGAGAAAGCCATACGAATGCGCCTACGAGGTGATAACATCCTGGCACACGCAGAATCACAACTCCGAACAGTCACCCGTGCGTGGGCTGACGCCGTCGAAGCTCAAGATATGCAGGCGTTCCTCGACGTGCAGCCTCTCAGAGCCCGCGATGTCGTTGACGAACACGACTTCAAGGTGGAGTTGCTTCAGTCACCTGAACTGCCAGATATCCTCGCGGCAGCGAGGAAGGCGGCGACGGCCGAAGATGACGCGTTCCACATTGACGAAGAGCGGCTACAGGCCTCGATAACCGTGGACGAAAAGTACAAGTTTATCTATGTCCTGGAAGTCGACGGCTGGAAAATCGGCGGACCGCTCGGGGCCGGACGATAGGATAGGGTCACCGGGCGGATCAGCGCCGTCCGCCACGCGACTTGGAGTTCCGTGGGAATCTTGCGCACGCAGAGTCCCACACAGGGCCTGCCTGACCGGGTCGTGTGATCCGGGAACGGGCGCTTGCGAGTACGAAGACACGTGCGCGCAGCCGGAAAACCCATGCTACGTGGCCGTGTGCACAGCGGAAGGCTGCGACTTGGAATGGGTCTGTGACGACGGGGACGACTGCACGGAGGATCGTTGTGATCCGGACGCCGGTGGAGCCTGTACCCATGTCCCGAAATCGGGCGAATGCGACATGAGCGACTGCCGCGAGGGCGTGTGCGTCGACGGGGCCTGCCAGACGACCCCGATCAACGAGGGCGGGGATTGCGATGACGACGGCAACCCCTGCACCGAAGGCCACTGCGACGGCGGGGCTTGTGAAGAGACGCCCAAACCGGACGGTGCGCCATGCGGTGGCGGACGGGTGTGCTGCAACGCGTCCTGCTGTGCCTCCGGAACGACCTGCTGCGGTGAGTGGTGCTACCCCGAGGAGTACTGCTGCCACGACGAGTTCTGTATGGCCGACTGCTGTGACGGCGTCTGCTGCGAGGGCAAAGGCCCATGCTGCAACGGGATATGCTGCCCGGCGGGTCAGGAGTGTTGTGCCGGGCAATGCTGGCCCTACGAGTGCTGTGAGGGCGTTCCCTGCCAGGAGGGCGAGACGTGTTGCGGCGGCGGATGCTGTCCGACCGAAGTCTCCGACAAATCGACCGCCGCGGTTCCACGTGTGTGTTGCGGAATCCAATGTTGCGCCGAAGGAGAGATGTGCTGCGGCGGGACGGAGTGTTGCGACCCGCTGTTTTGTTGCTACGAGACCTATTGCTGCGACGAGCAGAACCAAGAGAGCCACTGAAGGAGCACGTACCGAATTCGTCACCCGACATGCTGAACGTTGGCCTCATTGACAATGACGCAAGCGGCCCGGACAACCGGGGCCTCGACCCGGCTCCCTCCACGTACTCGGCCCCTACGGGTGCGGACGGTAAAGCTCGAGTATCCGTAACCGTATCCATGCAGCCGGGCAACAACTACCGGGCCGGCGCGTCCACGAACTTGCCGGCAGTCCTATCGACTTCGCAGCCCGAAGCCGACGCAAATGCCCCGTCCATCGATGTCCGCTTCAGCGAAATGCTCACGGTCTGGCGCAAGCTGTACGTGGAGGTCGATTCGATGGCGTCGGAACCGACCACGGTGGAGGGCCGGGGCCCTGACTGGGATCGGTTTGACCCGATCGAAGTGTCGGGCGGTGAGGCCACGACTCTGTTTGACGGCGTCGGGGATGCTGCGGGCGGGCCGTTCGCCGTGGCGGTAGACCCATCAAAGTAGAACTTCGAGTGGCGCACCGGCCAATGCGCGTTGCTCATGTCACCCGGCGTTCGCCGTGAACGAAAGTACTGACTGGTGTTGGATAAACCAACCCCCTGGCAGTCATGCCCGCCCCATGCACGCTACGCGATGGGTCTAGTGGTGCCACAGTGAACGGCACTGCCAATGCTCGGTAACGGACCGACGCGGAATTCCGTTGACTCTTTGTGCCACCCGGGCTATCCTTCAATGCGTCACAGTCATTCACGGCATGGTTGGGCGTACTCCGTTCTGGAATCCACGTCACCCGGCCGAACGTGTCATGGGAAGGAATGCCATGCGGCAGGCCTAGAAAGGTTCGCAGCCAATCGAACTTCGCCTTGCCGAACAGCTCGATCTCCGTCCAGCTGTCGGCACCACAGATGACGCCGCAAAGGGCGATGGTCAGAATGTCGGATAAACGGTGGAGCCTGGTCCGCTCCACGCGAGGGTCCTCCATGTCTCCGAATACGCGCCGTAGACCACGCGGGGCTTCGACGTCCATGTCGCCGCTCCTTTCAACGATCGATTCCATTGATCGCGAGGCCTCACCACTACGTATCAGTCCCTCTTATCGACTCGATACCTGCCATCGCCCTCAGTCAACCCTGCCCCATCGGTCCAAACCACGGTATCCCCCCCGACCCGCCCAGGAAGACGCGATTGCCCTGGAAACCAGACCTCGCCCACACCGGCCCTTTACTTGTGTTGCCCCCTTCGGTATACTTTAGGAAATGTAGACTACGCGTCCATCC
>JASFUW010000201.1:0-8867 GCA_050050135.1 Phycisphaerae bacterium
ACACTACTTCGTCACTTCATCGCGTGCGACGCTGGTACCCTGTCCATTACGGGTGATGGTCAGGTGATAGAGCGACGCGGCGCCGGGGTCCGGTTTTCCGTCGGCTCTGAAATGAACGCCGATGGAGTCGCTTCTTTCGAGGGCGGAAGCTGCGACGAGGCGGGCGACGGTCAGTTGGTTCTGGGTCTCCCAGCCGTGGACGTCGTCGAAGGTCTTGTCGAGGGTGTAGTGGGCCCAGAAGTCGAGAATCTCGCAGGTTTCGCGCAGGTGGTCGGAATCGCGGACGATGCCGACGTTTCGCCACATGACGCTTCGCAGGGAGTTACTGATGTCGCTTACGTCGAGGGCCGTGCGCGTCGAGCGGGGGTTTGCGCTGGTCAAGCGGTGGAGTGGGGCGGCGTCGTGGGTTCCGGCGGCGCGTCGGCCGGCGGTTTCGCCTGCGAGCCTGCCGAACACCAGACCCTCGAGCAAGGAGTTGCTGGCGATGCGGTTTGCGCCGTGAACGCCGGTGCAGGCGGCTTCCCCGCAGCAGAGGAGCCCGTCGACGGTGGTCGAGCCGTCGAGCTGAACGTCGACGCCGCCGATCATGTAGTGGGCCGAGGGGCGCACGGGGATGCCATCGCGTGACACATCGATCTCGAAGTCGGCGCAGAGGCGGGCGACCTGGGGGAACCGATCTTTGAAGCCCTTGATGTGGCGCACGTCGACGTAGACGCAGTTTGCGCCTGTTTTTGCCAGGTGGTCGTGGATTGCGCGGCTGACCACGTCGCGGGGTGCGAGCTCTTTATCGGGGTGGTAGCGATCCATGAACCGGTTACCGGAACGATCGATGAGGGTGGCGCCCTCGCCGCGCACGGCTTCGGAGATGAGGGCTCTTGCGGCGCCGGCGACGTAGAGCGTGGTGGGGTGGAACTGGACCATCTCCATCGAGCGAAGCTTTGCGCCGGCTCGATAGGCGGCTGCGATTCCGTCGCCGGTGGCGACGGCGGGGTTCGTCGTCTCGCGCCAGATTCGCCCGCAGCCGCCGGAGGCGAGGACGGTCTGCTTCGCCCAGATGATCTGGTGGCCGTATTTTTCGTGGAAGGTCACGGCGCCGACGCAGACGCCGTCGACGGTGATCAGATCGATCAGGAAGCAATGATCGAAAACGCGAATCTCGGCGGTGGCTGACACGCGTTCTTGGAGCGTTCTCGAGAGCTCCTGACCGGTCTGGTCGCCGTGTGCGTGGATGATCCGGTTGGCGGAATGTCCGCCTTCGCGCCCCAAGGCCGGGCGGTCGTCGACGAGATCGGCCTCGAAGCCCCACGAGATCAGCTCCTCCAGACGGTCGCGGGCTTCGTTGACCAGAATTCTGACGGCGTCTTTCCGACTCAGGCCGCAGCCGACGCGAAGGGTGTCGTTCAGGTGTGCTTGGGGCGAATCTCCCGGTGCCATCGCCGCGGCGATTCCGCCTTGGGCGTAGTGGGTGCATGAATCGTCAAAGCCGCTCTTGGTAAGCAGGATGACGAGTCCATATCGGGCGGCTTCGATTGCGGCCCGTGCGCCGGCTACGCCTGTTCCGACGACGAGTGTGTCGGTCAAGACGTTGGCTGTCCTGACGGAGTCGAAGTCGGTCAGGTAGCGCCTTGTGTCGAAGAGCGAGGCCATCGTACAGAGAATCGTACGGCGCCTCCGCCGGTCAGGCAATCCACACGGCCCACGGACGGCCGGCGCTTTTCACGCCGACCGCCGGGGATGCTATCGCGTGCTCCCACCGTCTACGGGCAGTGGGTCTGGGGGCCGATCTGTTCAAAGAACTCGTGTTTGAAGGCGTCAACCACGATACTAATGTCGACAAAGTCGATAACGCGATCGGGCGGCGCCACAATGTTCGGCTGGTTGTGGGTCAAATCGGCACGCGGTTTACACGGCACATCACGTTCGCCTCCGAAGCACTGCACGACATAAGAAATGTCATTGAAGTCTACGTCTCCTCCATTTGGCGGGCCGGGCGGGTGCAGGTGCAGGTTCGTGTCGATAACGTCGCCGCAACCACTCGTCTTTATGGTTCTTGTCGGTGAGTAGCCAAAGTCGTTCGCATAGAAGGTGGGGTCGCATTGGACGGGGATTGCCTCGACTTCATACTCCGGCGCCGCCAGGTCGTCGTTCCCGTAAACGATACCGCCGTGGTAAACGTGAACGACGTCGTACTCGCTCCAATCGGTAGTAACCGGGCCTACGCACTGTAAACTCGCCGCCCAAAATGTGGGCGGGTCCGAACCCGAACTCCCGGCGTCATAAGTGACCTCTTCCGGCTCGGTAACCCACCACCAGTCGTTGTTGTACGTGTCGTGTGGAGGAGGCAGATTCTTGAACTTGATTCGCATGGCGGCCATGTTCCCCGCGTCGACAGGTACGACGGAAAGGTAGCGGTTTCGTGTGCCGTGGCCGGCGTCGGGCACATCCGAGGCGAGGACCGGCGGGGTCGCGGTTTGGCAGACCGATCCGTCGCCCTGGTAGGTGCCCGAAACCACGTCCGAGCAGGCCCGCGGACCCGCCCGAACGCAAGGAAAATAGTCTGGATCACCGGTGCAGCAGGCGCCGCAATGATCACACGAGACCGGAAAGCCCATGAGGAAAGCTTCGAGCACCACGTCGAGATCACACATGTCGACGGTCCCGTCGCAGTTCACGTCGCAATAGGCCAGCAGATCGTGACCACATGGATCCTGCTGGTCTTGGAAACAGTCGGTCACGTAGCTGATGTCCGGGAAGTTCACCGTTCCGTCCGGCGGCATACACCAGTTATCGTTGGTGACGTCCGGAAGGCACGGGCAATCATCGGCGCAGTAGTTGCAGGAGGGGTTCCCTTTGGCTGCGTAGACACAGAGATCATCCCATCCGCTCGTGCAGCAATAGGCGTAACCGGGCGTATCGCACACCGCGTGGCAGCAGGTGTCGTCATCGCAGCCGGGGGTGCCGTTTGCGCTGCAGCACGGGCCGGCGGCGGGCTCGCCGCACGGATCGCTCTCACACGTGATGGTGAGGTTGCCGGAGCCGGAACAGCCGTCTACGCATTCGGGGAAGTCATCGCCCGGCTGGGAGCGCCAACCAGCCACGCGAATGAGGTAACAGGTGCCTTGGGATGCGGTGAATTCGACCTCGCCGGGTCCTGCGCCGAGGCAACAATTATCGTCGGCGCAGGCCAGCAGCTCGGAGTTGTCGAAGGGACAGAAGCAGGACGTAGTGCCGTCGGTGTAGACAGCCAGAACGGCGTCGAAGTCGGTGTCGTCACACAGGCTGATGGTGAGCGCACCGTCGCACGAGGCGTGGTATTCGAACCAGATGTCGCGGCCGACGTCGGTGGGTACGGACCCGCCACAGGGGCCGGAGTCCGGGCCGTCGGTGGTTGAACAGACGTTGGTGAAGGGAACGACCTGTTCATCGACGGACGGGAGGATGATGCTGTCGCTTACGCAATCGTCGCCGGGTATTGGCGGTGGTGGACAGTCCGCGGCAAAGCAGGGGGCGTCGTGGATCCACAGGCCATCGACGTCATCGCATTCGTCCCGGGTCTGATCGTCGAGACATCCGCCGGGCGGGTCGCAGAGACAGCACGCCCCGGTCGGGGCAATGGGTGAGACGATCCCGCCGTCGAGACACAGGACCATGTCGGTGGACCGGCCGTCGTTAATCGTCCATGTGTTGTCGGAATCGTTCGCCGACCACTCGTTGCCGCCCGCGACGTTCTGAGCCCAGTTCCAGTCGCAGGTGTTGCCTGCGGGGTCGGTGGTGTTGTTCGTGACTTCCAGCCAATACACTTCACCCGGAACCAGGCCGAAGATCGGGATATCGAAGGTGAGAGCGGTATCCCACTTCGCGAACGTCGGGCCGACGGAATTGACCGTCTGGAAGCTCGTGGCCGTTATGCATTCGACGAGTGGGCCGGGGTGGCTGGATTGACCCGGGTCGGGCGACGCTCCGGCGTCTTCGTAGACGCAGACGACGAAGTCGTCGGTGACGACGGGGTTGCACTGACCGCCCAAGGCCTCAAATTCCTCGGGGGTGTCGACTCCGTCGCAGGAGCAGTCGCACCAGTTCGAGTCGGAGGACTTGCAGTCGATTGTGCAATCGATATACGAACCGACTACGCAGACTTGCTCCAGCGTCGTGGACTGAGCAACGAAATCCTCAGCCCAGCGGGTTCCCGCGTCGAGATCGGAAACGCTGACCAAGGTGCCGTCGTTCGCCAAGCAGTCGTCCGGATCGATCGGGCACGTCGGGCAGGGCGGGGGAAGGAAGTTGTCGGGATCACCCGCACAGATCGCGCCGCCCACGTATTCACCATCCAAAATGAAACAGTCGTCGAGAGTCATCGGCAGCCCGAAGATGTCGTCCTCGCACTCGCCCGGTCCGACGCAGCAGGCACCAAAGCAGCATGGGTTGTCCGTCTCGCCAGGCGGGAGGATACAGTCCGCGTCCACTCCGCAGTCCACGACCCCGATAAGCCAGTAGCCGCCCTGGGCGGCACAGTCCAACTCGTGTGTGAACACACACTGGTTTCCGAGGCAACACGCCGCGACCGGGGCTGCGCTCGCCGTAATGTGAAGCTGGTATTGGGCTCCCGGCGGAGTCGCTGATGTGCCGTTGGGGGCTGAGTAGATCGGGTAGTGGTAGGTGCCCGGGGCAAGGAGATAGGTGTACCAGAAGTTCTCCCCATTGCAGAACGGAGCGCCGGACGCGAGTCCGTTCGTTTCCCGCCCGATGCCTATCGGAGGATCCACACCGATCGGTTCGATGCGGGCGCCGGTCGGACAGTCGCTGTAGAGGTGCCCCCATGCCGGACGAAGCGCTTCGCCGCTGATGTCGGTGCAACAGAGGTCGATCCGAATTTCGGCGTAGTCGGTGACGGCAAACACCTCCCACCAGCCCGGGTCTTTGGTATCGCCGTCTGGGTCGAAGATCGGGTCTCCGCCGAACCGGTCGCAAGGGGCACCGTCACAGGCGCCGTCGCCGGCCCCTGGGCTTGTGTCGCAGTCTGGGTCCACTGCGCAAGGGCCGGAGAGACCCTGGAAGCAGAAGCCGCAGTCCGAATCCTGGACGCAGGGGCTGCCGCCGAATGGTCCGTCTACGCAGACGAGGTCGAAATCATCGAACGTCGCGGCGGCGTTGTCGCCGGTGATCGTAACGGTGACGGGAGGCAGGCCGAGCGGCGGCACGTTAATGACCGTCACGGTGGCGGAGCGACAGTTGTCGCCGCCGGTGTAGGTGCTGAACGGCTGCTCGCAGCAGTTCGGGTCGCAGTCGGTGCCGAAGCCCTGGCTGTCACCGGTGACCGGCACGCAGTGGCCACCAACGGGGCACTCGGCATCCAAGGTACACCCGGTGGTGTAAGGGTCGTTGTCGCAGACCGTGCCCGAGCAGGTGGGGGCCGTCGTCGCGACACAACGACCGTCGTTCGCGTCGCAGCAAGCCTGGGTCACGCACGCGGGGAGGGGGAAGCATTCGACGATACAGACCGGATCAGAGGGGAACTCGTCGCATGGCGTAATCCCATCTTCGCAAATGCCGCAGAGCGTGCCTTCGCCCTGGAACTCGCCACCGTTTGCAAGACATTCCCAGCGAAGCTCGTTCGTGCACGCGCCGGTATCGAGTTCGCAGCACGCGCCCGTCGGGGCAACGGTTCTGGGTCCGACGAGCTCAAATGACAGGACGTCCGGCCTGTCCTCGCAGATTCCGCCACCGGTGCAGTCGGCGTTGCCGTTTGCCCGGTCACAAGCCTCTCCGTCGCGGTCACCGCCTGCGCAGACGCCGAGATAGTCACCGATCTGCCAGTCCACGAACATAGTATCGGGGTCGTTGATGCCGACGCTGGCGGCGGTCGTCGTTCCGAGCAGCACCCGGCCGTCCAGTCCGAAATTGGCTTGGGCACTGAAGCTGACGAAACCTTTCGTCGGGATTATCAGGGGCGGTTCGACGATCGCCGTTCGAATTCCGAGTTCGCCGGAGTCGTTGGCGTCCGCCGGGAAGAACACTCGCTCGATCAAGAGCCCGGTTTCGTCCCTGAACTCGATCGACCAGCGAGCACTCAGACCTGGAAACACGCCACCGACAAAGCGTATCAATTCGAGGACCATGAAGTTATCGTTCGGCGGGTCGGAGCCGGTGTTGTGCAACGTGCTTTGGTAGTCGTCTCCGATCGTGTAAACGTCGTCGCAGTCCAGGTTGGAAACGGGTCCGACGACCGGGCCGGAGGTGCTGCCGGCGAAGATGCCGGCTCCATAATTCGGGCAGCGTGAGATGAGTTCGTTGCAGGCGGTGGACGCCCCGCCGACCGCCAGCCAATCACCGGAGCAGTCGGCGTATTCTTCGCGCGTGCAACCACCCGCACCGTCGCAACATCGACCGGGAACGCAGACTCGCGGGTTTCCCTGGAACGGTCCGAGGCAGATGGCGTCGGGGCCACATGCGTTCTCATATTCGCAAACGCCACCGTCGCAGGAATCGTCCGTACACTCGAGGCCGTCATCGCAGTCAATTGGATCGGAGCACTGCTGTGCTGGCGACAGACAGATGTCCTGGCGCTCGTCGCAGACCTCGCCACCGGTGCAAGGTGGAACGCCGAGCACGCACGTCCCCGACGAGCACAACTCCTGACCTGTGCAGTAAAGCCCGTCGTCACAGCCATCATCGGTGACGCCGTCGAGGATTTCCTCGACGCATTTGCCCGCCTCGCAGCGGTAATCGGAGCAGACGTCACACAAGGCGCACTGTTCGTCGATGATGCAAGGGTCGAAGTTTGCGGCAGCGGGAAGGGGCACGGTCTGGCGTATCCCCTGAACATGCGCGGGTTGCCGGTCACGGCCGAGGCGATGGGCTACGACAACCGGTTCGAGGACAGGTTGGTTCGCCGCTCGGTCCACGCCGAGGGCGACTTTCTCCCAACTGGCGGCAGATGCGGTAGGCGGGCGCGGAGACTCAGCCGGTGGCACAACCGTGCGACCGGTCCCGTGATCCGGCGGAGCTGCAGCTTGAAGTATCGAACCGCTCAGTGCCACTCCGAGGACCGAGGCGATCCGAGACACGACCCACCGGCGGCGACCATAAACTGTGCGCATGTTACCTCTCCTTATTCGAGTTGTCCTGTAAAGACAGTGAACGAACCTGACTGATCGGGATCGGCGCTCGACAGACTCGCCCATCAAGCACCGTTGAGATCGCGCTACCGGAAGTCGAGCCTAACTCATCGCCAACGCTGCCGTGACGCGCTCGACACAAGTTGGCGACCATGAGGGGTCTCGCTTCATCAAACCATGACGGCCTCGGACAAGCCCGCGTTCGGCGATCGGCGTTCCGCACAACCTAGAGGCACCGCGCGTGGGCCTGGCCGGAACTCCGCCGAACAGCGAAGGCGTCACGATAGCGGGGAAACACCTGGGCTGGCAAGCATAAAATGGATTACGTTAAGATGCGTAAGCTTGGTTCAGTCGAGCTGCGGATACTCGATTCCGGGTGCGGTACAGGCTCGATGCCCGCGACGTCGACGGCCCGGGTGTTGGCGGGTCGCGCTGTCCGACAGCGAGCCGGGAGCGGGGGACGCGCTCGAGCCCCACAGGAGAGGGAACGGGAAATCGTCCGGATGCAATCACCGTCGACGAGCGTGAGCGTCGTCTGCTCGACCGGTTCGCGGGATCGGGGGCGCTCGGACGACCCGATCCAGGGCTAACAGCGGCGTGGGTCGCTCGATTCGAGCGATCCTGTTTTCAGATCGGCCGGCTGCGATCCGATAAACCAGGGAGCATCGGGCCGCCGACGTGCGCGCCGAGCCAGGCGCAGGAGCGACAGATTGTGAGCATCGCGCTGAATGTCATCCCTGACGCACCCCAAGCGACGCATTCCCCCTGCGCATCCGACTCGATCGCGCCGTTCAAAATTCTGCTGGCTGATCCACCGGCGAAGGAAGACGACTACGACAAAGCGTACCCGAACCTGGGCATCTTGCAGTTGATATCCTATCTGGAAAAGCACACGCAGCTTGCGTGCGACGACGTGCTCTTCCTCGATCAGTTTCATTCGATGGAGGACCATATCCGGTTGATCGAACAGGAACGACCCAGAGTGTATGGGTTGAGCTTCGCGTTTCTCACGCAGCGCGTGGCGTACGAGACGATCAACGAACTCAAGCGGCGGTTTCCGGAGATGCTGATCATCGCCGGCGGGCCGCACCCGACGTCGGTCCCGGACGACGTCATGGAAAAGACATCGGCTGACCTGGTATGCATCGGCGAGGGCGAGATGACCCTGGCTGACATCGCGAACGAGCTGGTGCGCGGGCGGGACGACTTCTCGCACATTCCCGGGCTGTTGATTCGCACGGCTGAGGGGATCATCAGAACGGCCAAGCCTCGTGCCGTTGAGGACCTCGACGCGCTGCCGTTTCTGGCATGGGACCGGATCGACTTCTCGAAGTTCGTCGGGCAGCACTATCGCAAGTCCAACCGGCAGAGCTGCATCGTGGTCAGCCGGGGTTGTCCGTACAAGTGTACCTTCTGTTCGCTGCCGGTATGGCGCGCGGCGAAACCTTTCGTGCGCATGCGGTCGCCGGAGAACGTGGCGCAAGAGGTGGATTGGCTTTATCAGCTCGGTGTGCGGGAGATCAAGTTCGTCTCGGATGAACTGAACGTGACACTGCCGTGGGCGAAGCAGGTTTGCCAAGCGATCATCGACCTGGGCCACAAGGACCTTTATTTCCAGACCAACTTGCGATCGGACAAGGTGGACGACGAACTGGCTGAGCTGTTCAAGAAGATGAACATGTGGATGGTCCACATCGGGGTGGAGAGTGCGAACGACCGCGTCCTGGAGGGGATCGAAAAGAAAATCACCGT
>JASFUW010000202.1:0-8864 GCA_050050135.1 Phycisphaerae bacterium
CAAGCAACTTCCCGACAAGGGTGGTGCGGTGGAGGGGGTCGCGAATTGATGATAGCAGAAGGCACGTCGGGTCATAGCATTCTCGGTGTCGGCGAGCTGTTGTGGGACTGCTTCGGCGATGTCCGGCGGCCCGGCGGGGCGCCGGCGAACGTCGCGTTCCACGCCGCGCAGCTTGGCGCACGAGGCGACGTGTGCTCACGCGTCGGGGCGGATGATGACGGAGACGCCCTGGTCGCCGCGCTCGACGATTCCGGCGTGGGCACTAAGCTGATTCAGCGCGACGCGTTTCGTCCAACCGGCACGGTGACGGTCGATGATACCGAGCCGGATCACCCGAAGTACACAATCCACGAGGAGGTAGCCTGGGATTATATCGAGTTCGACGGGGCGTTGAGGGCGGCGGCGGAGCGGGCTTCCGCCATTTGCTTCGGTACGCTCGCTCAGCGCTCGCCGCCATCGCGGGATGCGATACACCGTCTACTTAGCGGTGCGCCGGACGCTCTGATTCTCTATGACGTGAACCTGCGACCACCCTGGTACGAGCGAGCTACCATCGAGCGATCGCTGGATCGATGTGCCGTCGTCAAGCTGAACGAGGATGAGGCTAAACAGGTGGCCGACCTGTTCGACTTCGGGGTATCCGAGGCGGCGGTTTGCGGCGAGCGTTTGCTTTCACGCTTCGATATCCAACTCGTTTGCATCACCCGCGGACCGAAGGGTTGCTTGCTGGTGACCGATGAGGCCCGCGTCGAACAGCGCGGACACCGTGTCGAGGTCGTCGACGCCGTCGGCGCCGGTGACGCGTTCACGGCGGCGCTTATGTGCGGATTGCTGTGGAAGTGGCCTCTGGCGGCGGTCGCCCGCTTCGCGAACGAGGTGGGCGGACTGGTCGCAAGTCGGAAGGGTGCGATGCCTGATCTGGGCGTGGAGCTTCAGGCGTTACGGGCGCGGTTCCAGGGTTGAGGCGGGCTCGTGGGCAGTCGTCGATCGCCCGTCGCGCGGTCAGTCCGAGTCCGGCGCGTTCAGCGCGGATGAATCAAGATTGACGGCATCGTCCGTGACCATTGGTGCCAGACCTGAGTCATCCCTCTGGGTGAGCTCGTCGGGCCGCTTCTGAGCGACTTCGATCGACTTGTCACCCTGAAAACGCAAATACGCCGCCACGTACGAGGCTGCACTCCACGCCTGGTATGCCTTGCCCATCGGGCGGCCGGTGTGGCCGTGTGCCCACTCGGTGAATTCCCATTCACGCTCCACGCCTGCGCGACAGACCTCAGCCAACCGCCGCAGCGCGTCCTTGGCGTGGTCATGCTGACCGAGGCGGTCCAGGAAGCGCACCCACAGCCCGCCGACGAACGGCCAAATACCGCCGTTGTGATAATGGTACGGAAGATTCTGGAGGTTCACGAGGAAGTAATCGCGCCAGTCCGGCTCGCCGGGATGAATGACCGGGTAAAGAACTCTGACGGGATGCGGCTGGTCGATCGCGATCTGGCTGAGGAATTGCCGCACGCGGTCCGCCCGCTCGTCGCTGAGCACGCCGTAGAGCGACGCGATGATATTGGCGAAAACATCACACCGCCAACTGAACCCGAACGGGGTGATCTGGGCGATGAGGTATCGTGCCCGCCCCATGCTGAACTGGGTGCGGGCGAAGGACTCGGTGCTCTGTTGAAGCGTGTCGGGCGTTGGCCAGAACTGGTCGTTGAGGATCTTGCGGATGCGGGCGGCTCGATTGATATAGCGGCCGACGGGTCGCGCGTTCAACCGCCTGAGCTCGACGAAGTCGACGGTCGCCCGGTACCAGAGCACTTCATCGTAAAGCACGTTGTACGACCGGGGGAACAGGTCGGTCCAGTCGGACGCTTCGGGAATCTCGAGCAAACCGCAGTTGTTGGAGTCGTGTGCTCTGAGCCATTTCATCGAGCGATGGATCGTGTCGAAGTGCGTACGCGCGAATTCGGTGTCACCCGTAACGTTGACGTAGTTCCACGCGGCGATGACGACCCAAAGGGCGCTGTCAATTCCGGCGATGTTGCCGATTCCACCAAATTGCGGTTCGCCCGTGGCGATGTCCACGTAGTTGGGCAGGTGTCCGTCGCGGGATTGCGCGCCCAGGATGGTCTCGAGGGATCGGCGACCACATTCGGTCAGCTCCGTGTCACCGAGAGGAAGAGACCACATGAGCGTCGTGGCTGAATCTCGTGCCCAGACGCTCCGATAATTGCTTTCCGGGTCCTCGTCGTAACGCGGGCTGCACGCACTGAAGCCGCGCTCGGTCACGTTCATGCGCAGCACTTCAACGGCTTTTTGAAAGGCTTGGTCCAGGAGATTCATCGTTGCCCCTTCGCATCAGCGCGGCTCTGAGCCCGAGGGCTTTATCGTCGTCACGCCGAGCGAATCTTAACGTCCTGCGTGGGGCCGTCTAGCCTGGATGGTGGATCGGGCCCGGCGTTTGAAACCTCGCGTGCAGCACCACGCGAGGGTCTCTCTCCGCAAGCAGTCGGCCCTCGATGCGCGCTGCGAAAATGAGTATTCCGGATGATGTCGCGGTGCACCCAACGGCACGGGGGAAGCGCGGCTCGCGTTCTTGCGCTCATAGAAGCAGGGCGGTTGTTCGTGAAACGGCAGAGTGGATATATTGTCGGGCATGGACCAGATCAGTGAACTGGAAGCGGCCGTGCTGTTCGTGCTGCGACGGACCGGAGGGTGCACGCCGTACCGCATCCGACAGATTGTCGCGCAGTCGCCCACCCCCCGGTTCAGCGGAAGCACGGGAGCCATCTATCCTTTGATTCGTCGACTGGAGCATCAGGGGTTGATTTCAGC
Organism: Phycisphaerae bacterium; assembly: GCA_050050135.1. Classification (GTDB taxonomy): domain Bacteria; phylum Planctomycetota; class Phycisphaerae; order UBA1845; family UBA1845. The sequence continues at coordinate 2,830 of JASFUW010000202.1, forward strand.
CCAGACCGAAAGCACGGGGAAACGTACGCATCGCATCTGTAAGGCTACGACCCGAGGGACCAGGGCGTTGCGTCGGTGGATTCTTGAGCCCGGGCCGACGGACTTCGGCATCCCGTTCGATCCGATCCTGACGCGAGTTCACATGCTGGGTGCGGTTTCGCCCGGCGCGGCGCGCAAGTTCCTGACCGAGTCGATCGCGGGACTCGAGGCGAGCCTCGCGCGCATGAAGCCGGCGTTGCGCGAGTTGGCGGACGCTGATCCACCCTACAGCACCTATACCGGGCGGTGTGTCGCGGCGACGTTGAGAGTCCGCATCAAATGGCTGCGCTCGTTGTTGTCTGAAATTGTATGAAGCTCGCCGGAATGACCTCGGGGGGTCGGGCTTCCCTGATAGGTTGACCCTGCAAACCGGCGATTGGGCGCCCACTGACGCGGCTTCGGCACCGCAATTAGACGCTTATCGACAGGACCGGAGTGGCGAACACGTCCTTGGTCGCGTATAGTGCGTGTCGCACTAAAAGATTGCCATCGGAGTGGGTTGTCTCGAGGTATGTGGAGATGGAATGATGAAGCGAGCATCGTTGATTTTGGCGGGGGCGTTGTGCATTGCGCTGCCGATCCGTGCGGCCGACGACGCGGGCCGCGCCGAGGAAGGTCTTTTCGAGAACGTGGCGGCCGTTCTGGCGGAGCGGTTCTACGATGAAGATTTTCGTCAGAACGAGCTTCCGAAAGTGATCGAGCGGTACCGCAAGCGGGCCGCCGAAGCTGCGGATTTCGAAGCGGAGTGCGACGTGGTCCAGGCATTCCTGTCGAACATACCCGCCACGCATACGGCACTGATCCGGTCGGATGTGTTCGACGGTATGCACAAGGAACTCAGTGGTGTTTCGGTCCCTACGTTCGGGTTCGAGTTGATCGAGTACGACGGCAAGCAATATGCGTTCAATGTGCTGGAGAAAGGCCCGGCCGCTTCGGCTGGGCTTCGCCGCGGGGACCGGATCGTCCTGATCGACGGCGTGATCGTGGAGGACTCGCCCAGACTCGGGTGCCGAACGGACGACGCCTTTCTTCCAGACCCGCCGGTACGGTCTGTGAAGGGTGCGGAAGGCGACGTGCTGAAGCTGAAGATCGAGCTGGCGCCGGGCAAGTACACCGACCTCGAAGTTCGTTGCGCGCCGTATTCTTCCTGGGAGGCGACGAAAGCGAGCGTCCGGGTCGTCGAGCACGGCGGAAAACGCATCGGGGTGATTCACTTCTGGTTGATCTACATGTCCGGTCCGGACGAATTGCTCAAGCAAGTGCTCGAGGGCGAGCTTGCGTCATGCGATGCGCTCGTGCTCGACCTGCGCGGGCGGGGCGGCAACGGGTTTATGGTACCGCGCATGCTGGAGGTGCTGGACGGAACCACGTCGAGCTGGACCAAACCGGTGGTCGCCCTGATCAACGGTCATACGCGGAGTGCGAAGGAGGTTATCGCTTATGAATTCCGCAAGCTGGCGCTGGGGAGTCTGGTCGGCGAGCGTACCGCAGGTGCGGTGATTCCGGTTTCGACGGCGGACGTGGGGTTCGGGATGTCGCTGATGTTCCCGAGCTTCACGCTGGGCGAGCACACGGATTTGCTGGAGTTCAAGGGCGTGTCACCGGACGTCGTCGTTTCGGAGGTCGGGCCTTATTCCGCCGGTGCGGATCCGATTCTCGAGGCCGGCGTGCAGGAGGCCGCCCGCCTGGCCGGTGAGCCACCGGAGGCGTTGAAAGCGCGACGCGCGGCGGCGGCAAAGACGCACCCGAAGAAGCAAATCGGCGCTGATGCCGCCGGTGCGAGTCCCGGGCTCAAGTCAAGAATCCCGTCCCGCACTCTCCCCGAAGAGCCGGACCCGCCGGGTTATGACGCCAAAGCTATGGAGGTGTGGGCGAAGATGGTGGAGGCGACGGGTGGCAAAACCGCGATGCGCCGGCACAGCTATCGCACGATTCGCGGAAAGCGGGTCATGGGAGGCATGATCCACGGGACGTTCGAGGAGCTTGCGGCTGCGCCCAATAAGCGCATCGACCGGATGGTGCTGCCCGGAATGGGCAAGATGGAGCGGGGATACGACGGGACCATTGCGTGGGAGGTGAGTCCGCAGGAAGGGACCAAGATCATGGACGAGGAGCGCCGCGCGGACTATCTGGCTCGCGCCGACTTCTACGGAGCCTTGACCCCCAAGAAGCACCATCGTTCGATCGTGTACGTCGGACAGACGAAAGTCGACGACAAGGTCTGTCATGAGCTTCGGATGACGAGTCCATCGGGTGAGGTCGAGACCCACTTTCTGGACGCGGCCACATTTCTGCCCGTCGCTTGGATCGGCACGGTTCACTCGAACATGGGGCCACTGGAGATGAGGCAGATCGTGGACGCGTTCGACACGTTCGACGGCGAAGTCATGCCAACCGCATTCACCGCGGACGTCGGAGGCATGCAGGAAATGGTCACGACCGTGAGGGAGGTCTCGTTCGACAAGCTGCCCGACGGGACGTTCGATCCGCCAGAGGAACTGTCGAAAGACTAGGCGACCGGATCACGCACGCCACAAGCTCAACCGGGGTTGACCGTCACCCCGTTAGCTGATCGATCGTCACAGGTACTTTGGTAGCGATGTGTTTGGATGCCGGTCCACGTCCTCAGGACCCAACTTCCAGCAGGTGAGCAAGCGAATCCGCCAGGTGATCGACGGTGTCGGCGTCGGGCAGTGTGACTGTCAGCTTCATGCGACCCTGCTCATCTTGCTCCATACATTCGAGAAGGCGCTTCTTGACGGTCTCAGTGAGACGCCGCGACTGGTCCGGATCGCGGCTCGGAGGCAACAACTGGTCGACGAAAGAGAACGCAGCCCCGAGGAGCTGTCCACCGGCCATGGCGACCTGTTCGCGCCGGGCTGTGCGCGCAGCCAGCACTTCTTGACGGGATTTCTCACTTTCGTCGACTGGCGCATCGGGCTTGGCTCCGTGCAGAACCTCGAGTCGACTCTTGAGCTCTTCCGAGCCACTCATCAGATCTACCGCATCAACGTCTGAATCGGGGTCCAGCGCCGCCATGGCAAGATCATGCTTTGCAGAAAGAGTGGTGAGGAGGCTTTCTTCGATCGTACCTTCGGTGACGAGCACGAACACCTGAACGGGGCGCTTCTGCCCCATACGATGGGCGCGGGCGATGCGCTGCTCGAGCACGGCCGGATTCCAGGGCAAGTCCACGTTGATAACCGTGTCGGCAGCCTGCAGATTGAGTCCGGTTGCACCTGCGTTTGTCGTGACAAACAACCGACAGTCCCGATCGGTCTGGAAGCGCCGGACGATCGGCTGCCGTTGCTTCTGTGGTACCGAACCGTCGAGACGGACATAATCCATACCGTGCTTCTTGATCAGCCCTTCCATCAGGCCGAGCATGGCCGTCCACTCGGAGAACAGAACGATCTTGCGGTCCTCCTCGGCCGACAGTGCGCCTAACAGGTCGTCGAGCGTCTCGAGCTTGCTGGAGTATCCCGGTGCCTTCTTGTCTACCAGGAAGGTGCTGTCTGCGGTCATGCGGCACATGAGCAAGGCCTTACGAAGACGAAGCAGGTCCATTTCGTTGATGTAAGGCTTCCGGACGATGGTGCGCACGATACGCAGATTGGCCTGGTGAAGTTCGAATTGTTCGTCCGTCGGCGCGATGCGAACCACTTCCGTCGATCGCGGCGGGAGTTCACGCATGACCGAGTTCCGGGTGCGTCGCAAGAGAGTCGGCCGGAGTCGCTCGCGCAACGCGGAGAGGTCCTTGTAGCCCAGCACGTAGCCTTTGTCGTCCACCACACGATGCCGGTTGAAGAAGCGGAACGCCGGGCCCAACCGGCGATCGTCGATGAACTCCACGACGGAGTACAGCTCGTCAAGGCGGTTCTCCAGCGGCGTGCCGGAAAGCACGAGGGCAAATGGTGATCTCAGACCTTTGATGACGCGGCTGGTCTTCGCCTCCCAGTTCTTGATACGCTGCCCCTCGTCCAGGATGATCAGGTCCCAGTCGACCTTCTCTATAGGTAGGATATCTCGCAACACCTGTTCGTAGTTGCAGACGGTGAAGAAGCAGCCGCTGTCGTATTGGCCAGCCCGCTCAGCCGCTTTGCCCAAAACGAGTTGGCAGTCGCGCTCGGAGAACCGCTGCATCTCACTACGCCACTGCGACTTCAGCGTGGCCGGGCATACGACCAGCACTCGCCCGATCCCTGCTTCGCGTCGGAGGAGTTCAGCGACTCCGATACCCTGAATGGTTTTGCCCAGCCCCATGTCGTCCGCGAGGACCGCACGACCGGCCCCGACTGCAAACGCGATCCCATCCAACTGGTACGGCAGCAAATCGACTTTAAGAAGTTCTGTGCGCAGCCGGTGCCCCTCGGGGTCGCTGCGGATCTTGGCCACCGTGGAGTCGACGCGGTTGAGAAACAGCTTTTGATCAATGTATTCCTCTGCGTCGGGGTAGACGGTCACTCTGTGACCCAGCTTCTCCAAGTCCCCGATGGTCTGCACCAGGGCGGGAACGTCGTGAATAGCGCGGCCGCGCAGCGGCTGCACGATTCGCTCGACCCGGTCCTCCAGCCGTTTCGGGAGCAGCAGTCGGAGTTCAACGTCCTTACCGTAAAGCAGGTGAACTGCGATGCTCCCGGGCAAAAACCGCCGCCGCCGCACTGATTCCGGGAACCGCCGCTTGACTCTGGCTTGAACGGCGAAAACGTGCTTGCAGATGCCGAGGGTGTTCTTGCGAAAGTCGGGGCAGGAACAATAGGAATCGCCGGGCTCCCAGCCGCGCAAGGCCACCCGATAGGTCTTTCCCGATTCAGCACTGGTGACCAGATAGTCCGTCCACAGCTTCTTCGGTTCAGTCGACCGGACGGTCATTCGCTGTGTGCGGGCCCGCTCCATTCGCTCGGCGATCGCCCGCTGGACGAGTTCCTCTTCGCCGAGGCTCTCCACCGGAACGCGCTCCGGCGGCGGTGCGGCCAAGCCCAACGCCATCTTCTCCTCTAGGATCAGGGACAGCGCCGCGCCGACGTGTTCGCAAGCCGTCTGGCATTGCGTACAGTTCCAGCGCAGATGTTGGTCGGCTTCAGCCATCGACGTGACGGTGACCACGGCTCCGTTAAGATTCAGGCGGAACAGGTCGTCACAGAGATACACATCACCGCCGATGTCGATGTCATAGGCTCCGCCGCGGCGTATGAGTTGCTCTGCGCCGGTACCCAGCAGTCGACAAGCCTGACGGTAGGTAAGTCGAGACAGGCGATCCTTCAGCATCAGCCTGCGACCGGCATGCGTCTTGGCGGTGGTTCGCATTGGGTTCCTCCATCCTGTTGGGCCAGCGATAGATCTCAGTCGTGTCGCTCACGGTCCGGGAGTATGCACCAAGCCGTACGACGCGACCGACTCGAACCGTGCGAGCATGGCCGCCGGACTGATGCTGAGCCCTCCCTGGCACGATTCTGTCGCTTGCTCTCGTCCCGATTATCTAAACGATGAGCGATGATGCCAGCGAGCGAGTCTAATCTTGGCCATCCGGGCGCCATCGGGAATACCGCCGCCCGTGAAAGGCATCGGTGGCTAGCACGTCGGGCCGCACGTGCCTGGACCTGGTTCGATTCTTGGGTCTACCATCGCATGAAGCAGGGCACTACGCGGTAGCCCATCGCGCCCCGTCAAGCTTACTTTGCCGCCGCCTCGCGCGTCGCTCCCGAACCCGAGGAGAACATCGGCTACGCCGAATCCGATTCCCGCGACGCCACGAGCGACACAGTCTGCGGACGGCGATGGCCGCAAAAATCTGTCCAGGTTCATTCCTTATTGCGTAAATACTGCGTAAGCGCTGACATCAGCCCATTCCGACAGGTCTCATCCCCCGCCTGTAAAGTTCGCGTTCTAGCCCGCATTTCTCACCAGGTTGTTGGATCTTGGATTTCGGGAGCTGATTGGCGGCCTGGTGGTGTGGCACCGGGCGGGCGTGGGGCACAAGGGGTGACCGATGGCTC
>JASFUW010000203.1:0-8863 GCA_050050135.1 Phycisphaerae bacterium
GACTTCGAGGTTCAGACCTTCTACATGAAGGCCAATCCGGGTTTCGGCAAGGACCAGTACGGTATTGGTGCGATTGTGCTCCATCCTGCGGCGACGGGTTCCGTGACCCTCGCATCGAACGACTACCGTGACCCACCCATGATCCAGCCGAACTTGCTCTGCGCGACGCAAGACGTTGATACCACCCTTCGCGGTCTCAAGATGGTACGCGCGATCGCCGATACGTTCGCCGCGAAATCCGCTTGGCTCGGGGACGAAACTCTCCCGGGCAAGGATGTGACCACAGACGAGCAGTTGATCGCCTTTCTCAAGAAGTACGCGGTTTCGGACTTCCATTACGTGGGATCTTGCAGGATGGGCAGCACCTCGGATCGGTCGGCGGTGGTCGACAACCAACTCCGCGTTCACGGTGTCGAGCGTCTGCGCGTTGTCGATGCGTCGATCATGCCCTCGCTCGTTTCCGGGAACACGAACGCCGCCAGCAACATGATCGGCGGGCACGCGGCTGATTTCGTGCTGACCGGCAGGAAGTCATAGTCGCGCGACCCGAACGCAACTCCGACTTGGGCGACGGCGGGAAACTGCTGGGCAACGTACCCGCTGACTACGGTCGTCATCCACCGGTGGCGGAACGGTCCGGCGCCGAGGTCAGTTTCTGCTCGGCGCCCGGATCGACGGGCATGGGGGCTGCGTCGCGGTGGGTCAGGGCTTTCAGACCCTGTGTCGCCCAGATTGAGTCGGGGTCGAGTCTGAGGGCTTGCTCGAAGTGGGTGCGGGCGGCGTCGGCTTGGTCGCGGGCTCGCATGACCTCGGCCAGCAGACAGTGAGCGTCGACGTCGTTCGGGTCGTTTTGCAGCACGTCATACAGGTCGGACGCCGCGGCGATCAGCTTGCCACGCTTAAAATTGACCGCCGCACGCACCAACCACAACTCCGGCTCGTTCGGTTGACGCTGCCGCACCAGGTCGACCGCTCGCAGTGCCGTCATCATGTCGTCACACGCGAGCGCCGCCTTGGCGAGGATCAACTGGGCGGGTGCGTCGTCCGGGCTCGATTGCGCGTACTCGACAAGCGTCGTCCTCGCCTTGGCCGGGTGACCAAGCGCCAACTGACATGTCGCGATCGCGCGTAGAATAGTCCCGCCGGCGCTCTTTTGACCCTTCCCATCGACCAGCGGGTTCAACAGCGCGAGTGCTTCTTCGCATCGACCCGTGCGAACCAGCAACCGCCCGAGTTCCTCGGCCACGAGTTTGCTGCCCGTGTCGGCCGCCAGCGCATCACCAAACCGCTCCGTAGCCAGATCGCTCTTGTCCAGCATGACCGCGATGTGTCCGACCAGCGCAGACAAAGTTCCGTCATTATCGATCCGGTCGGCATTCTCGTTCAAAAGCGCGATCGCTGCATCAGGCTTGCCGAGCGAAACCAGACACTCCGCTTGTGCGACCAGATAATCCACGTTCCGCGGGTCGAGCTCTCGCGCGTCACCGTATGCTTCTACCGCATCCCCGAGCCGCCCGCGTTGCTCATGGATCACGCCCGTTAGGTAGGTCAGAGCAGCCGACGAGAGTCCAGCGCGGTCAGCCAGAGTCAGGGCTTGCTCGGCGCTCGCGGTCTTGCCCAGCTCGAGGTAAGCCTCGGTCAGCAGGGCGTACGCTGCCGGCTGCGTGGGATCGAGGTTGATCGCCTCGCGAAGCGTCACCGCGGCGTCCTCGACCATCCCGGACTCATACTGCTGCTCCGCGAGTTGCAGCTTGATCTGCCCCCGAACCTGGTTCCACCGCTCGTGTGCCTGAACTTTGGCCGTCGAGTGGCTCATCGTATTGCACCCGGCCGCAAGCACGAGCAAGCCGAGAGACCAACCGGCAATCGAGCGTGTCACGTTCACGTGCATCGCCTTTCTCGTTCTAGGAGCTCTTGCTCTCATGCCGCGTCTCCTCGGCCGCCGCATCCGGACGCTTCTCGATGCTCGGCGCTGCAGGCTGTGGTCGACCGAAGGGGCGCGTCCCGTATCCTCTCTCCTTCGAGATCAGCATGTCCAGGAACGTCCGCCCACCCGTCCCGTCTTCCTCCCATGCCCGCGCGCCGAGAAGCCTCTCCTTCAGCCGAATCGCCGGCACGAACCGGGCGTTGTTGTGCAGCGCCATGTTCAGGTGCCATAGTGTCTTCTTGCTGTCTCCCGTCTCGAACGCCTTCAGTGCGGCACGATACTGAGCCTGGGCCATTCGTTCCCGTCCGTGCCACATCAAACCCTTCCGAGCACCGACCCTCATGCGCTCGAGCGTCTCGTACTGCTCCCGCGACGCAGCCGCGTACGCCTCGCGATCCTTCACGACGTGGAGCGTGAGCAGGATGATCACTTCCTCCCGAGAACTCGCCTCGGCGTTGGAACGGAACAACGCCCCGACCCCCGGCAGATTGCCCAACCCCGGAACCTGCGACCGACTGTCCGTGGTCACTTCACGGAAAAGCCCGCCGATCAGGATCGTCTCGCCGTCGCGGACGATGACATTGGTTGTCACTTCCGTGGTCTGTTCGGACGGCAGTCCCTGGGCATTCACGAACCCCACACTGTCCTCCGGATGCAACTCGACACGGACGAATCCGTCTTCGCTGATAAACGGTCGGAAAATGAGCTGTGTTCCCGTCTCCAGGAACTCGACGCTTTGAATCGCCTGCGTCTCGGTGACGGTCGTGGTCATGAACCCGTCGCGCCGACCGACAATCACCTGCCCCTTCTGTCGGTTCAGCGCCAGCACTTTCGGATTGGCCAGCACCGTCGTGTCGGTAACCTCCTCCAACGCGCGGAGGAAGATCGCCACATGGTCCTTGATGATCCCCACGGTGAGTCCGCCGTCCGGAACGTCCCCACTCAGGTCGGTGCTGGCGATGCCGTTGAACCGCTCATAGCGATTGTCGGGCAGCGGCCCGAGACTCAGATCCGCCAGGCCGTTCGACCGCGGGGTCATCAGCTCCAGATCGACGCCCCCGACCAACGAAAAATCGATGCCCAACGCGTTATCGTCGGTCAGCTCGGCCCGAAGGATCGCCGCCTCAATGAGCACCTGCTTCGGTCGAACATCGAGCTGAGCCAACACCGCCGCGACGCGCTCATGAACCTCCGGCGTCGCGGTAACCATGATGAAGTCCTGCAACGCGTTGGCGATGCCTCCGCCGTCGTTGGCGTCGCTTTTCAGACCGCTCGCCGGTTGTGGCGGCGTTGCGATGGAATCCTCGCTCTTGTCACTCCCCGCGTCGCGAGCCAGATTCGCGATGATCGACTTCACATACGCCCGAGCGTCGTCCGCGGAGATATAGTTAAGACGGTAAACGCGGGTTACCGGCGGACCCACCGAGGCCGCCGCCATCTCTTGAAGTTCCTGCTTGGTGTAGACGTAGATGAAGTTGTCCGCGCGTACGAAACCCGCGTCGTTGGCCGCCAGAATCGCCTCAAGCGCTTCCTCGAATGTCACGTCGTACAGGTTGGCCGTCACACTGCCCTTGACATCCGGCGAGGTGACGATGTTGCGCTGTCCTTGCAAGGACAACAGGTGCAACGCGGTGGCGAGCGGCATGTCCGCCACGTGCATGCGCACGGTGCCGCGGTCGGTCACGTTGAACGCCGTCCCAGGCCAGGTCGAATCCGCCTCATCGGACTGTTCGTCCTGGGCACGGGATGCAACCGGCGACATCGCCAAGCAGACGAGCAGGTACACAAGCGGAAACACCACGCCGACGCCGAATCGCGCCTGTGTACGGCCGGCCGCAGCGTGCCGCATCCGCAAACGACGCTTCGATCCCGCGGTGACTGTTTGTTTCGCCTTGTCCGAGGTCGCGGATCTTCGGGTCGTGGACCGAGCGAATGCCATACCATGCCCTCGTGGCGTTATAAGCGTTCGCGCGATCGGCCGGCCTACGTGCCGGCGGTCGCGGCGTTCGCTCCCCTTGGCCCACGACCGCGGCGCATACTTCCATCACATCGGTCCGTGCACGCGCGGTGACGCGCTGGCGCGTTCGGCGCAGCTAGCCACCGCTGCCACGCGGCGCGGGCGCAGGCGCTTGGTTATCGGCACCTACCACCCGCACGTTAAGCGTCTGGTCCGCCAACAGGGTCTTGATTTCCAGCAAGAGCTGGTTCGTGCGCTGCGTTTCAGCCACAAGCTGCTTTCGCTGCTTTGCACTGTCGGGAAGTTGTGCCTGTGCTTCCGGGAGGATTGTCGCCGGACCGATCCAGACGCGAAGACACGTTGCCAGTACTACTACGCCCAATGAGTAACGCAACCATCCCTCGGTCCAAGCGTTTCGCGTTCGTCGCATGGGATTCTCCTGCTCTTCTCGCACCTCGAACAATGGCTGGCGAAACGGGTCGCAGCCCGTCGCACGATATGCCAAAACCCGCCCGCCCTGTACATTTCGACCCCGCACGGGGGGAATTTCGTGGTGTCCCACAATCGAACGTGCGGCGGGTCGGCAGACGTCGGCCGGGACCTACTTCATCGCCGACGCGCCCGGCGGTGCGAGGATCGCGAGCATCGTCCCGAGGCACGCGAACACCGCAAACAGTCGAATCCGCCTCGACCGCAGCGTGTAGTCCGGCTCATACACGATCAACACGCCGCCAAGACCGAGTAAGCAGATCGCGAGGAAGGCAAAAGAGAGCAGGCGTCCCGCGAGATGATTGGCAACCGGCTCGCCGAACCACATCAGAATCGACGCACACACGAGCGTATGGGCAAGCGTCTTGGCACCCTCCACCGAGCGATTCGCTACTCGGTTGAGCAGCGCCTGCTGTCCGTAGGCCGTCGCAAACCCGAGCCCGAAAAGACTGAAGAACGCCAGAATTAGGGCAGATGAGGAGGAAATGGTCTGCTGCACATGGAAAAAACCGGAGACCCCCGTCAACACCGCGCCCGCAGCTACGCACGCCATCCCGAATCCGCCGATCGATCGCAGGGCTTTGCGTCTGAGTTGACACCCGGCTGCCACGCCCAACCCCAGCGCCGCGAGCAGCACGACGGGGAACGCTTGCGCCGCGCGCCCGACCGCGTCCGGCTGCCTCAGCCAAAATGCCGTCGCATAGGCACAACCGCCGCCGATGAGCACCACCCCAACCCGGACCAGCACCGACCAACGGTCCGTCCAGATCGGAAGCGTGCTCCCGGGCACCGTCAGCCGTTCGCTGGGTTCCTGCTCGACCTTCGACACCGCCGCCACCAACGCGACGACGAGCGCCGGGAGCGCCGCAGCCACCATGACCACGTTCCCCTCAGGCACGGCCGCCGCGATTCTCGAAGCCGAGACAGCGCCGATGCCCGCCCCGATCAGCAGCCACGTACACGCCCGTATGTCCCATCGTTCCTGCGGGCAGGTGAGATGGTGCATGCCCGAAAACGCCAAACCCGTGATGGAGACCGGAACGACCACGATCGTCAGGGTCAGTACCGTCTGGAGGATGGCGAGCGACGTCGGCGACCAGAGAAACTCGGCGAGCATCCATTCGCGCAGCGACAGAGCGGCTCCCGTCATCAACGGCATCAGCGCCGTCGCCGCCCCGGCGCACAGCGCGACGATCGACAGGACCACCCAGTACAGCGGTTTGTCGCCCGGCGCCGGCGTCAGCAGCAGGCTCGAAACCCCGGAAGAACGTCCCACGCCGAACACCCGCCGCCGCGCTTGAACACATACCCACCAGGCGATTTGTTGCGGAACGCGCACCCCGAGCGCCAGCGATAGCAGTGCCGTGCCGATGACAGTACGACCCACGAAATCTACGGGGAGCCCCGTCTCCGCGAACGCCCCGCGCAGCCGGATCGTAAGACCGCACAGCGCCATCGCCGCCGTTATCCCCAGCAGCACCGATACGAAACGCACCGCGTACGGGTTCTCGGTCGCTTGGGTCGCGGGAACGGCAAGTGCGTTCGCCGCCCCCGACGCACCGGCGATATGCCCCGCCCCCGACGTCCGCATTCGCGGCAGGTGACGGGCCGGGCGCGACGTGGCGGGTCCACCCGAGCGGCGCAGCTCGATCGCTTCTCTGACGCCGAGGCGTCGCCGTGTTCGCTGTGGCATGTCGTGGGCCTCCTGCCCGAGTCCGGCTCCCACCGTCGTCTGCCCGCCGCGGTGGTCTTGACCAAGACCCCTCACCAGCCGACTAGCTGCGCGTGTACCGAAAATCACTCGTCTGAATCTCTCCGTCGCGAAAGGCGCCGACTCGAATTGTCATGGTCTTGGCATCGTCGCTCAAAGTGAACGAATAGTGTCGGTGCGAGTCGCTGTCCGGGTTGGTGAAGACGGCTTCATTCTTCTTGATCGAGCTCAGCCAGTACGTCAGCGGCTCGGTCTTGGGCTCCCATGACGCCAGGTCGTCACCGAAGTGGCGGAAGCGGAACACCAGCGTGCCCGCTTCCTCGCGGATCGTAAGAAGCTCGTAGATCCACACCTTCCCCTGCTTGACCCAGCGGAACATGCCCATCATGCAGTCGCCGCTCGGCTCGGCCCAGGTCTCTTCGAGCTGGCTACCGGTCTTCTCCATCGTCCAGTGACCGGCAATCCAGGCCACGTCGCCGATCCTGGCGGATGCGTGGGCCTCGCCAGATTCAGGGGCAGGCGACCGTTGACCCGTAACGACTACAGCCGCAAGCAGAACGCCCGTCACCGCCGCCTGTTTCAAAGTCATTGCAGATACTCCCGAAGAAAACCGTGCCCATCCTCGAACTCGGCCATGGGCGAAACGCTTATCTTACCGAACCGCCCCCCACTTACATACCAGCCGTAACGCGGGTTGACCCGCACCGGCTTCCCTGGTTCCCCATTTCCCGACTGGTCAAGGACGTGGCTTCGAGCCGGCACCGCCAGGTACGAATCCGTGCGATCGGCGGACCCCCCGGTCCGGCATTCCGCCACCAGATGCAGCCCGCACCGCGGCTCTCGCCCCGAAGACTTGACTATTCTCGGACGCTTGCATAGAATGCGCCAATCCTTCCGGTGTGCCGTTCAAGTTACTTAGGGTCAGGAGAACTGTCATGATGAAGAGAATCGGTGCGCTGCCGTTGTGTCTATTCGCTCTCGCCGCAACCTCGCTACAGGCGGCCAGAATGGAATTCGTCCCCGTGGATGCCGGTGGTCCACACTTGATCGACGGAAACGCGATCACCATTGTCGGCGGACAGGAGGTGACGCTCGAGATCAAGCTTTCTGAGTGGGGTCCGGCCGGTCTCCACCTGTTCCAGTCGGCCGTCGACATGGCCGGCTTCACCAGTGGCGACAGCGGTACCGCGTATCCGCTCGGCTGGGATCGGCCGCTGATCCAGGACCCCTGCCAGAACGACACCGACTGCCCGGCGGGACAAGTGTGCTTCATGCTCCACCACAAATGCGCCGGGCCCGACCACGACCCCGAGCAGGGTTGGTTCGTCACGTACGAGCGTCCCGACTACGTGTTCCAAAACGACATCCTCCTCGAAGCCATTGACCTGCTCGGTTACCGGCTGACCGACCTGGTCTGGGAGACGGGAACGGACCCCGCCTACGCGGCGCCTCCCAAATACGCCGGGACCCTCATACTGGATGTGTCGGAAGACGCCTCGGGGACGTTCACCGTCGGGTTCCGCCCCGATGGTTGTTTCATGATGAGCCCGGTCTACGATCGTTTCCCCGTCGACTACATTCCAGTCTCGATTACCGTTGTGGAACCTGGCTGCGGTAATTCCGTTTGTGAACTTGGAGAGTCGCACAACAGTTGTTCCGCCGATTGTGAACGTGTCACGCGAGTCCGGGACACCGGTCGGTTCGGAGACTAGTGCTGCGTCAACTGTATTTTTGCGGGTAGCGAGCGGCCTCTTTCCGAGCCGCGCCCGTGAGGAAGCGGTCTTCTGGAACCCGCAAATTAAGGCGTGACCGTGCACTAGGCGGATTCGCCCCCGAGCGCCGATGCACCTCGGCCGTCGCTTCCAGGAAACGGCGTCCATAGGGGCGGTTCTGCGCGCTGTCGCCGGCCCAGGTGGCCGGCGCTTGGCGGCCTCGCGGGGCATAATCCGTGGCATCCGGCCCGCGACATCGTTCGTGCTCTTGACTAATCCCGGATCGTGCGACTACAATGTCGGTGTGCTTGCGTTGGTCCCCGCCAACCCTCTTTTCAGGAGTACCGTCATGTCGAAGAAAACGGGAATACGATCGGGTTGCCTGTGCGCGCTGTTCGCGATCCCGGTGCACGCCGCATCGCTCGGACTGGTTCCGATCAGCGCAACAGGGACCTACGCGATCGATGGACACGAAATCATTCTCGTCTGCGGCGGGCAGCACGTCACGATGGAAGTCCGCGCCGCGGACTGGGGGCCGCACCTGCTCAGGATCTTCCAGGTGCATCTCGATGTCTACAGCTTTGTAAGCGGTGAAGCAGGGACCGCTTTCCCGCTCGGCTGGGACCGCGACTTCGAGATGCCGGGTTGCGCCACCGACGACGACTGTCCCGAAGGGCAGATTTGTACCGAGACGTGGCTTCGGTGCGCCGGCCCAAACCACGACCCCGAGATCGGGTGGTTTACGGACACCTCGCGGACCGACTACATATTCTACGGCGTTCCCAGCATCAACAACACCAACAACTACGCCGACTATGTCGAGTACCGGCAGGGAGATACGGTTCTCCTCCCCACGGATTCGATTCCCTATACGCCGCCCGCCAAGTACGGCGCCACGCTGATCCTCGACGTGTCGGAGGATGCCGCAGGGACCTTCACCATCGGCTTCATCACAGAGGAGCTTTCAACGGCCTTGTTCGACGACGAGCTGCACTACATTCAGCCGATCGAGATCCTCACCGCCCAGGTCACCATCGTCGAGCCCGGCTGCGGAAACGGTGTTTGCG
>JASFUW010000204.1:0-8847 GCA_050050135.1 Phycisphaerae bacterium
GGCGAACGCTCCGTCAGCTACGAGATCGAGTTTCGCCGCGACGGACGTCGGATCGCACTAGGTCGCACCACCGCGGTGTGTTCCATCACCCGTGCCGGAAGGTTCGAAGCCGTCAGAATACCCGATGAGTTCCGAGCCAGACTCGAAGCTATGAAGTAGTCGACGTCGCCGCTCACACCCGGCGACGATAACCGGGAGCCGTCTATGAAACTCTGGTTGTTCTTTGTGCTTTGCACGATTCTTTGTTGGGGCGCCTATGTCCCCACCATCCACGCCGGCCAAGTCGGTTTCGGCACAAAACCGGCGGCGCTACGAGCGTTCATTTGCGTCGGCGTCGCTTATTTCCTGATCTCGGTCGCCGTCTTCGCATACCTTTTGCTGGGTAAGCCCGAGCCGCTGGACACAACGAACCGCGGCCTGACCCTCTCCACGCTTGCTGGCGTGCTCGGGGCGTTGGGTGCGCTTGGGATCGTGTTCGCCATGATGTACGGAGGGAAGCCGATCTTCGTCGCCCCCGTCGTGTTCGCCGGCGCACCCATCGTCAACACCATCGTGTCGATGATCTGGCACAAACCGGCCAACCCACCGAATCCGCTGTTCTTCGTGGGGATCATACTCGCCGCAATCGGTGCGGCCATGGTCCTGCGATTCAAACCCGTATGACGTGGACGGACACAAACAGAAAGACAGACTTCGGGCCCCGCATAAACCATGCAAACAAGGCCCACAACCGGAACGATAAAGAAAGGACATGCCATGATACGACGCTTGCTGACAAACACGCCCCCGGGCACCGCCCTCCGCTCCCTCTTCGCCGTGGGAGTTCTGGGCGCAGGCTGCACGCATGCCGCGGCCGAGTGGCATCAATGGGGCGGCCCCACGCGTGACTTCAAGGTTCAAACGACGGGGCTTGCAACCCAATGGCCCGAAGACGGCCCCAAAAAACTCTGGCAGCGCGAACTCGGTGACGGCTACTCCACCATCATCGCCGATCAAGGCGTCCTCTACACCATGTATCGCGTTGAAGAGGACGAGTTCACCATCGCAGTCGACGCCGACAGCGGCAAGACACTATGGCAACACAAGAACGCCTCTCCGTCGACCCAACTCATGAAACAGTTCGGCCCCGGCCCGCATGCCACACCGATCATAGTCGGCGACAAGCTCTACACCATCGGCACCAACGCCGTCCTTCACTGTTACGACAAGAAATCCGGCGACGTGAAATGGAAGCACGATCTGGTCGCCGAGTTCGACGCACCCATCCCCGGCCGCGGGTACGGTTGCAGTCCGTTGGCCTACAAGAACCTCCTCATCGTCGCCGTCGACCGCAAACGCGAGCAGGAAAGCCCAGAAGGCGACGAGCAGAAGGAACCGGAGAAGCCCGCAAAAACGCGACCGCAGTCCCTCGTCGCATTCGACCGGACCACTGGCAACGTCGTCTGGACGGCGGAGGATCTCCCTGTAAGTTACGCCTCGCCCATTATCATCAACTTCCAGAGCGAAGACCATCTCGTCTTCCTGATGCAAAACGACATCGTCGGCCTCGATCCCGACACCGGCGACCGGCTGTGGCATCTCGACCTCGAACCCGAAGGTGCCAATATCTCGACACCCGTCTGGAACGGAACCGACCTGCTGTTCTGCTCCTCCGCCTACGATTCCGGCGCCCGCGTCATTAGACTGGCTAAGAAGGGAGACAAAACACTCCCCGAGCAGTTGTGGTACTCCCGAAAGATGCGTGTCCACCACGGCAACGTCATCCGCCTCGGTGACTACGTCTACGGCTCCAGCGGCGACTTCGGACCCGCGTTCTTCATGGGCGTCGAAATGCGAACCGGCAAGATCGCCTGGCGCGAGCGCGGCTTCAAGAAAGCCAACTGCCTCTACGGCGACGGAAAAATGATCCTCCTGGATGAAGACGGCGATCTCGCCCTAACCACGGTCACACCGCAAGGACTGACCGTCCATTCCCGCACCAAGATCGCCGAACCCTACGCGTGGGCCGCACCCACGCTGGTCGGCACGACGCTTTACGTCCGCGATCGAAAGCACATGATGGCTTTCGATCTGAGTTCTTAAAGAAAGCGAGCCGCGACCCCGGGGCGCCGAAAGAGCGCTATTGTACTCCGAAACCGAGCCGCGACCGTGAGGCAGCGCGTCAGGCTCGCTGTCGGACGCCGTGGGGCGTCCCAAATAGAGAGGAGAGCACATGATGTTTCAACTGTTAGCAGTCTTGACGACATTGGTTGCCCACCCCGGCAACCCGAACCCGACCCATTCAGACGAAAACAAGGGCACCGGAAAGATGAACACCAAGACACCCACCAGCGTTCTCGATTTCACCGTGAAGAACATTGACGGCGAAGACACGCCCCTCGCAAACTATCGCGGCAAGGTCGTTCTGATCGTCAACGTCGCGTCGGAGTGTGGCCTCACCCCGCAATACAAAGACCTCCAAGCACTCCACGACCGCTACGCCAAGGACGGCCTCGCCGTGCTCGGCTTCCCCGCCAACGAGTTCGGCAAACAGGAGCCCGGCACCAACCGGCAGATCAAACAGTTCTGCACCGACCGGTACGGCGTCGAATTCGACATGTTCGCCAAGGTCGTCGTCAAAGGGCCCGACACCTGCCCACTCTACGACTTCCTTACCTCGAAAAAGACGAACCCGCAGTTTCCCGGCGAAATCCATTGGAACTTTACCAAATTCCTGCTTGACCGCGAGGGGAAGATCATCGCCCGCTTCGAACCGCGCGTGAAGCCGTCGGATGCCAAAGTCGTGTCCGCAGTCGAGGACGCCCTGAAGCGTGAATAGCCTTCGGCTCGTGATGGCACGCTCCAACGAAGCCGGGCCGTGGAGCCGACTACGGATGAGACCCTTTGTGTCGTTAAGAACCGAGCCGCGACCGTCAGGGAGCGGGCCACTGAAGACTGACCCGCGACCGTCAGGGAGCGGTCAACCTCCGTCCTTAGCTCCCGTTCTTCGAGGTGCTTTCGCCACCACCATCGTCACGGGCCTTGCCATCTTCGCCCTTCCCGCGCTCGCAGGCCAGAAGGGCCTGAACACGGACGCCCTATGGCCACAGTGGCGCGGCCCCCTCGCCACCGGCATCGCTCCCCGCGGAAACCCGCCCCTCACGTGGAGCGAGACGAACAACATCCGCTGGAAAGTCCCACTCCCCGGACTCGGACATTCAACACCCGTCGTCTGGGGCGACCATATCTTCCTCACCGCCGCCGTCCAGCACGGCGATGAGCTCGAGCCGGTACCCGAGTGGGATCCCGACGCCCACGACAACTTCCCCACGAAATACCGCCGAAAGTTCGTCGTCCTCGCCATCGACCGCCGCGACGGAAGCACTCTATGGCAGCGCGTGGTTCGAGACGAGCACCCCCACGAAGGCACGCACGTCACCGGAAGCTGGGCCTCGAATTCACCCATAACCGATGGCGACCACCTCTTCGCCTACTTCGGCTCGCGCGGACTCTACTGTCTCGACCTCAAAGGGAACCTCCTGTGGGAACGGGACTTCGGCGATATGAAGACACGACACGGCCACGGCGAAGGTAGCTCGCCCGCCCTCCACGGTGAAACCCTCGTCATCAACTGGGATCACCAGGCCGACTCGTTCGTTATCGCCCTCGACAAACGCACCGGCAACACCCGCTGGAAGGTCGCCCGCGACGAGATCACTTCCTGGTCGACCCCTTTGATCGTCCAGCACGACGGGAAGCACCAGGTCATCATCGCCGCCACCAAACGCGTCCGCGGATACGACCTTGCAACCGGCGAACTCATCTGGGAGTGCGCCGGACTTTCCCGAAATGTCGTGGCATCCCCCGTCGAAGCCGATGGCATCGTTTACGTCGCCAACAGCTACGATTGGCAGGCCATGCTCGCCATCCGCCTTTCCGCCGCCAAAGGCGACATCACCGACACCGGCGCCGTCGTCTGGAGTCGCGACCGACACACCCCTTACGTCCCCTCGCCCCTGCTCTACGACAACAGGCTGTATTTCCTCAAGCACAGCCAGGGCTTCCTCACCTGCGTAAACGCCGGGACCGGCGAGTCGCTCTACGGCCGCAAGCGACTGCGCGGAATCGACAACGTCTTCGCGTCGCCCGTCGGTGCCGCAAACCGCATCTACATTACAGGCCGCAACGGAACCACCGCCGTGGTCAGACACGGCGATCAGTTCGAACTGCTCGCCACAAACAAGCTCGACGACACCTTCTCCGCGTCCCCCGTCATCGTCGGCAACGACCTGCTCCTGCGCGGCGAGCAAAGCCTCTACTGCATCACGGATACCCCGACACCGTAGCTCATCCTGATCCCACGAAATGAGCGCGCCCCCATTTCCGAGCAGCGACCGCTGAACGCGACCAAAGCGGGAGCGTGAAGGACTATAATGTCGTGGCCATTGTGAATGCGAGCGGTGTCATACAGCATCAGTAAGCATGTATCCCTACGGCGAGTTCCAGGTCGACGAGGACGGTGCCGCCAACAGCAACACAGACGACGCTCGGTTCGCACTGGTGCACCACCAGGGGCTGCTGTATGTCTGCGAGACCGGAAACTACTGCAACCGCGTGCGGTACTACATCGTTCCTCTGGGGGCGTTCAACACCAGGGACCGGACAGAACTCGTTGCCTGTCACGACCCGGTCCCCATCGGCAGGCTGCCTCACCGCGCAAGTGCACCCGTCTGACGCTCGAGCGACCGCCCCGCGTGCGTCCGTGCCCATCGCGCATGGTTAGCTCTTCGGCTCTGCCCTCGTTATCATGCTACCCCGCTCGAACCTCGATCCGGGGCGAAAAACCATGCACAAGACACCAGAACATCGAACCGCCTTGCCGTTGCCCACCACCGCGCTCGTACTCTGCGTTCTGGCATTTGCCGGCGCCGTGTCGGTCTTCGCCATGCTCGACGCCCGCATCATCAACGTCGTCACCTATCGCGTCGAACCAAACCCCGCCCTGCGACTCTGGGGGCCGTACATTCCGTACGTCATCGCCGTACTCGCCCTCTGCGTGGTTTTCTTCCACCGACTCGTCGGCAGGACCACGCCGCCAGAGACGGGCCTCCTGTCGCCGCAACGTCCTACGACACCTGACATCGCGCCCCAGTGCCTGATGATCAGCGCAGCCGTCGTCTGGCTAATCACATGGTCGGTCGCGCTTCCCGACTCAATCACGACGTTGGCACGCTTTGCCGCCGTCTGCACGACAATCGTCGGCTTCGGTTGGTCCATCGATCGCCTCGGTGTCGGTCTGACCCCGTCACCCAGAATCGAAAGTGCAGGAACGTGGGCCTTGCCCCTCCTCCTCCTCGCCATCATCGCCGCCACCGTCTGGCACGCCCGCGAGCAAGTCCACCTCTGGAAGCACTTCATGCTCGGCTACGCCGACTTCGGGTTCTTTACCACCGAACTCGAACACTGTTTACCGTGGAAGGACGTCGGCCCCTTACGCTTCTCCGATACACGCCTCGGCTACCACAGCGTGTTCATGTTCTATGTCCTGGTCCCCTTCTACGCGGTCTTTCGATCGCCCGTCTTCCTGATGGTGATCGGTCCCTTGGTCTTGAATCTCGCCGCGATCCCCTTCTACCACCTCGCCAAGGCGCGAAGCGGCTCGAGCCTCATCGGCCTGATCGTCGGCCTCGCCTGGTTGGCCCTCCCTTCCGTCTCGCGCCTCCCCTACTCGAACACCTACGGCTTTCAGTCGATCTACATTGCCGTCCCATGGCTGGCCATGTGCTTCTGCTTCGCGATGCGAGGCCGATGGACCTGGTCTCACGTATGCCTGGCGGGCGCACTTCTCTCCGAGGAGACCGTCTGCGGCGTCGCCTTCGGCTGGGGTCTGTATCTACTCCTCAGCCGCGACAAACGCCGCACGGGTCTGGCGATCGTCGTCATCGCCGTCGCCTACCTGCTTCTGTGCACCACCATCATCATCCCCCACTTCGACAGAACCGGTACCTACACGCGGTTGCGCCTGTTCGGTGAGCTCATACCCGCCGCAATCCCCGAAAGGTTCCTCCGCCCGCGTGCTCTGCTATATCTGCTCGCGCTGACCGGTCCCATGCTCCTCGGACTGTGTCGCTGTGGGAAGATGCTCGTTGTTGCGTTGCCCACCCTCGCGCTCGTCCTCATGATGCAAGAGCCCGACTACCTCAACTTGAAGTACTGGCATCACGCGTCGGTGCTCGTCCCGTTATTCACCGCCGCAGCCGTCGGCGCTACCGGATCCCGACGCCTGCCCGACCGCATCGGCACGGAATCGAGACGTGCATCCCTGGGTCCGCCCCTCGCTTTACTTATCGCCGCACTGCTTTTCCACCAGATACTGGGAAACTCGCCGTTCGCTCAATCCTGGCGAGTGTACGCCACGGCGCCCGTCCTGACCGAACCCCATCCCGGCAGGCATGCCGTCCGGTTCGTCCGTACTCATTACTCGCCTGAAGAATACGTCGTCATTGCAACCGACCGCATAGCCGCCCACTTCATCGACTACCGTATGGTTCACCTGGCCTCGGGCTTCTGCTTCGCTGAGGTCCTCGACGGTCCACACCTATTCGTGTTTGACCGAACGGACCGCTGGAAACAGCGCGACGCGACGGAGGCGTCGCAGCCCCTTCTGGAATGCGCACGCGAAGCAGGGTTCACCCCGGCCTACGACGACGGCCGCGTGATCGTCCTATCCTATCCACCAAAGTGACACGCTCCGTCACGTTCACCAACAGCACCCATGCCCACGCCCCATAATGCCAAGGGTCAAACATCGTCCGTGGCATCGACGCTCCCGCCCCACACCGGCCTAACGTCAAACCCGCCGTTGGCCGAAAGACTCTCGCGTACTGAGCAACCTGCACCGTCGACGCCTGCGGGCTGACCGTCCGAAATGAGTGCTTGGGGTCCAACGCTTCTCGACATGCCCTGTTCGGTTTCGTACCCAAGCCGCACGGTCGCCGACGCAAGGCCTTCTGCGCACAACAGGCACGGAGACCGCGATGTCGTCTGAACTTTTCGATCGCCTGAAAGCCGCCGACGCCCTGCCCACGCCCCCAGGCGTCGTCGTCCGCTTGTTGGAACTCACCCGCCGCGCCGATGTCTCCGTACAGGAAGTCGCCGACGTCCTCGCCCAGGACGCCGCACTCGCCGCCAAGGTCCTCCGATTCGCAAACTCACCGCTGGCAGGCGTTCCGCGCGAGGTCACCTCGCTCCCCCGCGCCGTCGCGCTAATGGGCGTGCGCGGCGTCAAGATGACCGCACTGTCCTTCGCCGTGCTCCGCACCGCGAACACCACCACGTGCGACGGATTCTGCCAGAAGCGCTTTTCGGCCCAATCGCTGGGCTGCGGTATCGCCGCCAAGATCCTCGCCGAGGTCACCCGGACCTCCAACGCACAAGACGCTTTTCTGGCCGGCCTGCTCAGTCAGATCGGCCGCGCCATCCTCGCCAACGGAGTCCCCACGGAGTACGCCGGCATCCTCGCCGAGGCCAAGTGCATCCCGCTTGATCTACCAGCGCTCGAGGCGCAAAGGCTGGGACAGTCCTACCCAGCCATCGGTGCCCAGCTCCTCCATTCCTGGGAGATACCCGATTCAGTTTGCGAAGTGATACGCGTCTTCCGAGACGACGAACGCCCCGACGAACTGCCGCCCCTTGCCAAGGTTCTGTCAGTCGCCGAGATCGCCGTCGCCATCATCTGCCCGGACGCAAAGCACCGAACCCCGGACCCGCGCCTCTTCCTCGACGCGGCCGACCGAGTCCTCGAAATCGACGCAGACCGCGCCCCAGACCTCCTCCACGTCATCGCAACCGAAATCGAGCAAGCCCAGGCCGCCTTGGACATGCCCAAAGGCGACACCAGATCGCCCGAGGACATTCAAAACGAAATTCGCGAGCGCGTCGCCGAGCTCACCCTCGCCATGCATCTCGAGCATGAGTCCATGGCCCGCCAACAGGAGGACCTCATGCGCAAAGCGACCACCGACGCACTCACCGCCGTCGGCAATCGCGTCGCCTTCGATGCCCGTCTCGCACTCGAGCTCGAACGCGCAGCGCGCTCCGTAACCCCCATCGGCCTGCTGATGATCGACGTCGACAGGTTCAAGAACTTCAACGACACCTACGGACACCAGGCCGGCGATCGAGTCCTCCAACGCGTCGCACACGGCGTCAACAGCAACATCCGCAAGATCGACTACCTCGCGCGATACGGCGGCGAGGAGTTCGTCGTCATCGCCCCCGACACCCCTCCGGAAGGACTCACCCTCCTCGCCGAACGCCTCAGACAAGCGGTGGAGGCCTCATTCGTCCCCTGGGACGGCAAGAAACTCGGCGTGACCATCAGCATCGGCGGCGTGGTCTGCACCACTGTCATCGGCGAGTCACAAGCAACCGAGATCATCCGCGCCGCCGACGACCAGTTGTACGCAGCCAAACGCGCCGGACGCAACCGCGTGTCGATCGTAGCGGACAACGTACCCGTGGTCCCCGCCGGTACGCTTCATTCAGAGCCGCGCCCATGAGGAAGCGGCATCACAGACCGAGCCGCGATTCCGTCGCGCCGGGAGCGCGGAGAACAAGAGCGAACAGCGAGTCAATCGAGAACCGCGCACGTGGACCACGATCGACGGAGGGAGTGACCGCCCCATGACAACCGCTAACCTCATCATCCAGGACCTCGATCGATCCGACGCCGACGTCACCCGCATTCTCGACCGGCTCGACGCCGCCGAACGCGAGGTCCCCGGGACCAAGCGTCGCTCCCCGCGAAACCCCCTGCGCGGCACGGCCATGCTCGTCACCCTGCGCCACACCTGCCCCTTCCCCGTC
>JASFUW010000205.1:0-8825 GCA_050050135.1 Phycisphaerae bacterium
TGGCGTGGCCGTGGCACAGGTCGGCGAGGATATCCACCATGCCCGGGTCGGTGCCGATCGGCGTGTCGCAAACAAGGAAGCGATCGTTCGCCCGACCGAAGGCGACGACGTTCGGGAGCGGTGACGGGGGGGCGCCGACCGCCTCGGGGATGTCACGAAGCGCGTGTCGACCGTTTGTCATCAGAAACGGAACCACGAGTAGGGCGGTTCCGATGGCCCGGTCCGCGATCGACCGCACGCCGGGCTCCTCGTCGAGGAAACAGGCCGTTACCTCTCTGCACAGTCCGGCGCGGGCGAGCGTCGCCGCCAGGTCATCGGTGGCCTCGCGACTTCGCCGGTGGCGCGGCGTCCCATGGCCCGCGATGGCGAGCGATGTATCAGCCGCGTCGAGGTGGAAGCGCTGCATCTGGTGGCGAACGCGGCGCGCAACGAGCGTGGCGAGCCCGCGATGCGTACCGACGGGAGGCGTGACACGAACGCGGCGAGGCAGGCTCGAGGAGTCCTGCGACAGTGCGCGAGGAAGGACGACGTCGGTAAAGTGCCCCTCGCTTGTCATAAAGGGGACAACCGTCACGTCGTAGGATCGCAGACCAGATAACACGCGGGCGATCGAAGGGTCTTTGGAGTGGAACGCGACGAGCACCCGGTCGAACGCGGTGCAGGCGGCCAGCACCTCCGCGTGGCGATACAGCGCAGCGTCCGCCGCGAAGCTGTCCCGCGACCCGTGGGCCGTCAACAACAATGCCGAGGGGGTCATGATGGCAGCTTCGCCTCGAATTCGTCCTTGGTCGGGTTCTCTTTTCCGGTCACCCGGCGGCGCGGTTCGTCGCGGGCGAGCGTTCGGCGGTAGTAGTCTCCGAGCGGCTCGCCCGGGTTCCTGTGCTTCGCCCAACTCGCGAGCAACGGGCGTAGTGTCGGAATGATGTCATCCGTGGCGACGTCGGCGGCGTAGAGGTCCGTGACGTTGTCTCCGTGCAGACCCCCGCCGACGTAGACCTGATAGACGTCCACCCGGCGTCCGACGAGGGCGATGTCCGCGGTATAGGGTCGGGCGCACCCGTTCGGACAGCCGGTCATGCGTATGGCGATCGGCTCATCCTTTACGCCAAGCGCTTCGAGCTCTTTCTCGAACCGATCGACGACGCTCGGCATCACGCGTTCCGATTCCGACATGGCGAGCCCACACGTGGGAAGCGCAGGACAAGCCATCGAATAGCGTCGCGCCCCTGACAGTTGGGCGGGTGGCGTGACGCCGTGGTCAGTCAGGGTTCGTTCGACTTGTTCGGCCGCCGCTTCGTCGAGCCCGGTCAACAGGATGTTCTGGTGCGGGGTGATCGTCACACCGGGTCGATGCGCTCGGATGAAGTCCCGCAAGGCGGTTCTGATGCGATGCGAATCGCGGTCGACGATCCGTCCGTTCTCGATGTATACGCCATAGAACTTCGTTCCGTTGTCCTGGGGATGCAGTCCGAGATGGTCGCCGCAACTCGCCCGCGGCGTGGGCCGCCAGTCGGCGAGCTCGAAGTCGACGCGACCCCGGAATTCCTCCCGCATCCATTCGATGCCGCGCTCGGCAACGACGTATTTGAGTCGCGCGTGACGCCGGTCTGCGCGGTTGCCGAAGTCGCGAAAGATCCCCGCGACGGTCCGCGCGGTTTCGACCGCGTGCTCGGGGGCGATAAACCCCAGGGGCTCGGCCATTTGTCCGAAGGTATCCGCTTTTCCGTGCGTCATGCCCAGCCCGCCGCCGACCAGGACGTTGAAGCCGATCAGGCGTGCCTGGTCGACCACGGCCACGAACCCGAGGTCGTGCGTATAGACATCCACGCAGTTGTCGTAGGACAGGGCGATTCCGGTTTTGAACTTGCGCGGCAGGTAGCGATCCCCATAGAAGGGCTCTTCGTCCTGCGTCGAGACCTGCTTCTCTCCGTCGAGCCAAATCTCGTGGTAGGCACCCGTGGCGGGGCGGAGTTTTTCCGCGATGGTTCGAGCGACCTTCCGGAGCAAGGCGTGCTCTTCATCCGGTAGCGGAGCCGGGCAAGCCATCACGTTCCGCTCGACGTCGCCACAGGCGGACAGCGTGGTGATCAGCTTCTGATTGATCTTGGCGAGCGTGGCCTTGAGGTCCTTCTTGAGCACGCCGTGGAACTGAAACCCCTGCCGCGTCGTGGCACGGAGCGATCCGTTCGCGTATTCGTCGGCGATCTCGTCGAGGTTGAGATATTGCTCGGCGGTCAACACCCCGCCTGGAATCGCGCAGCGGATCATGAACTGATAGGCTTCCTCCTGCTTGGCTTTGCGGCGTTCGTGCCGTACGTCGCGGTCGTCCTGCTGGTAGATCCCGTGGAACTTGAGCAGTTGGATGTCGTCCTTGCCGAAGTGGGTGGTGTCCGAGGCGAGTGTTTCAGCGAGCGTACCGCGCAGGTGCTTGCTCTGCCCTTTGGCTACCTCGACCTTGGACTCTTTCTTTTCCTTGGGATCAGCCATGGTTCTGAATTTCCTCAATCACGCTGGCGCCGTCGCGATCGCCGACACGACCGAACGACGTACGCATCGTCGCGCCCAGTATTAATGGATCGTCACTCTTTGGTCCAAAAGTTGTGTTTTCGTGAGCCTTGCCAGAGCTGGGGGCACGGGCAGCGGAACCGCCCGCGCGCCCCACGATCTGGCATCTCTCTCCGTTGTGTACAAAAAGACCACATTTCGAACTAAAGCCCGTGGACGCGTCAGATGCCCGCTCCGCCGTGAAGACCGCATTCGGTTTTCTCCTGGTCCTTCCAGCGACCGTCACGGGAGTATTCGCCCAGCTTCGAGCCGGGGACGGCGACCGTACAATGGGTACACCCCACGGTCGGGTAGCCCTGCTCGTGGAGCTTGTTGTAGGGAACGTTGTTTTCCTTGATGTACGCCCAGACCTCCGGCCGTTCCCACTTGAACAGGGGGCTTACCTTGAGCACCTGGAACTTCCAATCCCACTCGACGAGTTGCAGGTTGGCCCGGGTCAATGATTGGCTGCGGCGCAGAGCGGTGATCCAGATGTCGACGTCCCGCATGACCTCGGCCATGGGCTCGACCTTGCGCAGCTTACAGCACAGATTGGGGTCGCGTTTCCACAACTCGTCGCCGTATTTTTCAGCCTGCTGCTCGGGGGTCAGGTCGGTTCCACCGTTGACGAACTTGACGTGCGGGTAACGCTCGATCATGCGATCACGGAGGTCATACGTTTCCGCGAAGAAGAACATGGTGTCGAGGTAGGCCACGGTGAGCGGAACCTGGTGTTTTGCGTACATGTCGATCAGGGCGCACCCCTCCATCCCGAAGGATGTCGTCATCCGCATCCGCTGGTCGGCGAACCGCTGAAGTGACCACGCGATGACCTGGTCGGTGGGGGTTTCCTCGGTGACCGCCGTCTGAAGCCCACGAGAATCCAAGTACATTTCCACGATGCATTCTCCCTTTCGCCCTCTTTCGTTACAGCGACGTCCAGTCCGGAAAAAAGAAAAGCCCGCGGGAACGCTCCCACGGGCCGTCGTGTTCTCAGTTGGTTATGTTCGCTTAGCTCACGGTCCCGGCAGGGCGTTCCTCCTCGCGGAGGTACAACAACAGCAACAACACTCGCAGTTGGCGCTCGTCAGATTCGGCACCCGGGCGCAGGAAGTTTCTGCGCCGGCGAGACGCCGCAACCGTGAATGACCGATACGCTGGTTCGTGGCCCGAAACATCAGCCATATCCTAGCTCACCGGCAAGGCGGTGTCAACGGGCGTCTGTGGATAGCCATGTATCTGTCCTTATTCGGACGGAACCAGAACGTTCCTCCGCCGGGAGCGCGTGTTGCACGGCTTGGCGCACGCCGGTCTGTGGAAGCGAATTGACCCCGGGGCCGTCGCTGGCGGACCCGTGCCACCCACGGCGGACCGGTGCCACCTACATGTGGAATGCTAGCCGGACGAGACCCTGCGTCGTTTCCGGACAGCGCGTTCCGGAGCTTCGCGGATGCAGGTCAAAAGAATGCGGACGGACAGGCGGAACAACCCCGACGCCGACCGAACCAGTCGGCCCGAGGTGCCGCCGACGTCCGCGAAACCGGTCTCGGTGGGCATGACCGATTCCCAGTTGTGGAACAGTCGTCCCCAGGGGCTCTTGAGGGCCGAGCGGACCCGGGACCGGCCCCGGATCGGATACCAGAAGCTGTCGTGGTAGAGGACGCTGGCGATGTACGCCCAGGGCGCGAGCCACGTCCTAAGCGACCATTCCAACAGCGTCTTGAGCCGACCCCAATAGATGCGGTGCTGCATTCGGGCGGCGAAGGTCATCTTCTTGAACGGGCCGACGAAACGCCAGTTCTCTTCTGCCAACTCCGTGTCACCGACGATCTCGATCTCTTTCGGGTCGCCGCACCCCAACCCTCGCTCGTGGGCGAGGCGGATGCACTTGACGTCGCTGAGCGGGTCGAACCCCATGAGCTTGGCGGCCATCGCGTCGATCGCCACCTGGTCCGCCGAAGCGAGCAACACGTTCTTCACGTGGGGGATCATGCAGCGCGGCCCGGGGCCGTCGCCGGCGAAGGTCCCGTCCATCACCGCGAAGAGCCCGCGGTGAATCTTCTTCTGGATCATCAGCAGGTCGACGAGTGTCTCGTGGATGACAGGATGCGTCCAATGACGGTGCTCGTTGAGCAGGCCGCCGAAGGCGTTCTTCATCGCACCCGTCATGGTGGTGAAGATATGCGTCTTCACCGTCGGCAAGTGGATGATGTTCTCGCCGATGAAGCGGTGGGGGATGCTGAAGCCCTTCGGGTAGACATCGTTCAGGCAGATAAACTCGTCGACCAGATCGCCGACGGCTTCGTCGATGCGTATCCATTTGTGCTCGGGGTCGTAGAGATGGATGTTGCGAAGCCCGTGGGCCTCCACGACGTTCACCTGCTTGTTCTCACGCTCCCCGAGCCGGGCGTCGATCACCACGGTACGGTTGTGACAGGCGTGGACGAGGTCCGGATCATAACCGTCCCGCTTCATCGAGCGGATGACGCCCTCCAACTGCCACGGCGTGGTCGAGCTGCCCGGATAGAAAAAGTGCCAGCTTATGTTGACTTTGAGGGCGGTGTCGGCGTCCTTGGCGACGTGGTCCTGGTACCCGGCCAGATTCATCACCCGATGGTAGTCTTCCAGCACCGTTTCCGGCGAGGTCCGAACTATAGCGACGGATGCGTTGCCCATGTCGATCCCTTATAGCTGTCTGCTATTCAACGAAGCTGATCGCCCGAAAGTTCGCCGATCCCGCCGGAAACCGGTGTTAACCCGACGCCCATAGGCCCTCGATTCCCTGGGGACCGAGC
This sequence comes from Phycisphaerae bacterium, assembly GCA_050050135.1. GTDB lineage: Bacteria > Planctomycetota > Phycisphaerae > UBA1845 > UBA1845. Next base: position 5,340 of record JASFUW010000205.1, read on the forward strand.
AGCGTGTTCTGGTATGCGATCAACAGGGCGATCGCGGTCCAGACAACGATCGTTACCAGCAGCGGTCGATCGTGAAGGACGATCTCGGTCGGGCCGCTGTGCACCCCCAGCTCGGTCAACATCGCATACCGAAACACCCCGTAGACGACGAGCGGGAGCGTGTAGAACAGATGCTCCTTATGGAACGGGGAGGGGTGACCGCCGCTGTCCATCGTGTACAACAGGAACGTGATCACCGCGATCCCGGCTGACACGGTGAGCAGATGATTCAACAGATCGGGTGTGTACCTCAGCAGCGTGCGCCGATGCTCTCCTGCCTCGTTGGTGTCACCGATCATCGCCAGCTCGCACCGCCGCTTCCCGAATCCCAGGAACAGACACAGCGTAAACACGCACGCGACGAGCCACGCGGAAGTGACCACACCGACGGCCAACGAACCCGCCCACGCCCGCAGGACGAACCCGGAGGCGACAAGAATGACGTCCAGAATCACGTGGCTCTTCAACGCCAGGGAGTAGGCGAGGGTCAACAACAGGTAGAGGAGCAGCACGGTCGTCACCCGGCCGTTCAAGGCTATCGTCGGAATCGTGACAGCGAGTGCAATCAGCACGCCGGCGCCGGCGAGGGCGGTCGGTGGGCGAATCGCCCCTCGTGCGACGGGGCGGTGTCGCTTCTTGGGGTGTCTGGCGTCGGCCTCCCGGTCCATGACGTCGTTAATCGCGTACGTCGCGCTCGCCGCAAGGCAGAAGCTGATGAACGCGATGAGCGCGTCCAGAAGCGCATCGATCGACGCCAGCTTCAACGCCGCAGCCGGACCGGCGAAGATGACCACGTTCTTGATCCATTGCGCCGGCCTGAACAGTTGGGCGAAATCACCGACCGTAGCCGGCGTGCGAACTTCCGAAATGTCTTCGACACGCTCCATAGGTCGGAATCCACCGGGTGTGCCAGGTCGGAGTATTCATGCCCCGCGCCTGGCCGCGCAGCCCCCGAGAAAGCGCGAAACCGCCGCTTGGGTCAGGGCGTCAGCCCCGCGAAACCGTATCCGTACAATGAGCCCTCGCCCCGGACGGGCGACACAAACTCAACATCGGGGAATCGTCCCCCATTTGTTCGGGCAATCCCCGCCACGCGGGAACAGATCGAACATTATAGGACGGTCATCGGGCCCGCGACACAGCGGAGGCGGCGATTTGGCTCGCCGGGTTCACTTCATCACACTCGTTCGCGCAGCAAAAATCCGGCGGACGGAACCGGAATTCCGTTCGCCGGAGTTGACGGCCTGCCGATTATCACCCGTTGATCGGGTCCGGCAGAAAGGCGGAGGTCTCTTCCCGCTAGCTGCCGTACTTCACGCTGCAGCCGTAGGACTTCGTCTTGGCTGTCGCCACCGCGGAGCCGTTCAGCAGACTCGTGACGGCATCTGCCACGTAGTTTCTTGCCTCGGGCTTCTTTCCGTAGGGGTCGTCGTCGATCGCGCCGGCGTAGGCGAGCACGCCGTTCTTATCGATCACGAACATGTGCGGCGTCGTCTTGGCCGCGTACTGGTGACCGACCGCGCCCTTCGCATCGAGCAGGATCGGATACTCGATGCCACGCTTCTTCGCCCATTCGCGCGAGTTGGACGCCTTCTTTTCGGCGAAGTGGCTGGAGTCGACGGCCAGCCACACCACCGGCTTGCCCTCGAACTTCGCGATCGTCTCGGTCATGACTTTACGGTCGTGGCAGCGGTTGACGACGGGGCACTCGTGGTTGATCCACTCGAGCACGACGATCTTGCCTTTGTAGCTCGCCAGCTTGTGCGTCTCGCCGTTGACATCTTTGAGGGTGAAGTCCGGGGCCGGCTTACCGAGTTCGGCGTGAGCATGAGCGTGTGCGTGGCTGTGGCTTTCCTTCTTCTTGCCGCCGGACCCGCAGAACCCGCAATCGGCCCGGGCGACGACGGCCACCGCCAGTGCGGCGGCGATGGTCCATGAAATACGCGTTTTCATCCCTAGCACTCCTTACGGTCGTCTCTTTTGAAAAAACTCAACCGCGAGCCGCGTCTGTCGATAGCGGCTTCGCGATGACAAGGTCTGTTCACGACACCGGCCGAGCCGGCGGTTTTCCGGGCGGTTCGGGCTCCCTGTTCATTTACGCCCCGGCGGGGCTGGCCTGCGTCAGTTATGCAGGCGACTCGACGCTCGACCCGGAAGCGGTTTCACTCTGTCCGGTCGCTACAGGGAATCCCCGGCCCGTATCTTTTGGACGTACGCCCGACCCGTGGATAAAGTTCTCCAGGCCGCGACGCGGTCCGTACTATAGTGTCTCGGCCGGCACCGTCTACCGGCGCCGTCGGTACGTCCTGGTAGGGGGCAGGAGCGACACCTAACCATGACGGACGAAGCACCAAAAGCTGTTGTCCTGCTTTCGGGCGGGCTGGATTCCGCGACCTCCGCGGCGATGGCGCGTGAGCGTGGGTTTGCGATCCATGCCCTGACGTTCCGCTACGGCCAGCGTCACGAGATCGAGACGCAGGCGGCCGACCGGGTCGGCAGGTCGCTCGGCGTGGTCAGTCACGTCTTCCAGACCGTCGATCTCAGGGCATTCGGCGGGTCGGCACTGACCGATGCGATCGAGGTCCCTAAGGCCGACGCCGTTTCCGACATCGGCGGCGGCATTCCGGTCACGTACGTGCCCGCAAGAAACACGATCTTCCTGGCCATGGCTCTCGGATATGCCGAGGTCACCGGTTCGAGCGACATCTTCATCGGGGTCAACGCGGTCGATTACTCCGGCTACCCCGACTGTAGGCCGGAATATGTCGCGGCGTTCGAGCGACTCGCGAACCTGGCGACGAAGTCCGGGGTCGAGGGTGCCAGGATCAGAATCCACGCCCCGCTGATCAACATGTCCAAGGCAGAGATTATCCGTGACGGGCATCGGCTCGGCATCGACTTTTCGCTGACGCACAGTTGCTACGACCCCACGCCATCGGGTGCAGCCTGTGGCCACTGCGATAGCTGCCTGCTGCGGCGACAGGGCTTCCGCGACGCCGGCCTTCTTGATCCGACCTGTTACGCGAACGAAAGCGGCGGAGCGACGGAGCGGCGAAGAGACGAGGGGAGCATGTAGGGTCCGCCGTGCGGGCCGAAAACGTCTCCCCCGCGCCTTCCTTCGGACATTCTGAATTCGCTGTTGGACATCTGAGCGCAGCGCCGACCCCGCTCGATCGGGATCTTGAATTCTGTCAAAAAGGGCATGTCCTCTTGCGAGCGTCAGTTGAGCCGCACGGACCCTCGTGTCGGCGTAAAAAAAGACAAGCGGCTGGCACGTTTACACCCCAAACGTGTCAACCGCGTGTCTTCAAAAGACCCCTGCCCGAAGAGGTCGGCCCTTGCGGCTCCCCCAACCGACCTCATCAGGCCCCCCCGTTGTACGGTTCCCTAAGGCCCAGCCGCCTCCCGGGGTTCACCCGGAAGGCAGCCCCTACGGAGGCGGAATCT
>JASFUW010000206.1:0-8793 GCA_050050135.1 Phycisphaerae bacterium
CATCAACATCTTCCCCCAATTTCTTGAGCTTTCGCGGCTCGCTTCGAGCGCGGTATACTAGCTCACGCTGGAAGAGAGATCATGCCCACATTCTTCTCACGTCGGTACATGCGAAGCCTCGAGTACTTGAGCCGTACCGAGCGGCGTATCGGTCTGCTCGTCATACTCCTGCTGCTCACGATCCTCGCGGCTTTCGCTTACGTGGTAGCCACCGACCGCAACTACCTTTTCGATGTCACACCCACCGGCGAGATGGACGGGGCATCTCCGCCGGACCACACCATCGCTGCCCAACTGCTGCCCCCCCTCGCGGACACCCCATGGACCGAACCGCAGGCGATCGAGACCATCCGCCCGGACGAGTTTGCCCAGTACCTGACTCAGGACGCACCCGTCTTCGCCGCGTTCGGGGTGCGATCTGCATACCGCCGCGTCTATTGTGCGGACGATCAGCCGGCTGACTGCGCCACGGTCGTCACGGTCGACGCAGGGTCACCCGCTCAGGCTTTCGGGCTGAGTCACGCCAGACGCCCCGCCGACGCCTCGCCGCTCGATCTGGGCGCCGGAGCCTGGACGCAGCCGGCCAACCGACGCGTTGGGTTCTGGAAAGGACGGTACTATACCGAGCTCACCGCCTCGCCGACCGGAGCGGAACCCCTCACCGCACTCGTCGACGCCGCCCGGAACCTGGCGGCCCACCAGCTCGATTACGGCAACGTTCGATGGGCTCAAGACCTGCTTCCCACCGAAGGCCAACTTCCCGATACCTTCCGCTACGTCCATCGGGCGGCACTCGGACTCGAAGGCCTCGATCGCGTCTTCCTGGTTGACCTGGACAACGGCGTCACCGCCTGGGTGCTCAACGCCGCCACGCCCGCCACCGCCGCCCGACTTGTCCGGACCCTCGCCGAAAGCGCCATCGCAGCCTCCCCGACCGGCGAATACAACGAGTACGAAGCCTTCGAATCCGGCCCGGCGGCGACGATCTCCTACGACGGCCCGTTGACCGTCGTCCCGTGGGACACCCGGCAGTTGGCCATGTTCTCCTCGGACCAGTATGCGTTTGGCGTCTACGGAACCGCATCGCTCGACGTGCTCAGCACCGCGAAGCGCCTTCACGCCACAGTCCTTGCGACAACCTCGCCCATCGACGGGCCACACCCATCCTACCTGTCGGACCGACCCTCGCACCGACAAATGAGCTTCCCCCCCATCGATTCACCCGGCTGGGCACCCGTCGGAGCCGCCGCAAGCTTCACGCCCGACACGCTCTTCAGAAAAATCGACGGTCGCGCCGACGCGTATCTGCAATACAACGTCGTCACGCTCCACTTCGGCACTTACGCAAACGCGGACGATCCAAGTCAGACCGTCGACGTCTACTGGTATGACATGGGCGAGCCCGCCAACGCGTTCGGGATCTACCGACTCGAAGCGCCGCCCGGCGCACACGCCGTTCCAATCGGCGATGCCGCTTACGAAACGGGCGGGGCTATCTTCTTCCGCAAGGCCTCGAGTTACGTCCAGATTCTCCCGTCTAGCGGAACCGAATCGGACTCGGCCGCGGCCCTTGCTATCGCCCACGGCATCGCGTCCCGAATCCAGAGTGGGGATGCAGACACCGAGGCTTGGGCTCGCCACATTCTGCCTGCGACAGATCGTGTTCCTGGGTCTTTAAGTTTCATTGCAGAAAATCCGTTTGGGCTGGATTTTTTGGCTGACGTCTTCACCGCCGAGTATAATAATGAGACAAGCGGCCGGCTGACCCTCTTTGTCCATCGTGCACCGGATAAGGCGTCTGCGCGGGCATTGCTTGGGCAGTATCGCGCATTCATCGAGAAGTACGGTCGTATCCTGCCAACCGGCACGGAGGATGCTGACGATCTGCTGACGGGCGAGGTGGCCGGCCTCTTCGATGTCGTCTTTGCAAAGGGTCCGTACTTGGCGGGCGTCGCGGGCGCCCAGGACCCGGCCGCGGCTCAACGGCGTTGCCGGACCTTCTTCGACGAGTTGGATGTCCCCTAGCCTGATCGGAGATGCACTCGGCGTGCATGAGACCGAACCACAGCAAGTCCGCACCCCCCAACCGGGCTTGACCCGCCGCGATGCCCTGGTGCGCGGCGCCGGTGCCGTGGTGTTGTCGGGCGTGGCGGTCGTCGGGGGCACATGGCTCTACGACCCCGTCGGTGACGCCGGGTTGCAGGACCTCGAACACGAAACCCGCCGCCTCGACAACTACTTTGACCGGATCGACTTCCCCGCGTCCAGTCCCCGCGTAAGCGTCGCCGTCGGAAGCAACGACGACAACACGGAGCGATTGGTCAGGACCGCCGTCCACGGGCTTGATGCTGACAAGGGTATGGCACGGTTCATCTCCCGCAAGGACGTCGTGCTCATCAAGCCCAACATCGGCTTCGACCGCCCTCCGCGCCTCGCCGCCACCACCAACCCCGAGGTCGTCCGCTCCGTCGTTCGACTCTGCCGCGACGCTGGCGCTCGCGAGATCATCGTTGCGGATAACCCCATCGAGTCCCCCGAAGCCTGCTTCGCCAAATCCGGTATCAGACACGCCGCCGTGTCCGAAGGCGCGAAGGTCATCCTCCCCGCCAGAACACACTTCGAGGACCTGGTCATTCGCCCGGTTCCCCCGGACCCCGGAAGGGGCGAAGCCCTCGGACGATGGTCCGTTTTCTATCGACCATTGGTGAACGCGACCAAGGTCATCGGTGTGGCACCCATCAAGGACCACAACCTCTGTAGCGCGTCCATGAACCTCAAGAATTTCTACGGCCTCCTCGGCGGGAGACGGAACCAGTTCCACCAGGCCATCCACGACATCATCAGCGACCTGGCGCTGATGATGAGTCCCACGTTGGTCATCGCCGACGGCACCCGCGTCATGATGCGCAACGGACCGACCGGCGGACGACCCAGCGACGTCACGCCCGGCGGCGAGATCGGAAAACCCACCGTCGTCGCCTCGGTCGACCCCGTCGCCTGCGACGCCTGGTGCTACCGGCACCTGCTCGGACGGGACCCCGCAAAGCTCGCGTACCTCCATGCGGCCGAACAGAAGATCAAAAAGCAGATTGCCGAAGGGTGGAACCGCTTCGCCACAAGCGATTGGCAGGCTTACCAGCGGCAGGGGTTGATCAAGAGGACCGGCGTGTGAAACATGGCTGACACTCACACCGAAAGAGCGAAGGTGAACGTCACACGGTTCGGTGACTCGTGGCTCAACCTCACGCGCATCACCACCATCCGCATTGTCAGCCAGACCGTCATCTTCGGTCTGTTCCTTGCTTTCGTACTGCTCACCACCTTCGCCAACCTCGACCGACTGCCAGGTCTGCGGCACTGGGTCAGCAAGATACTCGAGATCGATCCCCTCGTTTCCCTTGCGACGGCCGTCACCACGCATACCGTCTACAAGGGCCTGCTCTGGTCGCTGATCATCCTGATACCGACGCTGTTTCTCGGACGCTTCTTCTGCAATTGGGTCTGCCCCTACGGAACGCTGCACCAGTTCGTCGGATGGTTGTTCCGAAAGTCGACCGTCAAGGAGCTGCGCGACGCCAACCGCTACCGACGTGCGCAGCATCTGAAGTACTACATTCTTGCCGCCATGCTCGTAGCCGCCCTGTTCGGATCGCTCCAGATCGGATTGCTCGATCCGATCTGCCTGCTCTACCGCTCCGTCACCGGCGCCGTTCTGCCCGCTGCCAACATGCCGACACAACGGCTGTTCGGAGATTATAGTCTGCACCAGGGCGCGTGGCTCATAGGTTTCCTGCTCTTCGGTCTGCTGGCGATGAACCTGATCATCCCGCGCTTCTTCTGCCGGGTGCTCTGTCCGCTCGGCGCCCTGCTCGGCGTGCTCAGCCGGTTCGCCTGGTGGCGGATCGAGCGTGATCCCGTCGCGTGTGGAGGCTGCAACCTCTGTGTCGTAGACTGCGAAGGCGCATCCGACCCGCACGACCGCCTGAGAATGAGCGAGTGCTTCGTCTGTTTCAACTGTGTCGAGAGCTGCCCGGACCATGCTATCCGCTTCGCCTTCTTTCCCCCGAAAGACCACGCGATTGGCAAGACCGACGTCTCGCGACGCAAGGCCGTCTTCGCCGCGGTCACCGGACTCCTCTTCTTCCCCTTCGCCCGAGCCTCCGGCAAAACCACCCGCGACTTTTCCAGCAAGGTCATTCGCCCGCCAGGAACGGTCGAGGAGCTGGAGTTCCTCGAACGCTGCATCAAGTGTGACCAGTGCATTCGTGTCTGTCCGACGAGCGTTCTCCAGCCGGCGCTGTTTGAAAGCGGGTTGGAGGGATTGTGGACGCCGGTGCTGAACTTCCGCATCGGCCACTGCCAGTACAACTGCACCGCGTGCTCCCACGTCTGCCCCACCGGCGCGATCCAGAGGACATCCGTCGATCGCAAGCACGGCGTCGGCGCGTTCGCCGACCAGGGCCCCGTCAGACTCGGCACCGCGCACTTCGACACCGGTCGCTGCCTGCCCTATGCCAAGAACATGGCATGTACCGTGTGCGAAGAGGTGTGCCCCACGAGCCCGAAAGCCATCTACACCCAGCGCGAGACGCGACCGCTCCGCGACGGCAGGAAGTCGGCCGTAGCCTCCACCGACAACACCGTCACCCTGGCAGGTTGGCCCCAGCCCGGACAGCCCGTCGGGGAACGCGTGGTCTTCGACATCAACGGCTGGAAAGGGGACGGAACGACTGCGTACCACCTCGCTGTTCGCCACGACGACGGCGTCACCGAACAACACCGCATCATCGCAAACGACACCGACACCGTGATGATCGAAGGACGCTTCGCCCGAAAGCCGAAGCCGGGAGCCGCCGTCACGCTCCTCGTGGAGCATCCGCTTCCCAGAATCGACGCGAGCCTCTGTATCGGTTGCGGTATCTGCGAGTTCATGTGCCCCGTCGTCGGCGATCAACGAGCGATTTACGTCACCTCCGTCGGCGAGACGCGCTCGGAGAACTACGGCGATCCCGACCGCAATCGTTCCTTGAGATTGAACAAGATCGCCACCGGACCGAACACCCGCGACCGCGACGCAGGCCGCGAACCGGATCTGACCAGGTACCTTTCGTAACCGAGGTAGTAGGCTACTGGAGCAATAGTAGATGACCGACGCCAACGACATGAGTCGTATCTCGAGACGAACGTTCCTCAAAACCGGCGCTACCACCGCGGCGGCGGCTTCCCTGGCACTCCCCGCGTTCGGCGACGGCGACGGCGCGCCCTCGAAACCGCCCGCCCCCCTGCCCACCCGTGTCCTCGGCCGGACCGGGCAGAGGGTCTCCATCTTGAGCCTCGGTACCGGGCGGCCGCTCCAGCCGCGAATGCTCAACGCCGCCTACGACGCGGGCATTCGATACCTCGACACGGCCGACTGCTACGGCAACGGCGAGTCCGAGAAGGTCATCGCCGAATGGCTCGCCGCCAACGGACGCCGCAAAGACTTCATACTCGTAACCAAAGACCATCCCAACACGCCGGACGAATGGGTGACCATGCTCGATCGGCGGCTTGACGCCCTGAAGACCGACTACATCGACCTGTTCTTCATCCACGGGCTCGGCGGCGGGTCGCGAGGCAGCGGCGACGAGATGCAACGAGATATCCCCAAGATGAAGGAATGGAAGACCGCCGCCGAAAAGATGAAGAAATCGGGCAAGGTTCGCTTCGTCGGGTTCAGCACCCACGCCGAGATGGACCTGCGCATCGCCCTGCTGAACCGGGCCGCCGTCGGCGGGTGGGTCGATGCCATCATGGTGGCAACCGATCCCAAGCTCGCGCGGGACAACGCCGAGTTCAACCAGGCGCTCGACGCGTGCCACGATGCCGGCATCGGGTTGATCAGCATGAAGGAGATGCGGGGTCTCGCGGGCATCGCCAAGGTCATGCCCGGCTTCAAGGAAAGAGGCCTGACGACCCACCAGGCGATCCTGCACACCGTCTGGAGCGATGAGCGGTTCGCCAGCATCTGCTCCGACATGCCCAACCTACCGATCCTGATGGAGAACGCGACAGCCGCACGGAACTTCAAGCCCGTTGACGCCGAAGGCGCCGACGCCGTGCTCAAGCTGTACGAACGTCACGCACGAACCTTCTGCAACGGCTGCGACGGAAGCTGTCAGAGAGCAGGAAGAACAAAGGCGTCGCTGTGTGACATAACCAAGGCACTCTCCTACCACGACGAAGACGGCCTCTACGACGAAGCCCGCCGACTCTTCGCCTCGTTGACCCCCGAGCAGCGCGATTGGCACGGCGCCGACCTCGCCGCCGCCTCCGCCGCTTGCGTCTCCAACCTCGACTTCGCCACCCTCCTGAAACGCGCCGAGGAAAAACTCGCCTAGTCGGCTCCCGGCGAGTTACACCTCGCTCGGCGGCTCGCCGGTGGGGCTTTGGGGGTCGTCACCGGGTGGGGGCTCTTGTCGGCGGCGGGGTTGGACCTGGCGGAGTTCCAGGCGCGCCTCGCGGAGCAGTTCGTTCCCGGAGTAGAGCTGGACGCGGTATTGGCCGGGCTCGGGGAAGGTCAGCCCGTGAAACTGGAGCACGAGGTTGGCAATCGCCCGGGGGTCCTTGAACACCACCTTGCCCTTGCCTTCGACGATCGGAGGCCGCTCGTCGTTGGCATCGACGATCCGCAGCGTGAACTCCGTCTCGCCGTACCCCTCGGTCAACGCGACGTAGACGCAGAGCTGAGGGTGCGTGGCGGGGAAACCCCGAACGTGAACCCGGCTGAACATCCCGATCAGCGACTGTTTGCCGGTCAGGCGGTCGGTGATGATCTGGTCGCAGATAATCAGTGCGAGCACATCGGGCGCAGGCCTGCTCATCGCCATGTCGTCTCTCCCATCAGTGTGAGGCCGCATTGTAAGTCGGTTTCGGGCGGAACACCAAAAGCCCGGTCGCGGTTTCTGCCCCACCGACCGGTGGCGCCCGGACCCCAGGTGCCGTGACGGGTGTCCCCCTGTGATTAGGCTGACGCGTTGCGGCGCAAGGTTTGATTCCTTGCCCCCTTTGCCACACAATACCGGCGGCGGTGGCGGCGGTTCTGACGCCCAGGCGCACGTCAGCCCGTGTCCGAACGCCGTAGAGAATCGACGTAAACTCGGGGGAGCGATCCGCGATGTCGACCCGGATTCCGCGAAAGCGGCAAGGCGGGCACGGCGGGTCGGTCTCGCGGGCGGAAGACCAGAACAACGACGAACTACGGAATCCCGACTGATGAAAGTACACGAGTACCAGGCAAGAGAGTTGTTGACGGACGCCGGCGTTCCCGTACCGCAATCGCACGTCGTGCAGACGGTGGAAGAGGCCGTCGCGGCGCAGCAGAAGATCGGCGGGAAGGTGGTGGTGAAGGCGCAGGTTTTCGCGGGCGGGCGGGGCAAGGCCGGGTTCGTCAAGCTGTGTGACACGGCGGACCAGGTGAAGGAAGCGGCGTCGTTCATGCTTTCGAATCGCATGGTCTCGCCGCAGACGGGGGCCGAGGGCATCGACGTGAAACGGCTTCTGGTTGCGTCGGCGGTCGACATCGAAAGCGAATACTACGTGGCTGTGGTCATGGACCGGACGAAGCGCACGCCCGTGGTGATGGTGTCGAGAGAGGGCGGTGTCGAGATCGAAGTGGTTGCGAAGGAGAAACCGGACGCCATCGTGAAGCGCTGGGTCCATCCGCACCTCGGGCTGCTCAGCTTCCAGTGTGCCCAGCTCGTGTCAGCCCTGGGGTTTACCGACAAGGAGCAGGCGAAGGCGGCGGCCAAGGTTATCCGCGGGCTGGTGGATGTGTTCAACAAGTATGACTGCTCGCTGGCGGAGATCAACCCGCTGGTGCGAACGACGGACGGGCAGGTGCTGGCGATCGACGCGAAGATGAACTTCGACGACAACGCGGTGTTCCGGCACAAGCGGTTGCAGGAGATGTTCGACCCGTCGGAAGAGAACCCGATGGAGCTTCGTGCGAAAGAGCACAACCTGTCGTACATCGCGCTGGACGGGAGCATCGGGTGTCTGGTGAACGGGGCGGGGCTGGCGATGGCGACCATGGACCTCGTCAAGCTGCACGGCGGCGAGCCGGCGAACTTCCTGGATGTCGGCGGCGGGGTCGACACGAAGAACGCGATCGAGGCGTTCCGCATCGTGCTGGCTGACCCCAAGGTGAAGGGGATTCTGGTGAACATCTTCGGCGGGATCGCGAAGTGCGACACGATCGCCGAGGCGCTGATCGCGGCGGCCAAGGAGATCGGGTTCAAGGTGCCGGTGGTCGTGCGACTGGAGGGCACCAACGTCGAGCGGGCCCGGGAGCTGCTGAAAGAGGCTGCGATCCCGCAACTGATCACGGCTGAGGACCTCACCGACGCGGCGAAGAAGGTCTGCGCGAAGGTGGCATAAAGAGCGACGGAGCGACGAAGCGACGTAGGAGAAGGGACGGAGGGGGGACGGATTGGGGATTGCGGATTGGGGATTGGGGATTGCGGATTGGGAGCGAGGGACGTAGGGGGAGCGGGGCCGGGTGCGGGACGTGAGGACGGCACCTGCGAAAATGCGGTCGGGCGCGCCGGACGAAGCCAAACGAGACCCCACTGGCGGGGTCGAAAACGGCGATTTTTGGGTTCGTTTTGCGAAAAAAACTTTGTTTTTCTTTTTCGTGAGTGTGCCATCGCGGTGTCGCCAACGTGCATCCTGACCGTTCGTGCAGGTGCGTTCGGTCGGTCCACGGTGACGCGTTTTGCTGCCACGATCGCGGCTCTCACGGGCATCTCCTCG
>JASFUW010000207.1:0-8788 GCA_050050135.1 Phycisphaerae bacterium
CCGCGCGGCGCCATCGGGTCGACCATCGAGCTTCCCGGCATACGCGGCGACGGTACCGAGTTCCCCACCGAACTGTCCTTGTCCGTCGGAACCTTCCAGGGAAAACGATTCGCCCTCGCCGTGATCAGGGATGTGACAGAGCGCAAGCGAACCGAAGAAGAGCTGCGGGAGTACTCTCAACGACTGGCCAAGCTCGCCGAGGAGCAGCGCGTCTTGCTCGAACACACCCGCGACTTCGTCTACCGCCATGACGTCCAAGGCGTCTTCAACTACATGTCACCTGCCGTTTCCTCCATCACGGGGTACCCCGTCGAGGATTGGCTCAAACACTACACCGCGTACATGACCGACAATCCCATCAACGAGAAGGTGATCGAGAGAACCGAAGAGACCCTGCGCACCGGCGTCGAGGGGCCCGCCTACCTCGTCGAGATCGCCCACAAGAACGGCCACCCCATCACGCTCGAAGTCAACGAACGCCCGTATCATGAGCACGGCCGGGTGGCCGGGCTGATCGGCGTGGCACGCGACGTCACCGAGCGCGTCCGCGCTCAGGCCGAGGTCGAGAAAGCCAAGGAGGCCGCCGAGGCAGCCAACAAGGCGAAGAGCATCTTCCTCGCCAACATGAGCCACGAGATTCGCACGCCGATCACGGCCATGCTCGGCGCTGCGGAGCTGCTGGCATCCCAGTCGGCGGTCGCCGGGCGTTCCGACCGTGCCGACGATACGGAACCGGGAACAGCGAACCGCGAACAGAAGGAAGACGCTCGTCACCGTTCCCCGGTCACCGATCCCCAGATCATGGCAGACGTTGTCCTGCGGAACGGACGACACCTGCTCGTTTTGATCGACGATCTTCTCGACGTCTCCCAGGCGGACGCCGGCAAACTGGAGATCCAACCCAGGCCTTGCTCCCTTCTCGATGTGATCGCTGACGTGGAAGCCGTCACCAAGCCCCTCCACAGGCGACCGGACGTGGACTTCAGAATCCTCGCAGAGTCCAAGGTCCCGGACCCCGTCATCACCGACCCCACCAGACTCAAGCAGGCCGTGATCAACCTCGTTAACAACGCCCTGAAGTTCACGGAGTCCGGACATGTGTACGTACGGGTGCGTGTCGACGCATCACAGCCGGGCCCGCAGCTCGTCATCAAGGTCGAGGACACCGGCCCTGGCGTCTCCCGTGAGGATGCCAAACGCATATTCGAGCCCTTCACGCAGGTCGGTTCCGGTCGAATGCGCCCCACCGAAGGAGTGGGGCTCGGACTGCCGTTGGCCAGGTGGATCGCCCGCCAGCTTGGCGGAGACATCGAAATCGACCTCTCCTCGGATCGCGGAACCACCTTCGTCCTCCGCGTCGACACCGGACCGACCGAGAGTGCAACCTGGATCGCGCTCCCCGAGACCGTGGTGCCTGCGGACGGCGTGACCCGGCGCTCTCGTGACCGCGGCGGCGAGGTTCTATCCGGCCGAATCCTGCTCGCCGAGGATTTCGCCGACACGCGGAAACTGGTGGCCCAGGCCCTTTCCGAGCATGGCGCGACGGTGACCTCCGTTTCCAACGGCAAGGAAGCAGTCGACGCCGCACTCGCCACCCCCTACGACCTGATCATTCTCGACGTGCGGATGCCCGAGAAGGACGGCCCGACCGCCGTGGCCGAGCTTCGCAAAGCCGGCTGTCTGGTTCCCATCATCGCGCTCACCGCGCTCGCAACGAAACCCGACCTCGAGGGTGTGCTCGACGCCGGGTTCGACGATGTCTGGACTAAGCCCATCGCGCTCGACAAGCTCGTGGAGGACGCGGCCGCCTTCGTCGGCACGGTCATGCCCTCCTGGAGGGAACAGGGAACAGAAAACGAGGACCGCACGGAGCACGCGGTTTCCGGATCCCCGGTCTCCGATCCCGACCCTCAGGGCACGCAGAAACCCGCGGCGCTTGAAAGGGCTCCGACCGTAGACTTCGGCCGAAGCTCAGTCGAGGCCCCTCAGCCGAGCTCCGAGCCGAAAGCCGGCTCCACTGAGTGCGCGCAAAACCGGCCGATCCCGGCCCGCCGGGACTCCACCCCCCACGGAATCAGCCCACGCCTGCACGCGGTTCGCTTGGAGTTCGTCCGCGGTCTTCCCGCCCGCGTTCGTACGATCGAGCAGGCGCTCGAAGACGGCGATCCCGACGCGGGTCGGAAACGGGCCCGTGAAATTCTGCACCAACTTGTCGGGGCCGGCGGAATGCACGGATTCATGCCCATCTCGGAGGAGGCCGCGCGTTTGCAGAAGCTTGCAGACGCCGCCCAACTCGCCGCCCGGCCGGAACAACTCGCCGTGCTCTGGGATCTGGTGCGCGACGCCCTTCGCCAGATGCCCGACGACATCGAAGGAACGGACTGAACCGGCCCGGTGAGGGCGAGATCGGGAACAGGGACGGCTCGGGGTACGCTGCTCCCCTGCCCCTGATCCCTTCAGGAGCCCGTCGGGCGAACGTCGGCCAGGCCAAAACCAACCCGGCACTTGACCCGTCACTTTGCTCTGGGATACTTACAAGAGAGGATGATCCCGGCGACTTCGGCCGAGTTCAGTTAAGGTCGCGCCGGGATAGTCCGGCCATCGCGAGCGCTCCCAGCTCCCGATCCCGACGATATCGGCCGAGCTCAGTCGAGGTCGCGTCCGTTTCGGGTCCGGGAATGGTGCGACCTTGGGTTACGAGCCTCCAGCAACCAGACACGAGTGCGTGCTTTCCAACGAAAGGAAAACGGTGTGAGTCCAGGAATCGACCTCCCCCCACGAGCTGACCGGCGACAGGCACCCCGATGCTCTCGGGTTCGCCGCTTGTCTCCCGGTCGCGGCTCACGCCTGCGGGTGGCAGCGGCGTGCAGCCTCGGCGCCTTGCTGCTCGGTTGCGGCTCCTTGAACCCCGCATTCGTCAGCCTCCTTGATCCGACCGGCGCCGCGGGTCTCGCGACCGTCCCCAACGCCCCGGGGCACGTCGTGATCACCGTGGTCAACAACGCCGAGGTCGACGAACGGCTGCTTTCCTTCCTCGAAAGCGCCGAAGGCGGCAACCTCCAGTTGACCGAGGCCGAGAAACGCGCCCTCCGCCCCCGCGTTCGGCTGCGCGTGCAGGTCACTTTCTCCGATCAGACCACGACGGATATCGAGTTCGTCTCCGGCAGCCGCAGCCTGATTGATCAAAACTTCAGCGCACAGGCGTTCCCCGATCTCAACCAGAACGATCTCGACAACGCCGTGCTGATTTGTGACGTGTCCTCCGTCGAGGTCCTACCCGGTTCCGACATAGACGTCTTTGTCCCGGTCGAGGTCACCGGGTTCGATTTGATCGAGACGACGAACCAGGCCGGCACCGTCATCGGCGTGACATTCGAGGCCCGCGAGCGCAGACCGCCCGGGTTTCTGCCGCTGCAAGTAGACGATATCGACGAAGATGGAAACATCACCTTGCAGCGCAACATCGGGCGTCGCGACGTCCCCAGCCCGGTGAACAACCCGCGATGCGGATCCGTCATCGCCTTTGTCGTGAATGGCGTGTTGTCCGTCCCGTTTTTCGACGGCGCCATACCCAGCTTCGATCGCGAGGACGAAGACACCGAAGCCCAGATCGGGGGTCGGTATGAATTCCGCGTGTCGGTGCAGTAAGATCCAGACCGCGGTAGAAACAGCGATTTGAACGCCAAACAAACATCGGAGGCGCAAAACGTGCGATCGAATTCGTCTTACATTGCCGTGCTGGTCGCGGGTCTCGCGCTCGCTTTGGCGACCGCCGGGTGCGGAAACCTCTCGGCCATCTTCAACCCCGCGTTCATTAACACCATCGTCGGCGGGCAGGTACCGGTCACGCCGGGCCCCGAAGCCGCCTTTGTCCTCGTCCGGTGCGTCAACGAAACCGGCGTGCCCGTCGAGTTCATCGTCACCATCCAGCGCAGCGTCCTCGTCACCGACGATGAGGGCAATTACGAAATCGGTGAGGACGGGCAGTTCGTTACCACGCCCGAGCGCGAGACCCTTCGCCTTGCCACCACGGGCACAGGCCAGGGCAGCGAAGTCGGGGCACTGTTCCCCTGTGGCGAATCCCCCGTCACGCACATCGGACTCGGCGAAAACTTGTTGCAGGGCGACACCGCCGTCTTCGTCGATAGCCAAGGAACACGCGGCGGCGCCGGGTTCGGCGTGGTCGCCGGGGACCTCAACCCGTTGCAGCTCGAAGCCGACAACTTCAACTGCGGCGACACCATCATATTCGCGGCTTTCCAAAGCAACGCCGTCGCCGGTGGCGTGGCCCTGCAATCCTTCTGGCTCGGCAGTATCGATCAACCCTCGATCTTCGAAGGGCCAAATACCTTTGTGAACCTTGAGACCTTTCTTGAGTCTCAGGTCCGCGAGGACGAACCGTAACGAACAGACCCGAACCCGACCCCAGCCGAGAGACCCGACATGACCAGGCTGAATCCCCGAACGACTCGTTCTTCAAGCGCCCCGCACACGCGCCTTCGACGCGCCCACCGATCGAAAGCGGTGCTCGCCGGGCTCGCGCTACTATGTGGCGGGTCCGTCATGGGCGGGTGTGAGACGCGCTTCAAGGAGGCGGCCGTAGAGACCGCCACCCAGTACCTCCTCGGCCTCCTTGATCCAGCAACGGTGGCCAACGCCCTTCTTGGCGGCGAGTCGGGCGGCGTCGAACCGTGACGGTCCGTTGAAAAAAGGGGCTGGCTCCGAGTACCGATCCGTCCACGGACTCGTGAGTGGCGGCCGGCGAGGCCCCTGTACCCTTTTTCAACAGCGTCGTAAGGGCGTCTTGCCCCTCAACTGGCCGGGAAGCCAACGGCCTCGGTCCTCGAAGTCAGCGGCGGCGCGCCTGAACAGTCAACTCCTCCTTACGTCGCCGTAGCCGACATCCAGCCTCGTCACGTTCTGCTTCGGGGGTCCGGTTCGCGCCCGGCGACTTCGGCCAAGCTCAGTCGAGCTCGAGCCGGGAGCGCGGCTCGCTGTCGGCGGCGTTCTTCTAATTGAGAATATGTCTCATTTATGGCAAGCGCAACGGTCCGCCGCTAGGTTAACTGTCCGATTTCGAGCCAGCCACGCCAATCTCGAGTTGATCGCACGCGCCCACGTGTACGCCCTTGCTCGCTGAAGCCGAAGGCTGAACGGCGGTTGCCGAGGCCGATATCCCAGCTATCGGCGCCCTCAGACCACAATATCAAAAAAGAGAGATTTCTTCTTGATTCTAAGACACAGTCTCATTACGCTGGCCCGCGTCTTGCAGTGGCATTGCGGCAGGAAACGCACCGAATGCATGAGGCTGGCAAGATTATGGTTCGACTGAATATGCCGAATTTGAGGTCGGGTGAGGTGGCGGTCGTGCAACGGGTCCTGGCTACCAATGGTACCGCAAAACGCCTGGCGGACCTCGGTTTCGTCAACGGAGCCCGGGTCCAGATGCTGCGTCCCGGTGAGCCCTGCATCGTCCGGATCGATGAGACATGCGTCGGCCTCGGCCGGGACCACCAGGCCTCGATCGAACTGCGCCATCTCCCGACCTAGTGCTGCGTCAACTGTATTTTTGCGGGTAGCGAGCGGCCTCTTTCCGAGCCGCGCCCGTGAGGAAGCGGTCTTCTGGAACCCGCAGATTGAGGCGTGACCGTGCACTAGTCGGGATTGCCGAAGGTCGCGATCCCGGCTCGCCGGGAACATCAGCCGGCATCCGATGCACCCCATGATCGCCGACCTTCGCGACACTCCCGGCGACCTCGGCCGAGTTCAGTCGAGGCCGTGCCGGGATCGACGTTCAGCCATGCGGGCCAAATACAATAACATCCCACCTGCCTGTGCGTTGCACCCAAACAGGCGCCAGCGCTGATGCCTCAAACCGCACCCATCCCCGTCGTTCAAAAACCGAAGGTCGTTGCGCTTACCGGCAACCCGAACACCGGCAAAACCACACTCTTTAACGCCCTGACCGGGTACCGTCAGCACGTAGGAAACTACGCCGGCGTCACTGTCGAGAAGCGCACCGGTCGCGTCCGCGCCGACAAAGCGAGCCCACCCGTGGAACTCGTCGATCTACCCGGCGCGTACAGCCTTGCCGCGCACTCCGAGGACGAAGCCATCGTCTTGGACGTCCTCCTGGGTCGCCAGGACGAACGTGCGACGCCTGACGCGATCGTCGTCGTGGTCGACGCTTCGAACCTCAGGCGGAACCTCTTTTTCACCACGCAGCTCCTGGAACTGCGCAGGCCCATGATCGTCGCCTTGAACATGGTCGACGTGGCGGAGTCGTCGGGCATACGCATCGATACCAGAGCCTTGGCTGACGAACTCGGCGTTCCCGTCGTCCCCGTGGTGGCGACCAAGCAAACCGGTATCGAATCGCTTCGAAAGGCGATCTTCGAGTCTCTTGACGGCGCCCCTTCCAGTCACTGCTCGGTGTTCCCCGATTGCGTGTGCGCTGAACTCGACGGTCTGTTCGATACCATCGCCAACGCGATTCCGGCGCACGCCGGGCAAGGCGCGGGCGGAGCGTCCCGCGTCGAAGCGTTGCAGACTCTGTTGTCCCCGGGCGGCTACCACGAGCTGCGCCTGCTTCGGCTTTGCGGTCGTACGATGGCCGCCGAGTTGGCAAACCGTCGCGCGAGAATCGAGGCCGCCGGCGAATCAATCGCCGAGGTCGAGGCTCAGGTCCGGTACGCCTGGATCGACGGCGTCATCCGTCGAACCGTCAGCCAGGACGAGCGCCCGCGCCGGTCCGCGCTCGATCTCGCCGATCGGGTCATCACCCATCGAGTCCTCGGGATCGTCATCCTGATCGCACTGATGGGTGCCTGTTTTCAGTCGATCTACGCCTGGGCGGGCCCGCTCATGGATGCGATCGACGGAGGGTTTGCTTCTCTCGGCGGGCTGGTCAGTTCGTGGCTTCCGGCGGGTGCGCTCCGAAGTCTGATCGTCGACGGGGTGATCGCAGGCGTCGGCGGCGTGTTGGTCTTCCTGCCGCAGATACTGATCCTCTTTCTGTTCATCGCCATCATGGAAGACTGCGGCTACATGGCCCGAGCGGCGTTCCTGCTCGACCGTTGGATGGGCATCTTCGGTCTCAGCGGCAAATCACTGATCCCGCTGCTGTCGTCGTTCGCGTGTGCGATCCCCGGAATCATGGCCACGCGCACCATCGAGAACCGTCGCGACCGGTTCGTCACCATTTTGATCGCCCCGCTGATGAGTTGCAGTGCCCGTTTGCCCGTATACGTGCTCCTGATCGGGGCGTTCATTCCCGCCAAGCAGCTAGCGGGCGGGCTGATCGGGCTTCAAGCGGTCACGCTGCTCGCGATGTATGCGATCGGCATCGTCGCTGCCATCCTGGTTACCGCCGTGCTGAAACGCACCGCCCTGCCCGGACGACCCGAATCGTTCCTCATGGAGCTACCGTCCTACCGGTGGCCCAGCGCGCGAACCGTCCTCTATCGAATGTACGAACGGGGCAAGGCGTTCTGTGTAACCGCCGGCACCATCATCGTAGCCGTCACCATCCTGATCTGGGCCCTCGGGTACTACCCCCGCCCCGCCTCGATCGCCGGCAACCACCACACGCAACGCACCGCCGCCCGCGCAACGTATGATCAGACCGTCGAGACGTTGGCTGCCCGTTACGATCCATCGCTGCCGGCCGATTCACTCGATACGCATCCGCCGATCGCATCCATCCTCGGTCAAATCGAGGCAGCCGAACAGGATCTTGCTGACACGGTGGCGACACAAGAACTCACCGAGAAAAACCCGGAATGGCAATCTCGGCGACAGGCGACCGATGAGCGCATCGCTCAGCTCGTCTCCGGAAGCGGACCCGCCGGTGAGGTCGCCCTGGCCCTTTTCGAGGCCGAGCAGGCGCTGGCGGACCGCCTCGCGGAAATCGACAACAGCGAGTCGACCGCGTATCTGCACCAGAGCTTCCTCGGCCGGGCAGGTCGCCGGATCGAGCCCCTTGTTAAGCCCCTCGGCTGGGATTGGCGAATCGGAACCGCCGTTATCGCCTCCTTCCCCGCCCGTGAAGTCGTCGTAGCGACAATGGGTACCATCTACAACCTCGGCGACGAGCAGTCCGAAACCTCCGTCGGCCTTCGCCAGAAGCTGCATCAGGTGAAAGCACCCGACGGAAAACCCGTATTCAACGTGGCGGTCGCGCTATCGATCATGGTGTTCTTCGCCCTTTGCTGTCAGTGTGCGGCCACGCTCGCCACGATCAAACGCGAGACCCATTCGTGGCGCTGGCCGCTGCTGACCTTCGTCTACATGACCTCGCTCGCCTACGTCGGCGCGCTGGTGACCTATCAGGTCTTCATCAGAATCATCTAGGACCGCCGACGTGAACATCCAGGACATCATCGCTCTGACCGTCGTCGCCGCCGCGGCAGCCTATGTCATCCGCATGGCATTCCGCCGACGCAGCAAGTGTACGAGCTGCCGATGTGCCTGCAAAACCACCGCAGTAACGACCCCCGGAACCATCCCCCTCGATCAGTACCCGTCTAAATGACGTACTGGCCACCGCAGCGGTCCAGTCGGCGACCGCATCGTTAGCGACGATGTCGTTGCGCCTCCCACAGGAAGTAGAACGGATGCGACTCCGCGCTCCGCTTTGCGGCAAGAGCATCCCCCCCTGCTTTAACGACGCCTGCGATCCCTACGGTTCCGGTGCCCAACATGAAAGAGATCGGTCCCGACAGCACCCACCCGCTCAGCATTCCGGTCGCCGCAATGATCGGAAGCCCCAAGCCGAGCAGTTTTGCCC
>JASFUW010000208.1:0-8765 GCA_050050135.1 Phycisphaerae bacterium
GGAAGCGAACGCCGTAGGGGTCGATGCCCATTTCGCGGAGGGCATCGCGTTTCCGGGCTCGTTGCGTCTTCAGTCGGTCCTGTTCGTTCATGCGTCGCTCGATCGACGTTATTCCGGTTCGGGTGGTTGCTCTGTCGTGCCGATCGTAACAACGAGCCTGTCGGCCAGCAAACAGGGGGATGGACTCGGCTCAGGGGCGCAAGGCGGTTGGGACGACAGGTGCGCGTTACCCGCACAGACGCCCCGCTCGGGCGGTGGGTGGATTCATGATGCTGCCGCCCGGCTCCACCGCCCCAGGTCGGGACAAAGAAAGACCCCCGTCCCCGAGAGCGTTTAAGACAACGCCCTTCGGCGACGGGGGCCGGAGGAATCGTGCTTACCGCCTTACGGCGGCTGCGCTAAGCCTACGGGCAGCAGGCACCGCAGGCTGGTCGTGGCGAGTCGCGCCATTCCAGAAACTCGTCACCACCGTTGAGCAAGTCGATCGCGCGCAACATATCAGCCGCAGTGGTGTTTCCGCTGTGGTTGATGTCGGTGCTGTACAGGCCGTATGGGCCAGGGGTCCCACCGAGCGCGTCAATGATGGTTGCCAAATCGGCGCCGTTCGCAAACGCGTTTCCATCGGAGTTCGCCGGGTGGGCGTGGAAGACACCCCGTGTCTCGACGCCGTTCATTCCGATGTAGCTGATCGTGGTGACCGCGTTGGCCGTCATGGGACGGTCAAGCAGGACGGTGAAGGTCCCGTCTCCGTTTTCGACCACGTCGGCGATGTCGTTGGGGAACGGCACGCTGGCGGTCTCGCAAAGCGACCAGCAGCGGTTCATCCCGGCGCCGGGAGGTCCTTCGACTACGAGTGTGTCGATCCCCTGACGCGCGCTGGCGTTGTCCGGCGGATGCGGCTGGCGTGCGTCCACCGTGCCGCTGACCGGGCTCGAGAACGTGACCGGACCGTTCGGGCAGTCCGGGCAGTTGATATCGAAGGTCAAGTCGCCTGCCGGCGTGCCGCCAAGGTGCCCGCCGAGGCGGACCTTATAGCACTGCCCCTCGACGGCGTCGAAACTGACGCACGAACTGGTGAGGCATCCAAAGCCGCAGAAGTCGTTTGCGGCCACGACGCGGGGATCCGACACCGGACACTCACACCCTTCATAAACGAGCATGGTGGTGTTCGGCGGATTGGGGTCGGGGTTACTGACGTCGCAGGTGTAGATATCGACCTCAGCCGAGCAGGGTGCCTCCCAGTCGTACCAGATGTCGTTCTGCATGTTCGGGAGCAGCACGTGTTCCATGAGACAATCGTAGGTAGCCGGGGAATAGTCCTCGCCACCGGACAGGTCAAAGGGCAGATCTATCGGATAGGGGCCGTCCCGATTGACCTCTTCGCCGTCGACGCAAGCGTCATTGGGGATCGGCGGCTCGGCATCGCAGTCCTGGGAGAGGTCGATGTAGTAGGCGTCAAGGTTCTCGGCATCTTTTGCGGCGAGCATGATGTAGTAAGGCCAACCGGGGACGACGTTCTGCAGGCAGATGCGTGCGTTCTGCGGGCGCGTGCAGCCCTGGTTCTCGCCGACGTCGTCGCTGCACGCGATGGGGATGAGTGTGCGGCAGGCGGATTCGTCGGTGAGGTCCGAGACGCATAGCGACTGGTCCGCGCAGTCCTGGTCCATGATGCTGCATGGCGTTCCGTCATTGCAGACGCCGACGTCGGCATCGGCGGTTGTGAACGCCTGGAGCAAGGAGTCCTTCCCGTTGAGGGTGTTTGTGGGGCAGGTGTCAATGTTCACGGAGGTGAACTGTTCCTGCGTCGTGGGAGGCGCCGGGCCGTAGAATTTGTACCAGACACTGCCGAGTCCCGCGGCGCCAGGGTCCTCCGAGTGGCAGCAGAAGCCGGGATCGTCGAAGGAGGTGGAGGCGTTTGCGACCTCGGCGCGGGTGTAGCTGGGCACCGGGAGTAGTTGTGCCCCCAGGTTGCCTTCCCCGGAACACTCGTTGTTGTTGGGCGGCTCGGGGCACAGCTCGGCCGCGAGATCGACGCAGGTCTGGTCCCAGGTCACGATGCAGCAGAACGAGTCGTCGTTGCAGACGTCGGTGCAGCAGAAGGGGTCGTCACATCCCTTACCCGCGTGGACCTCCTGGCAGTCACCCTCACGTCCGAGACAGGCGCCGCGTGGGCATCGCTGGCCACTCAGCCCGCAGAACTTACCGAGCTGGTACATGCGCTGCCTTGGATCCTCGATCGGGGGAACCTCGTAACATTCCTTCTCGATCATATCGAAGCACTCGTCGTTTACGGTGCAACAGGCAGCGAGTCCGCAGGACCTGATGAACGGCCCGTCACACGCGGCCCGGTTGCAACTGCCGTTGGTGCAGTCGTTGTCGGTCTCGCAGGGGTCGCCCGCATCGGAACCCCCGACGCAGCGGAACCCGGGGCAGTCGAGCTGGCGGGTGCAAGGCAGGCCGCAAATGCCGCCGCCGGGGCAGTCGTCGTCCTCCCGACAGGGGTCGCCGTCGGCGAGACCACCGTCGCAAACGCCACGGTCGCCACCGACGCAGACGCCTGCACACGGGTTGTTGCGCGACCACAGGGCCGGCAGATGGCCGGTGGCGCAGTTCATGGCAGGGATGTCGTCACGACAGACGGAATCGCCGATGCAGGTACCCCCGGGGCATTCCTCCGTACCATCGCAGGGAAGCCCGTTGTTGTCCCCGCCGACGCAGAATGTGTTGTTTGTCAGCACCATGTCACAGCATGCGCCTTGCGGTGGGCTGTCCTGGCAGAAGATGGTGACGTCGGTGGCGGCGTAACGTGAGTCGTTCTCGCCGAGATCCCTCACGATCCATCGGGTCCCGTCATGGACCCAGATCGCGTCCTCGTTTTGTCCGAGGTCGGCCTCCTTGTCGACGATGATGGGTCCGGTGGACGCCCCGGTGGTCTGGAAGCCGACCCAGAGGTTAGGCTGTGTCAGGAGAATGGGCGGGTCGAAGTCCCTATGTGCGATCTTGACCGTGGTTCCGCCGATGACGAAGAAGTTGGAATCGAACGGGATGACACCGCCGTTGACGGGGTCCACGTCGTTGAGCCCGACGCGTAAGTCGATACTGGTCACCCCGTTCCCTTTGACAGCGACTTCCATGGCGGTCATGAAGCACTGCGGCACTTCGAGGGAGATGTCGTCGGCAAAGTAAGTTTGACCGCCGGGTGTATAGGAGAGTCCGGCGTGGTTGCTGCTCTTGTAGTTGGGAAACGCTTCCGTGCCCGGGTCCGAGAAGGGATCGGCGCAATCCCCGGTGGCATAGAGTTCCAGGTAGAAGCTGGCGTGTTTGCCGTAACTTTCAAACTGGTTGTCCGGGAGGAACCCTCCGAGGTTCGCCTTGCAGGCGAAGCCCGGGAAGTCGAGCGAGTCTGCAGAGAATCCGAGGGTTGCGGGTGCTCCGACGGCGATGGAACAATTCAACCGGCTGAATCGGATGGAGAGGTAGAGGTTGGTGACCCCCCTGACCGATGTCCCAGCGGGCACCTGAAGCGTCGCGCCGGGCGTCGGGATGACGATCACGTCGCCGTCGGCGCCGGGTGTGGCGATATCTTGCACGTGAACCGTTCCGGGAATGGCGGTCGCACCGGTCGCCCCGGGACAGGTGGGATAGAGCAGCGTGGTCACGCTGTAAGGTCTCGTGTCACCCGAGCCGTCGGCGTCGCCGTTGACCTTGATGACGTAGCGATCGAGTTCGCACCCACCGACGGCGGCGATGGCGACGTCATCCGCCACGGGAATGGCGGGATTGTCGATCGGCGGCTCCCACCAACCGGGCGAGATGGCGTTACAGTAGATCGCGCCGTCATCGTTGCGACAGGCCGCGTCGGGGTCGGGCTCGCCGGCGATGCTTCCCTTGTTGCGAGCCGCGCGGGTCATGGGACGGTAGGTCCCCATGAATTCGCCGGTGTCGGAGAAGAGGGGTGTCCCCTGGACGGTGCCCGTGGGTCGATCCACGGGTGCGACCTTGAGTTCAGGGTTTACCCTCGCGCTGGATTGATCTCGGTCGGCGGCTGTTACCGTGGTTGCGACCAGGGCCAAGGCGCATCCCACTGCACACCCAAGACTAAGCACTCGATTTCGCATGACATCCACCCTTCGTTAGCACAACGTTCGACCATGAGCGGAATGCAACCCGCCCAGGAACCTCATGGCAATTAGAATGACTCGGGGAAGCCGCAAAGAGCTCTCCCCGTCCTCGGGTGGTACTGGGGCCTGCGGTTCACGAGCCGACCCGCGATATCCAGGCCGGTCGAGGACCGCCGGTGACGCCGGACAAGCCCCAGCTTGGTCCCCCCCGTATTGGTGCCAGCGTCTGTCACTAGGCGACGGTGGCACGATGCTCGGACACCTCTTGGCCGAGTGCATCGCGTCGCGAAACATCCACGCGCACGCGCCAAGCTCGGCACCATGGGCGCCCGTTCCCATAACCTCCGCTCGCTAAAAGGATAGCCCGAGGGGGCTTCGGTGTCAAGGTCCGCACCGGTTGATAGCGCCCCGTCGACGCGGCAAAATCGCGTGTTTCGGACGTTCCCGGGGCACCGGAGAGGTGGACCGGACCCGCCGTCGATTTCGTGCAGACCGGCGAACCCGGTAGCGGCCGGGCAAGGCGTAAGGGGGCTGTCCGCAGGTCGGCACCTCGCATTTGACCTGCACCCCCGATAACCCGACTTCGGGCGCCCCCTTTCGTGGGGTGCCGTCCGGCTTGCCGCCTGTAGTCGGTTCGGACGCTTCACCGTGCCGGACGGTTTGGCCATGAGGACCGCCCGGGGCGGCCAGGAGGCCCGGGCCTGCGGTTGCTTGTGTCAGGGCGGCCGGTTGGGGCACCGGGCAGAGCGGGCGGTTATCGCCCGGGGGAGGTGCCGAAACCGTCGGCCGTCAAGTCGGGGCTTGTTGAGCCGCCTGCGTCCGCGGCGGGCGCGGACGTCGGTTGGCGCCGGTCCCTGCCGGCGAGCCCGCGCGGTCCGGTGTGCCGGAGGAATTGAACGATCCCCTTTCCGGGTTCGGTGCGAACTTCACGCGCCATTCGCTCGATCGCATCGGGCAGGCTCAGCCCGCTGGCGAACAGGATGCGGTAGGCGAGACGGATGTCGTTGAACTCCTCGCGTGTCAACCCGGCCCGGCGCAGACCGACGCGGTTCAGTCCGGCGATTCTGCCGCCGGGGGCGACCAGTGCGAAAGGGAGGATGTCCTGCGTGACGCGGGCTTTCCCCGCGAGCATCGCCAGCTCGCCGATCCGGACGAACTGGTGGGCCACGGAACTGCCACCCATGGTCACGCGATCAGCCACCTCGACGTGACCCGCCAGCAGAACGTTATTGATCAAGGTCACGTTGTCGCCGACGACGCAATTGTGTGCGACATGGCAACCCGCCAGCAGGAAACAATCGTCCCCGACCATGGTCTCGGAATCCGGGATGGTCCCGCGGTGCACGGTGACGTGCTCGCGTAGAACGGCGCGGCGTCCGATCCGGCAAAAGGTGCGTTGGCCCTTGTATTTAACGTCCTGCGGTTCGTGACCTACGATGACGAAGGGGTGCAGGATGCTGTCTTCGCCGATCGTGGTCCAGCCGGTCAGGTAGACTCCCTGATACAGACGACATCGCGCAGCGACACGGACGTGTCCTTCGATGACGCAATAGGGGCCGACCTCGACGGTGCTGTCGAGTTCGGCCTTCGGGTCGATGATTGCGGTTGGATGGATGGCCATGACCGTTCCTCGTGTCGTTACCCTGACCTCGCCTCGGGGAGTGGAAGCTCGAGCAAGTGCATGACGAGTTGGAGGTCGTCCCAGGCTTTGCGTTTTTCGGCCGGGCTGCGAAGCAGATAAGCCGGGTGATAGGTCGGCATGACCGGTATGGCGGGTCCGACGCCGGCGATACCGGACAGGTGCAACTCGTGGAACCGACCGCGAAGCTTGCCGATCGAATCGGCCGTGTTGAGAAGCGTCTTGGCCGCCGGTGCGCCAAGGGCGACCAAGACCTCGGGTTCGATCACTTCAAGCTGTTCAAAAAGATATGGACTGCACGCGACAATCTCGTCCGCGGAGGGATCACGGTTGTTGGGTGGGCGGCACTTCAGGACGTTGCAGATGAACACGTCGTCTCGGGAAAGGCCCATCGCAGTGATCATGCGGGTGAGCAGCTGGCCTGCCCGGCCGACGAAAGCGAGGCCCTGGCGGTCCTCTTCAAAGCCCGGCGCCTCACCGACGAACACGATTCTGGCGTCGGGACTGCCTTGGCCGAAGACCGTCTGCGTGCGTGTCTTGTTGAGGACGCACTTGGTGCAGCCTCTGACGTGCTCGGCGTCCAACACCTCGAGGCGACGCGTGCGTTCGGCGACGGTGTCGGGAGCGGAGCCCTGGGTGCGACGCGGCTCGGGAGCGTCCGCGACGGTCACGGGGACCGATCTGAGGCCGAGCAGTCGGTCCGTTTCGAGGTGCTGCATGATGGTCTGGCGGAGTTTCTCGGGTTCCATCGCCAATCGCCGAAACCGGAAGACCGCATCCGCGCGACGCGCAAGCCCGCCGGTTCGGTGGTCACTATGGCGTGAAACGGTCCCGCTTTCAAGCTAGGATGCGGACATGGCGCGCTTCGAGGAATGCTCAATCCCATTAACCGACGGATACGCGGTTTACGCGCGGTATTGGAGCGCGTCGTCTCCGCGTGGGGCGGTTCTGTATCACCACGGGATTCAGTCGCACTGCGGGTGGTTCGAGGGGTCGGCGGGGCGTCTGGCTGAGGCGGGCTATGCGGTGTTGCAGGCCGATCGACGCGGGTGCGGTCGGAACCTTCAAGATCGTGGACATGCGGAGTCGGCGGACCAGCTCATCGACGATGCCCTGAGGCTTCGAGACGAACTCGCTCGACGAAGCGGTTTGACCGACCACCACGTCGTGGGCGTGAGCTGGGGCGGGAAGCTGGCGGTGGCTGCGTATGTTCAGGATTCGACCGGGGTGAAGAGCCTTTCGCTGGTCACACCGGGGTTGTTCCCGCTGGTGGGGGTCTCGAAGGAGACGGCGGCCAAGATCGGTTTCGCGATGCTGTATGAGCCGCGAAGCGAATTCGACATACCGCTCAACGAGGCCGACCTATTCACTTCAGTGCCGAATTGGAGGCACTTTTTCGATACGGATGAGCACACGCTGCGGAAGTGTACGGCGGGGTTCTATCTGGCGTCGCGGCGGATGGACAAGATCGTTGCCCGGCTTCCGAAGACGGAGCCGGTTCCGGTGCACCTGGTCGCGGTGGACGACGAGCGGATCATCGATAACGAGAAGACGATGCAGTTCGTGCGCGGGCTTTCGTGGCCGGCGACGCAGATCACGACGTATGACAACGCGCGGCACTCGATCGAGTTCGAGGCGGTGCGGGAGACGTTCTTCAACGACCTGGTCGGGTTTATCGAACGTGTGAACTGAGCATTGGTCCGTCCAGGGACGGGCCCTCCACACATCAGGTGCGTGGATAGTGCCGCCCATACAGGGCTTAAGGGGAATAGGGGGACCCGCTCCACAGGGCTGACGCCCTGTGCTAGGGTTGTGACGCCCCGTCGGGGCTGAAGATGGGACGGGTGTGCGTGGGATGTATTCCGCACGCTGCGATGTTCAGCGGGCGTGGTCCGGAATAGGGCCGCTTCCTCACGGGCGCGGTTCGGAATGGCGCGCCGGGCGCTGGCGCTTCCGGCTCGGAATGGGCGGTGCGTCTGGTGACGCGCCCTACGTCAGAACGGAACGGCGCTGTCCATTGGGGCAGTCTCGAACGGTTCAGGCTCCATCGCCAAGTCTGCGAACCGTGTGAATTTCTTGTTGAACTGGAGTTGGACATCAGCGGTCGGGCCGTTCCGCTGCTTGGCGATGATGAGGTCTGCCTTGCCGCGCACGCTTTCATCGTCGCGTTTGTAGTACTCCTCTCGATGAATCAGCAGAACGACGTCGGCGTCTTGTTCGATCGCACCGGACTCGCGCAAGTCACTCATCAAGGGTCTCTTGTCCGTGCGTCCTTCGGGCATGCGGTTTAGTTGGGCCATAGCGACGACAGGGATATTGAGCTCCCTTGCAAGACCTTTCAGCCCACGGCTTATGGTGGCAATCTCCACCTGCCGGCTCTCGGCACGCGGAATATGCATGAGCTGAAGGTAGTCCACAAAAACGGCCTGTATGTCGGCCTTCTGCTTCAACCGGCGGGCCGTCGCACGGACCTCCATCGCGGTCAATCCCGGGCTGTCGTCGATGAAAAGCGGGACTTCCTCGAATTCGGCACAGGCATATTGCAGAGTATTAAACTGTTCCTCCGAAAGCTTGCCGGTTCGGATTGCCTGTGCATCAATGTTTGTATGTGCGCTCAATAGACGCTGGGCAACTTGCCCTTGGCTCATCTCCAGCGAAAAGAAGAGCACGGGCTTCCGGTCCTTCTCGGCAATATGCTGTGCCATCGTTAGCCCCAGAGCGGTTTTTCCCATCGAGGGGCGCCCGGCTACGATGATGAGATCGCCCATTTGAAGCCCGCCCGTGTACTCGTTCAGCAAAGTGAAGCCTGTCAAAACCCCGGTTGCGAGTCGTCGATCTTCTCGCAGCAGCGCGGCCAGGCGGTTGACGGCCTCGCGAAGCTCGATGGTATGTCCGCCGACGCGGCGTTCGGTGACGTTGAAGATCTTCTGCTCGGCGGCGTCGAGGATTTCGCGGGCTTCGTCGATGTGGGAATACGCTTCGTCTGCGATTTCGCCCGAGACACG
>JASFUW010000209.1:0-8755 GCA_050050135.1 Phycisphaerae bacterium
GGTGTATTCAATCGTCGGGGTGGCCCCAGGACATGCCCCCGAAGGGTCCGAATAAACCTGCGAGGATGCCTCCGGTTCTGAGGTGGCGCTGTTTGCCCAGAAGATGCTGTTCCGCACGATCGGGGCGACGCACTCATCACCACCTATCTGTGCAGCTAAGCCGCCGCCGTCATAGGCGACATTTCCGACCATCGTGCAATTCGTCAGTTCAACGTCCGCCCAAAAGGCGGAAACCGCGCCGCCCTCGTAGGCCGAGTTGCCCGTGAACATGCAGTTGAATAACTTTGGCGAGCCTCGGTTCACTGACATCGCGCCGCCGCGGTAGAACGTGACATTCCCAATGAACCTGCAGTTCGTTATCATGGGATTTGCATCAAATCTGTTGCCCATCCCACCGCCGTACTGAGTGGCCACGTTGTGTACGAACGTGCAGTCGATGATCGTGGGGCTCCCGGTGTCGTTGTACATGCCAGCACCGGAATCCGCTGCCCCTCCCCCTTCGCCGTTGGCACAACCGCCGCTAATCGTGAATCCGTCGAGAACGGCTGTCGCATCGGTGCCGCTCCCCGCCACTACCGTGTATGCGTTTTCATCGTAGTTCACGAAGCCTGGCCCGTCGTCTTGGGCAAGATCGCCGCTGAGGACGGTTTCGTAGGCCCCGATGTCACGATCATCGGGGTCGCCCGCTCCACACCCTGCGTATCCACCGCGCAGCGCAATCGCATTGTGCAGTTGGAACGTCGCCCAGCGATCGCCGGGATTCTGCGCAATGCCCTGATCGGGCCTGTATAGTCCCTCCGCTACACGAATCTCGGCAATCGCGCTCCCGGGAACGGTTGCCGCGGCCAGAGCATCCTGCAAATGGACGTAGGCGTCGCACCAGCTTGAGCCATCACCCGCGCCCGAAGCCGTGTCGTCAACGTACAGAATGCCAGCCCCCGCCCGCGCCTCCGCGAGCAGGGCGTACCCGCACCACATCAATATCAACACAGCCATCCCCCGCATCTTCATGATTTGTGACCCCCTTTTTGTGAGCGAGCTGTGCGCTCGCTATCGCACGCGACCTGCTGAGACGAAACAACTGGATGGCCGCGTCCCAAAACCCCCTTGCTATTCGCGACCATACCAAACTTGAGTCCGGGAATACAAGTAGAAAACGTTCCAGAGCGAACCCATTTTTCGGCTCTGGCGCTATCAAGAACGCAGTTCACTGTGGCCTCGCCTTTCGGGCAGACCCAAGCTTGCGCTCCTCCCGTCCACTCGTCCCGAACCCTGCCCCGGCGCGCCGGGGCCCCTCGGGCCCTTGCCGTGCGGCTCGCCCCCCAATCCCCAATCGTCGATCTCCAATCGCCAACCCGACCGTGCTCTCCGCCGCCCGATACGGTATAATGACTGTTGCGCTCCAGGGGGTGGGGCGAGCGTCCGTTTTGGGGGAGTCCTGATGAGTTCCGTTAGTCAAACCCGAGCGCCTCGCTCGAATCGTACAATCGCGTTATCGATACTGTTGCTGGCCGGGTCCGCGTATCCCGGGCTCGTTGCGGCGCAGCAGGCTCAGCCCGCGGCACCTACTCAGCCAGGGCAAGCTGCTCAGCCGGCGCAAGCGGCGAAGGCACCGGCGGTCGCGCCGAACAAAGCCGATGCTGAGCCGTTCGTCGAAGCACTGCCCGCCACGGTCACCGAAGTCACCGGCACGGTCGAGTGGGCCAAGCCGGGCGTATCGCCACTGGCTACTGAAGGCTGGACGCCGGTTAAGTGGAAAGACAAGCTGGAACCCGGCACGCAGATTCGCACCGGGCTGCGATCGTCGGTTCATCTTCAGTTCGGCAAGACGACGTTGGTCGCCATCCGCAGCGCCACCCACGCCAGCATCGACCAGATATACAAGAGTGCGAAGACCGAGCACGTCCGTCTCGGTCTGGGTTACGGCACGGTTCGCGGCGGTTCCGTCGAAGGCACGATTCGCAGCGACGTGGTGGTCGATTCGCCCGTCGCAACGCTGGCCAAGCGCGGTACGGAAGGCTGGGAATTCAGGGTCGAAGCGAGCACCGGCCGCTTCAGAATATCACTGGCGGAGTATGGTCTCGTCGAAGCCAGGGAGAAGCTCAGTGGTGCCAAGGCTCTGACACGGACCGTCCGCCCGGGCGAGTACGCGACCGACGCCAACATCGCCAACATGTGGATCAAGCAGGACATCTTCGACCGCAACATCAAGTTCTACGAAGCCGACGCCGTCACGGTCTCCGACGCCGAGTTCGCCAACGAGAACACGCGCGGCTACGCCACGCTAGCCCCAGGCGGCGGATCGACGGTCGTCGACGCGGCCCAGCGCCAAAACGCCGACTTCGTGCTCGATCAGATCGGGGAGAACTACGGCCGGGGCGGCCGGGACACGACGGTGCTCGTCCCCACAGGTCCCGTCAACCGACCGGAGGGCAACTTCGGCACCGGCCAGACCTACAAGGTCCTGCTCCCGCAAAAGGGGAGGCAGATCGAGCCCAAGTTCACCCGCGGACCGAACTTGCATCGCCAGGGTCGCTAAGGCGCGACGAGCACGCCGGACCGGAAGAACGTCGCGCCCGCAAACGCGCGCCGCGGCGCCGTCTAGTCAAGAGTTGCATCTTCACGCCGCTCTGCAATAACTACCGCAATCGGCCGAATACGTGCGTGTGAGGGAGAATGACCTTAGACCAGGTGATGAGGTTTCATCATGATTCAGGTAACGATATTCGGCGGACATGACGGTCGGCTGCGGTTCGACAAGTGGTTTTATCTGACGCTGTTCGGCGGTTGCGATCTGATCCGTCCGACGATGGCCCGTCAGTTGCTCATGCAGCGCCAGGCTCAGAAGGAAGGCCACCAGATCCAACATCGAAAGCCGTTCTTCCTGACCATCTTCGGCGGCGTCGACATCAAGTCTCCGACCCTGGCTGAGGAGTTCATCGACCTCCGCGAGATGGTCAACAGCGGCCTGATGACCTTGGACGAGTGGGACCGATCGCTGGTCTTGCTCGAGCAGGCCGACGGCGGAATCGCATCGTTCACCTTGTTCGCCGGGATGAGTGAGAACGAGCTGCCCTCCGAAGATGAGGAGATCGACAGCCTGGCCGTTCAGTGTCACCTCGGCAACATCTCCGACAGCGCAAGCCAGGCGCTGCGCTACGGCATCGGCCAGCACGGGGCCGAGCGAACCGCCACAGTCAGAAGGGCGCTCGTCGCGCCTGCCTAGCCGGATCGGACCCGCGCGTCACCGAGGTGCGTGCACGTCTACCACCGTCTGACAGAACGAGGGCGGGAGGGATGAAAGCCCCGCTCTCCCGGCGCGCCGGGATCGCGGCTCGGTCTTGTTAGACGCTCTAAGCCTATTTCTTAGGGCGATTCGCCTTGACGGGCCTCGCCGTGAGCCTATGTTGTGCCGGGCCGAGGTCCTTATCCGCCATGAGACGCGATTACCCAGCCACACGTACGCAACCGGTGACGACGTCGCCGTGGCTTTCGTTCAACCGCGCGGAGTTGGGCGGGGCGTTGGGCGATCTCGGTGTTTTCGTTCCGCTGCTCGTCGGTATGGTTACGATCTGCGGGTTGCAACTCGGCCCCGCGCTTTTCTGCGCCGGGGCGATGAACGTCACTACGGGGCTGTTGTTCGGTATTCCCATGCCGGTTCAGCCGATGAAGGCGATCGCGGCCGTGGCGATCGGCGAAGGGCTGACCGAATCGCAAATCCTGACCGCGGGCATCGCCACGGGCGCGGTGATCTTTCTGCTCGCCGTGACCGGACTGATCACGCGACTGAGCCGCATCATTCCCAAAAGCGTCCTGCGCGGGCTCCAACTCGGGCTCGGGCTGAAGCTGGTGGTCCAGGGTGTGGGGATGATCGCGGCCACGAAAACGCTTTTCGGCTGGGACAGCATCGCGGTCGGCGGGTTCTGCGGGCTGATCGTGTTGCTGCTTCACGGGTCGAAGCGCGTCCCTTCGGCACTTCTGGTTTTCGGGGTCGGGCTGATTGCCCTTCTGGTGTCACAGCCGCAACTTCTTACAGCCACGAAGCTCGGGGTCGCATGGGGGTTGCCCGAACTCTCCAACCCGGACCATTGGCGAAGCGGCGTGCTGCTCGGGGCGATCCCGCAGATACCGCTGACGACGTTGAACTCGGTCGTGGCTGTTTGCGCGTTGTCGATGGATCTGTTCCCGAGGCGCGGTGCGGCTCCGCGGCGGGTGGCGATCTCCGTCGCCTTCATGAACCTGATTTGCTGTCCGCTGGGCGGGATGCCGATGTGCCACGGTTCCGGCGGTCTGGCGTCACAGTATCGCTTCGGTGCACGGACGGGTGGCAGTGTTGTGGCACTGGGCGTCGTGAAGATGGTCCTTGCCGTGCTCTTCGGCGGGTCGTTGCTGATGTGGCTGCGAGATTATCCCGGGTCCGTCCTGGGGATTCTGCTGATGTTCGGCGGGTTGGAGCTGGCGGCCGTCTGCCGCGATCAGACCGGTCGCAACTGCTTCGCGGTCATGGCTGCGACGGCGGGCGTGTGCCTGGCGCTGAACACGGCCGTCGGTTTTGTCGTCGGGTGGGTTGTTGCGGGGCTGCTTTCCTGGCGCGATCTTCGTGCAGAAACCGTTTGATTGACGAGTCTACGGCGTCACGCGGGCGGGTCCGTGGGTCGATCGTTATGCGCGGTGGCCGAGCCGGCGGATCGACTTTGAAGTTGCTTGACGATCTCGCCGAGTTCGTCGACCCGAGCCTCCAACCTGGCGAGCCTCTCGTCGATGTCCGCCGTGTTACTCTTGACAGGGGCCGGTTCGGCCGCTTCGCTCGGCTCACTCGCTTTCGGCACGGTCGCGGGCTCGTCGGCCGACAACAGATGTCTGAACCGCGTGGCCGACCGACCCGGCTCGCGCGGAAGCTCCTCGACCCACGGGGGATCGTGCGACGCGAGCGACTCGAGATTGTGGGCGACGATCCCGAGATCGGCGAACGGGGCCATCCGCGCGGCGTGGGTCCGCAGCTCGCCGGCGGTCTGCCGGCCGCGCAGCATCAACTCGGCCATGATCGCACGTTGGTGCCGATCCCAGCGAAACGCCTGCTCGGCGCGGTGGGCGTAGCGGTATACGCGAGCCCCCTGCGCGGGCGACGCATGCTCGACGAGCCCTTTGGATTCGAGCCGCTGGAGTGTCTGCAACACGTCACTTTCTGAATAGCTCACGATGGGGTCGCGGTTTTGCTTCTGGTTACAGCCCGTCGTGATGGCGTTCGCGGTGAGGGGGTACGCCCCCGGTTGGGCCAGGGATTTTTCGATCAACACGCCCAGCACGCGAAGCTCGGGGTCGCTCAGGGGTTTGGTCATTCAAGCACGCTCCATGGCCTTACCTTCTTACCGGTGGTCCGTTTCGTTGTCACCGGTTTGACACGCCCGCCGCCCGGGGCCGCGTTTGCCGGATACAGCTTCTCACTATCCCTCCAGCCGTCTGGGACGGGTAAGTTGCTTGTGGGCCGCCTCGGCCGCGCTGCGCAGAAGGATGGCGACCGTCACCGGTCCGACGCCGCCGGGTACCGGTGTCACCACGCTGGCGACGCGCTTGACCTCGTCAAAGGCGACGTCGCCGACGATTCGTTTCTCGCCGTCGGAATCCACGACGGTGTTGATGCCGACGTCGATGACGACGGCGCCGGGTTTGACGTGCTCGCCGCGGATCAGACCCGGTTTTCCGACGGCGACGATCAGCAGGTCCGCGTCGCGGGTATGCTTGTAGAGGTCCTTCGTGGCGACGTGGCAGCAGATGACGGTGGCCATCTCCTTGAGCAGAAAGAGTGACACCGGCTTGCCGGCGATCGCGCCCTGCCCGACGACCACCGCATCCAGCCCGCGCGGATTGACGCCGGCTTCTTTCAGAATCTCCATGACCGCCACGGCTGTACAGGGCGCGATGATGGGATTGTCGTAAAAGAGCAGCCCGATGTTGGCGGGGTTGACGCCTTCGACGTCTTTGTAGGGGTCGATGCAGTATTGCATCGCGGGGGTGTCGAGCCCGGGCGGAAGCGGCAGATTCAGCAGGATGCCGGTGACGCCCGGGTCTTCGTTGAGCTTACGGATCAGCATGCGGATGTCGTTTTCGGCGGCGTCGTCGGGCAGCGTGTGCAGCCGATATTCGATGCCGGAGTCCTGACACCGCTTCCGCTGCGACCGGGCGTAGATTCCGCTCGCCTCGGCGTCGCCGACCATGACGGTGTCGAGGCTGACGCGCACGCCCTGGGCGCTGAGCCTGCGCACGTGCTCGGCCGCCTCTTGTTTGATGCGCTGCCCCAGGGCTCTGCCGTCGATGACGTTCGCTTCAGTCATTAGCGCTTGCCGTTCTAATACGGACTAACAGGATCGCCGCCGGGGTGAGGAAACCTCCGCTCTCCCGGCGCGCCGGGATCGCGGCTCGGGTCTGCCGTCGCGGCGCCGGGATCGCGGCGCGTGTTCGCTCCCTCACGGTCGCGGCTCGGTTTTGTTCTGCGCCCTAAGATGCAGGCCGTCCGCCGGTCGGACCGCCGAGTGATAACGCGTCGGGTCACGCTCCGCCAGCCTCGAGCTGGAGGATGGCGGGTTCGGGAACCACTGTCCAGTAGTACACCGTTCCGACCGCACCCAGGACGGCCAGCACGACCATGCCGAATCTTACGATTCGGAGGAACCGGTCGAAGCGTGCGGCTCGACGCGGATCGCCGGCCATCGAAGTCAGGAACCGAATCCGACTTCCGATCGACGAATGACGCCAACTGCGCTCTTCGTGTGGGATCCCGTTGAGCACGGCGACCCGATCCAAGGCGGCGGCGAAAACGGACGCGCCGGTCGCGCACACGCGACCCGCGTGCGAGAGGGTGGTGTCCGCGTCCGGATGCACGCTGCACGGCAGCTTGCACTCGCTTGCGTCGGGGGTCACCGCCCGCGCGCCGAACAGATCGGCCTGTCTCTCGAAACGGCGCGAGAGTGATCCGAACCCGAGCGTCCAGAACAAGACCGTGGCGAGAAGTCCGACGCCCTGGATCGTCCCGATCGAAAAATCCAGCGTGGGGTTCGCGGAATTCGCCGACCGGGCCAGCAGCTCCATCAACCCCGCGACCAGCAGCCAGCCCACGAAGGCGAACAGCAGGAAGTTCTGGATGTGGTGTTTCTTGATGTGCCCGGCCTCGTGGGCGAAGACGGCCTCGATTTGCCGCGGCGTCATGGACGTCAGCAGCGCGTCGGACAGGAGCACGTAGCGGATGGCGGGCACGATGCCCATGACCGCGGCGTTGATCATGATTCCTTCGCTTCGCCAGACGAGGATGGCCCGACATCGGAGGCCGATGCGGCTGCAGAGCGACTCCAAACGCGCCCGAAGCGGTTCCGAGTCGAGCGGTGCGGTTCGCCAGACTCGGATCAACATGGCCGGCGCGATGATGAAGACGCCGAGGGCGACCGCCCCGAGCAACAGATCCGGTGTCCAGACCCAGCCGCCTAGCGCCTGGAGCGGTTCTT
Source organism: Phycisphaerae bacterium (assembly GCA_050050135.1). Lineage (GTDB taxonomy): Bacteria > Planctomycetota > Phycisphaerae > UBA1845 > UBA1845. Next base: position 7,497 of record JASFUW010000209.1, read on the forward strand.
CATAGCCGCGTATGACGTCGGCAGCGAACAGGATCAGCGTCATTGGTGCCGCGACGACCAGCAACTGGTGCCGGAGGTTGAAATCCAGATAGGTTCGAAGCGACCAGACTTGCTCGCTGTCATCGGGGGAGTCGGCGTCCCATCCGACCGGATGCGATCGCAACGCGGATTCGAGCGGAAAAGACGCGATCCAGGTCGCTATCATCCCCGCAACAAACGGCGAAAGTACGATCAGGTCGCCGAAGATCTGCAGGGTGGGGTGGTAGCGACCAAGATCGAACAATGCCGGCCAATCGGTGAGCAGGACGGCGACCGCGAACCCCGCGATCAGCCCGGCTCGGAGCCAAACGGTAGTCCGGTGATGGGAATGCTGCGCGAGATGGGGGTTTTCGGGCTGGGCGAAGAGCAGCCTGCGCGTTCGACGGGCGGCGAGAAACGCCAGACAGCCGAAGATGACCGGCTGACCGAGCACCACGAGCAGCACCCACCCGAGTTTCCGCTGGCCGAGGATGACCCAGCTCCCTGTGTCTTCAGCCCGCCAGAACAAGAGGGCGAATGCGAGTATGGTGTGTATGTGCATGGAGTACCGCAAAATCGGGCGACGAGCCGCCCTCGGGCCCGTGGGTCCGGCTATGCTGTGCCCTGCGCCAAGTCGGTTGTGCCGGGGCAAGAGCGCGGACCCCATCGCCCGCCGCCCAACGCCGGGTACGAGCCCTTGCCGGGCACCATGATGGCAGGGCTTGTGAAATACCCGCGCCGACCCTTACCATGATGGCACGCCGCCGGTCAGAACCGCCGACAACCAGGGTCGTGGCGGCGCAACGGGGCAGACCTCGTGGACACGGGCGTGCTCGGCTTGCCCGGTCCAGGGAATGACCCACACCGAAGGGACTTCTACCAGGAGTATGCGGAAATGAGAAGAGCAGCCAGTCTATTCGCATGGTCAGCTTTGCTCTGCGTGCTGGTCTGCGCCGGGGTTGCCGTTGCCCAGGACGAAGGCGGAGGCACCGACAGCGAGCGAGCAAACGCCACCGAACCGCCCGCGGGAGCTGCGGGTGAGCAGCCGGACGATCAGACATCAAAGCCTGAAGCGCGCCGTCACGGCGGGAAGTTCGAGCCGTCCATGACCGGTCGTACGATGAGGCAGCATTCCCGTCGCATCGAGCTGCTGCAGAACGCGGTCAGGAAAGAGCTTTCCTTGAGCCGGGATAAGCAGGAGATCGTTGACGAGCTGTTTCGCGACTACCTGTCGGCGATCA
>JASFUW010000210.1:0-8754 GCA_050050135.1 Phycisphaerae bacterium
GGTCCGGTTCGTGCATTCGGTCGTCGACGCGCTGAACTTCGCGATTCGTGCGGCCCGTGCGGACACAGAGCGTCACCGTGTTGTCACTTTCGAGGGGACATGGCATAGCCGTGTGACTGCGGCTGAAGAAGGACTTCAGGCGACCGGACACCGGACTGACCATCGGCAGCGCGGTCCGGGCTTTGTCCTGCCGATCGGCGACACGGCGGCGGTCGAGCGGGTGTTTGCCGATCACGGCGGTGACGTGGCCGCCGTGGTCGTAGAACCGTACTTGCCAGAATGCGCGTTGGACCGGCCGTCCGATGAATTTCTGGCAGGTTTGCGTTCGGTGTGCGACGCGCACAACGCGTTGCTCGTCTACGACGAGACGGTGAGCGGGCTGCGCGTGGCGCCGACGGGTCCGGCCGGTGGCGCGCCGGTTTACCCGGACTTCACGCTGCTCGGTCCGATCATCGGCGGGGGGCTGCCCCTCGCCGCATGCGCGGGGCGCAAGGACGCATTCCAAGGGCTGTCGTCAGGGGAGGGCGCCCGGTCCGGATCGCCCGACGACGAGCGGTCTTCGGAGAGCGTGTTGGCGCTGGCAGCGGGTATCGCAACGCTCCAGGCGATCGCCGAGGATGGGTTCTATGATCAACTCGAGAGCCAATCACTCCGGCTGGATCAAGGTCTGCGTCTGGCGTCGGCGACAGCCGGTGCCGCGGTTCGGCACTGGCGCGTCGGGAGCGTTCTCGGTATCCAGTTCGAGAACGAAGGTGAAACGACAGACGGGGCCGAACCGGTTGGAATATCCAACAACGGCGCGCACCCCGCCGAGCGGTTCGTCCGATTCCATCAAGCCATGCTCGACCGGGGCGTGCTTCTTGCCCCTTCCCCCGCCGGCCGGGTGTTCGTGTCGGCTGCACATACCGACGGAGATTTGGATCGCGCGGTCGAGGCTGCGCACGCATCCTTACAGACCATAGCCGGGTAGCCGAACCTGCCGATAGGACCTATCCTGTTCGTCCAAACGCTGAGCCGCGGTGGGCGAGCTGCAACGCGGTGAAGGCGGCGGACCCGGAGTTGGGGCCTGCGAAACCGAGGTGTGCGTTTGTCGCGTAGGGTGATCCCTCAATCCATAGCCGTTCTCTGTTGCCTCGCGGCGGCATTTGTCAGCTTCAAGCTGCTCGCGAAGCACGTTACCGGTTCTTCCGGGTCGGCGTGGTTCGAGGCCGGGTGCGGCGGAGGGCAGGAACATGGCACCCGGGCGGGGTCCTCGAAGGCTGCGGATTGTGCCGCCGTGTTGGCGAGCCCGCACAGCTACTGGCCGCCGAAGAAAGCGAACGAGCCGCCTGGCACGCCGCACGTTCCCGTCGCATTTCTGGGGCTGATGTACTTCACCGTGCTCGGCGTCTGGCTGATCGGCGTGGGGCGTACGTCGTATCGGCGTCGATCGTTCCACATGATCACCTTGATCTGGGTGGTGTGCGGTCTAGCCGGCTCGCTCCGCTACGTATACGTCATGTTCACCCAGCTCGGTGAATGGTGTCCCTGGTGTCTGGCGGTTCATGGTTTGAATCTCGTGGTGGTCGTCTGCACGTTTCTGCTCTGGCCGTTGAAGCCTCGTGGGGTCAGGCGAGTTGACGTGCCGCCCCGAATATCGAATGCGAATCAAGATGCAGCCGTGCAGAACGGCGGGCAACCGGCTGAAGCGAACACGAGGTCCGTACGGGTCCTTCCAGTTCCGTCCGCGAAGCGCGTCGCCGCAACCCTGGCGGTGATGTTGGCGGTTGCGTACGGCAACTACGGACAGTATGCCGTGCTGATGTCCGGAAAGACGCGGGCGACGCTGCAACGATGCGTGGCCGCGGTGAAGCGAATCAAGGCTGACGCGGCGGTCCTGGTGGCGGACTACGACGCGGCCGGTCCTTGCCCGGTCGCGATCGGGCCGGAAGCTGCGGAACGGGGTGATGCAAATTCGGAAGGAACGTCATGGAACGTGGTCGTATTCAGCGATTTTCTTTGCCCCGCATGTCGGAGGTTCGCGGCATTCTTCGAAACCAAGGTCGCGCCCCTGTTCGACGGGCGTTTGCGGCTGGTTTTCAGGCATTATCCACTGGACCCGCAGTGCAACCAATATGCCAGAAGGACGACGCACCCGGGCGCGTGCGCAGCCGCCTATCTGGCTGCGGCTGCCGGCCACGGCGAGGATGGTGAAGCGTTCTGGCGGGCTCACGACCTGCTGTTCGCGCTACCAGACCGGAAGGGCCGGTTTACCCGGGACGATGCGGCGAAAGTCGCCCGCGACACCGGCATCGACCGCGACCGGCTCGCGACGGAGATGCAATCGCCGGAGGTCGCAGCCATCGTGGCACGCGACATCGAGTCGGCGAGACAATGCGGCGTCACCGGCACCCCGGCCATCTTCCTGAACGGGAAGCGCGTGGATTCACTCGCGACGATGGAGATCGGGTTCTGGAACGAGATGGCAGATCGTTTTTGGACTCACGCGGGCGAGCCCCGCCCCGCATCGACCATGCGACAGAACCGGTCCGCTACTCGAGATACCCCAGATCGGAAAGGCGCTCCGTGACCTGTTGAAGCTCCTCGGGGGAATAGGCTTCGTCGATCTCGGATGCCTTTTCCGTCGTCGGGGCGGCTTCGGTCCGTACGGCAGGGGGCGTCTCGAACATGTCGTTGATGACGTTCCCCTCCATGTCGTCGGGTACCGGCAAACCGAGCATGGTAAGAATGGTCGGCGCACAATCGACGATTTTCGGTCGCACCTTCCTGTTTCGCGCGACACCCGGCCCGGTGGCGACGAAGATGCCGTCGAAGCGATGCGTACCTTCCAGGCGTCGGTAGGGGAGCCACCGCACCGGCGACCGTCCGCGAATCTTGCGAACGACGGCCAACGTCTCGTGCGGAATGAGCAGAAGGTCGGGAAGCCAGGGTTGGTCCTTCCGCTCGCAACCGTAGAGTTCCTCTGGTTTGTGCACCTCCGGGAACATCTGAATCACCTCGCCGTTCGGTGTGCGCACCTTGCACGCGTCGCCCAGGAGGCGGTCTTGCAGCTCGTCCCGCAGTGCGTCGAAGCGGCTGGGGTCGACGATCCCCGTGGGCTGCCTCCCCTTGAGGTTAATGTACAGGAAGCCTGCGTTGCCGGCGTGCATCACGCACGCCTCGGTTCTCGAGAGGTCGATCGGGATGTGACGCTCGATGTCCGGCACCACCACGTTCGGTCCGCGCGGCCCGCCCCATCTGGACGTTATGCTGCGCAGCCGCCCGGCGGCCTGCGCAGCGGAGCTGCGGAGCTTCAAAAACCCCCACCGGCTCAGGAGGAGATTCGGATAGGTCTTTCCTTCGAGGCTTCCGTGTCCGTGGTCTGACACCATCATGACACCGGCGTCATACTTCGCCGCGTAGTCCAGAAGCTTCCCGACGGCGGCGTCCACTGCCTCGAACCCGCCCTTGGCAATCTCGCTCCGCGTTCGGTTGCGAGCGGCCCACCGCGGGTCGAGATACTTCCACGTCTTGTGCTGAAGATTGTCGACCATCTTGAAGACGACCATCAGCACGTCCCAACCGAGCTTGTCGCCCAGGTGGGTGGTCATGTCGGCGCCCTGGTGGAAGCTGTTCGACATATAGTTCACGTTTTCGGCGAACAACCTGTCGCCGCCGAACATGGATCGCTTCCAGCTCACCCCGAGGGTCGGGTCGGGCCAGCGGGCGAGAATCTCGTGCTTGAGTTCGGGCGGATAGACGAAGTCGGAGGTCGGGCCCGGGGTCTCGAATCCGCTTACGAGGAACCCGTTTACTTCGACCGGCGGGTAGGTCATCGGCACGTTCACGCTTCCGACTTTCAGGCCTGCCTCCCCGGCGATCTGCCAGAGGTTGCGTACATGGGCGAGGCACTGCGTCGTGTTAAGCCGCAGCTTGTTCGTGCGCGCGTCGTACCATTCGAAATCGATGATGCCGTGCGTTCCGGGTTTCTTGCCGGTGAGGAAGGTCGTCCACGCCGCCGGTGTGATGGGCGGTGTGGTCGAGCGGAGCGGTCCCGAGGCGCCGGACTCGATCGCCGCTTTGAGTCGGGGCATGCGCCCCGTTTCCATTAGCGGCCCGATGACGTTGAACGTTGCTCCGTCGAGCCCGATGATCAACACTTTCCGCGTCACGGTTACCAACCCCGGGCCTTCGATCCCCGTACCGACCACTTCGTTCGGGTCGGCCGGTCGCCCGGCCAAACCCGCCGCGCCAGGATAACTCGGTCCCGCGCCTTGCATCGCACGGACCCCGACGCGGGTCTCCCGGACGAGAGTCTATGACGAGGCGGTCCGTTTTGCAACGACGCGTGGCAAGAAGAGTGCCGTTACACATCAACGGATGGGTCGCATGGGTCCGCCGGAAGGCGGCCCCACGGGTCCCAGTATGATTCCACGGAGCGACCGTTGGGATCGTGTGGACGGACGCCGCAGGCCCCGGTATAAAGTGCCCACGTGGACATCACGGCTCGCCGCGATCCCGGCTCCAATAGTTGCGGCGACGAGGAGCGACTTCGTACTCCGGATGCCTGGACGGCTTCGACGAAAGTTGATGACACATGCTTCACTCACCACTCGGAATCGGAATCGTCGGCGCCGGCAACATCATCAAGAGTCACGCGTCAGCGCTTGGTCAGTGGCCCGGTCTAGCGCGGCTCGTTGCCGTTGCGGATGTCGACGAGGAGCGTGCGAAGAAAGCGAAGTCCAGGTTCGGCTTCAAGACCGCCTACGATGACTATCGGCGACTTTTGGACGACGAAAACGTCGAGGTCGTTCAGGTCTGCACGCCGCCGAACAAGCACGCCCGGATCGTGGTCGACGCGCTCGCCGCGGGAAAGCACGTTCTTTGCGAAAAGCCGATGGCGGCGACGCTTTCCGACGCGGACGCGATCGTCCACGCCGCTCGCCAGCGTCCCGAGCAGAAGACCTCATTCGTCTTTCAACTCCGATTGAATCCGGCGCTGGTGTGCATGAAGCGGGCGATCGAGCACCCATCAACGGGAAGCGTCCTGTCGGCTGCGATGCGCGTCCGCATTCGAAAGAGACCCAACTACTACCTGTCGTCCCCCGGGCGCGGTTCCTGGGACGTCGACGGCGGGGGGGTCCTGATCAACCAGGCGATCCACCAACTCGACGCGCTTATCTGGCTGCTGGGGCGCTGCTCGGAAGCGTCGGCGGTCATCGATCGGTTCGTGCAGCCATGCGAGGCGGAAGATACGTTGGCCGGGTGGGTCAAGTTCGACGGCGGCGAGTTCGCAACGGTCGACTGCACCACGTGTGCGCAGCGTCGGAACTTTGCCATCGAGGTACAATGTGAACATGCGTGTCTGCGCGTCTCCGGTGACCCGGACTCCAGCAAGTTTCGCTGGGAATACGAGTCCGCGGATCGGAAGGTCAGGCAGTCTTTGCGCGAGGTGCGGCAGGACGTGAAGCTCGCGAGCGCACCGGGGCAATCCAGCTGGACGTTCTCGAAACCATCCGGGCACGCAGCACTAATCCACCAGTTCCTCATGGCGGTCAGGTCGGAGGCGACGTGCCCGGTTCCTCCGCGTGAGGCGAGGCGTTCGCTGGAGCTGGCGGCGGCGCTTTATCAGTCCGGTCTGACGAATCAGGTCGTCGCGCTTCCGCTCGGGAGCAAGAGTCCTGTTTACGGCGGCGTTCGGGCCGAGATGGCCACGTCGCTCGACTGGACCTTGCCGCCGCCCGACAAGGACACGAGACAGGACCCGCTGCACGGAGGTGCGATGATGAACCAGGGCAAGCCGGCGATCAAGGTACGGGGGAGAACGGTTTGGATGCCGTATCCGCCGCCGTGGACGCGACTGAAACGCGCCGCGTCGCTCACGTTTGACGCGATGACGATGATCCCGCGGATCGCGAAGGGGAAGACGACCATCGGCGACGGGTCGCGGATCGTCAACAACTTCGAGCGTGCGTTCCGCAGATTGACCGGGTCGAAGTATGCGCTGGCCATGAACAACGGGACCGCCACGCTGCACAGCGCATACTTTGCCGTGGGCGTCGGACCGGGAACGGAGGTGATCGTCCCGGCGTACACGTGGCACGCCTCCGCGACGCCCGTCCTCCAGTGCGGAGCGACGCCGGTCTTTTGCGACATCGATCCGCGAACGCTTACCGCGGACCCCGACGACATCGAACGAAGGATCACCGAACGCACCAGGGCAATATGCGTCGTACACGTTTGGGGCAACCCGGCGGAGATGGATCGGATTTGCGAGATCGCCTCGAGGCACGACATCAGCGTCGTCGAGGACTGTTCCCACGCACACGGTGCGTTTTATCAGGGCAAACCCGTGGGTACATGGGGTGACGTCGGGTGCTTCAGCCTCAACAGCGGCAAGGCGGTCGATGCCGGCGAGGGCGGCATCGCGGTCACGGACGACCCGCGCCTTTTCGATCGAATGCTGGTCCTCGGTCACTTCGGGCGCATCCAGAAAGGGCAGGCGGCCAAGACGTTCGACTTCGGTGACATGAGCCTCGGGCAGAAGTATCGCCCCCACCAGTGTGCGATGTACCTCGCGATGGGCTCGCTGCGGCGATTGGCGACACTCAATAAGCGCTGTGACCGGAGTTGGCAGACCCTTTGTGACGCACTGCAGGATGTGCCGGGCATTCGGACCTTCGAGACGCTCGAGCACGCACATCGCGGCGGGTACCAGGCGTTCGTGCTTGCGTACGAAGGCGCCGAGCTCGGCGGGCCGGACCGCGACACGTTCGTCAAGGCGGTCAAGCGGCAGGGCGTTCCGATCACGGCGGATCGGTATTCGCAGATCAACTATACGTACGGGGCGCTGCACCAGGCGCCTCTGTTCACGTCGGTACACCGGCCCGGTCTCGGCGGCGGTTGCTATGACCCGACGCGACCGTGGGAAGAGGTTGTCCGGTCGGAATCGCTCCCCGGGTGTGAGCGGTTGTCGCGACAACTGGTGAGCCTCCCGCGTCTGGACGCCGCCTCACGTGGATACGTTCGCTCCTGTGCGAAGGCGATCAAGAAGGTGCTCAAGGCGTACGGCGTGCGAGCCGAGGCGACACCCGAAGCACCACCCGCGCCCAGCGCGGACGAAAAGCAACCGCTCACGACCGGTGCGGGGGCGTAGGCACGCAGGAAGTCACAGCCTCCGGGCATCTGCGAATTGATGACGCCCAGGGCACGTTGCATCTCTGGAACTTCGCGCTTATAAGCGAGGACATGAAAGTCATCCGTCGTCCATCCGTATACCTCGTCGGCCGTCAGGTACTCGACAAGGCCCAGGTCGCCCGGTTCCTGCAGGATCACGACGTCAGCGCATGGACCACCGACACGGAGGTCCCCGGCGAAGTGTTGCCCGAGATCGCGGGGCGACTGTGTTATATGAGTTTTGCCAAACCTCGACCGGGCGGGAACCAGGGATACCTGGGGCATATCAAACAGGTCGGGCACGGCAGCGTTCTCGAACACACGGTGTGGAACTTCATCATCACCGGCGTGTCGCGTTCGTTCACCCATGAGCTGGTTCGACATCGCGCCGGGTTCGGCTATTCGCAACTGTCCCAGCGGTACGTGGACGAGTCGGTGGCGGATTTTGTCGAACCCGATTGCATCGCCGACGATTCCGAACTGCACAAGGTCTGGAAGCAGGCGGTCGAGCAGGCCCAGGCGGCTTACGTGAAACTCATCGACGGTTTGCAGGCGAGGTTCGCGTCGGTCGATGACAAGACGCTTCGGCGAAAGATGGCCAGGCAGGCGGCTCGGTCGGTTCTGCCCAACGCGACGGAGACGAAAATCTTCGTGACTGCCAATGCGCGGTCACTGAGACATTTCATCGAGCTGCGCTGCAACGAGCACGCCGAAACCGAGATACGACAGGTGGCCGGTCTGATGCTGGAGATTCTGCGGCAGGAGGCGCCCAACATCTTCGGTGACTATGAATACATCAACCTGCCCGACGGTACCCGCGCCGTGAAGACGCCGCATACCAAAGTGTGATCGCCCAGATGTGCCACTGCTCTTGAGCAGTGTCGACAGGCTTTGGTGCGAGTCTCCGCAACCGACTTGCACAAACCGGGTCGTCAGGCTATATCAGTTCTTCACAGTTAGCGGGAGACACTGTATGTCCGATCGACCCACGGCTGAGTTGCCGCTGAGCGGCGTTCGCGTTCTCGACTTGTCGCGAATCCTGGCCGGTCCGTTCTGCACGATGATGCTCGGCGATCAAGGGGCCGAGGTCATCAAGGTGGAACGACCGGAAAGCGGTGACGATACACGCACCTGGGGACCGCCGTTCGCCGGTGGCGAAAGCGCCTACTTTCTTTGCTGCAACCGTAACAAGCGGTCCATCACCGTCGATCTCAAGAAACCGCGCGGTGTCGAGCTGATCAAGGAGCTGGCGGCCGTCTCCGACGTGCTCGTCGAGAACTTCACTCCGGGATTGATGGCGCGGTTCGGGTTGGACTACGAAAGTCTCCGAAAGATCAATCCGCGGCTCGTCTACTGTTCGATCAGCGCCTACGGTCAGGACGGGCCCTATCGCGACCGCCCGGGCTATGACATGGTCCTGTCGGCCGTGGGCGGTCTGATGTGGATCACCGGTCCGCAGGGGGGTGAGCCGTGCAAGGTGGGTGTGGCGATCACCGACGTGGTGACCGGTGTGTATGCCTCGGGTGCCATAACGTCGTCACTGCTGTGGCGCGAGCGGAGCGGTCGCGGGCAGTACCTCGATTGCAGCCTGTTGGACAT
>JASFUW010000211.1:0-8754 GCA_050050135.1 Phycisphaerae bacterium
TACGTCTCGGAGGACGACGTGGTGAACACGGCGGACCTGGCGTGGGGTTTTCGAACTGTGGGGTGCTGTCTGGTACCCTTCACGACAAGCCACATTTCCGGGTATCTGGAGTGGCCGGACTTCGCACCGTACAACCAGCCGGGTCGGACGTATCACGTCGCGCTCATGGTCGACGACATCGACGGGATCGTCGAATCGGACGAGGAGAACAACTGGGGAGCGGTGTGGTCGGTGACCGTGAACTGTGGGGCGGAACTCATCGATGCGGTACCGAAGCATGACGAGAGCCTCTGGCGGGCGGCGAACAACGTCGTTCGATTGACGTTCGATCGGGACATCGTGGCGCCGGAAGAGGGTGACGTGGAAGTCCGAAGCCTTCTGGAGAACGGCGGGTTCGGCGAGGACCTCGCGGGTTTCTTCGAGTTCACGGTCGAGGAAGACGCGCTGCTCCGCCCTCGTGTTCTACGCATCGAGGAACTCGGGAACGTACTCGCGCACCGAACGTGGTACGGGATCAGCAGCGCGGGATGGAACGGCGTGTGCGGGTTCGACGTGCACTACGTGCTGCAAGTGGGAGACGTAAGCAACGACGGACGGGTGCTGGCGTTCGACGTCAGTCTGGTCAACGGGGGCATCCCCGAATCCGCGGCGGCGGACAACGACCGGCGAGACCTCGACGGCGAGGGTCACATCGTCAGCACGGACGGTCACGTGGTGAGCGATCACATTCCGTCGTTCGCCCTGGTGAAACCCACCGGCCACTGAGGGAGTAGTTTACGTTGGTAGCTACGTGCGGGCGAACTTCGGTTCGCGCGCCCGCAGACGCGTTTGTGCCCGCGGCGGTTCTTCGGCCATGCCGCAGTCCCGCGTTCGCCGCTCCCTCTGCGGTCGCGGCTCACCGTCACGCTCACGAATTCGCCCTCCGCTTGAACGGCACAAGTTCCGATCTAAACCACCCCGCGATGCGTCGATGCGCTTTGCGACGCGGTCGTGGTCCGGGTTGGCGATCGCGCAACCGCACAGTCCGCACCATTTTCGTTGACAAGGCATCGCCCGACGCAGTATAAAGGGACGTTGACGGGTCGCGACACACGGCGTGCCCGACGGGTCTGTCCCGGGTGTACGCCGAAAGAAACGAATCGGACTGTCCTACGCCAGGCCACCGTGGACAAAGCCCCCGCGTCGGGGCGGTGCCGGAGAACACACGATGAGGCCGAGCAAGTTCGAGCTGCTGGAGCATCGAGACGTGTCGTCAGGAACGCGGGCGAGGAGAAGCCCGCCCACGCGGCGGGATTTTCTCAAAGGCGGCGTGGCAGCCATCGGGTCGGCGGCGGTGCTCACCCACGAAGCCTACGCCCGTGATTTGATCCAACGCCTCAACAAACAGCGCGTCGTGCGCCCCGCGTCACCACCCTCGACGTTCGACCGTGATCTGCTGGCACTGGTGAATCGAACGAGCTTCGGATTCAGCAAGACCACCTACGACGAAGCGGCCGCCCTCGGGTACGACGACTACCTCGAATCGCAGCTCGACTATGAGTCGATCGATGACTCGGATCTGGATTCGCGTTTGGAGGCCTACCCGACCTTGACGATGACGTCGCAGGAAATCCGCGACGCCTACGACAACGACACGGACCAATACGTCCCCACGCTCGAGCTGATGTCCGCCGCGCTCGAGCGCGGCGCGTACTCGAAACGGCAACTGTTCGAGCGCATGGTCGCGTTCTGGACGGACCATTTCAACATCGACATTCTGGACGGGTTCGTCATCTTTTTGAAAACCGCAGACGATCGCGACGTCATCCGACAGCACGCGATGACCACCTTCCCCGAGCTGCTCAACGCGTCCGCGCACAGCGCGGCGATGCTGTTCTACCTCGACAACTACACCAACATCGTTGGCCACGCTCAGGAGAATTACGCCCGCGAGCTGATGGAACTGCACACCGTCGGCGTCACCGGCCCCTACACCCAGCTCGACGTCGAGGAGGTCGCCCGCTGCCTGACCGGTTGGACGATCTACGACACGCCCAACTTCGGCGAGTTCGCCTTCCACCCCCCCTTCCACGATTACGATTCCAAGGTCGTGCTGGGGGAGACGATTGCGGCGGGTGGCGGCGAGTCCGACGGTCTGACGGTTCTTGACATGCTGGCTTACCACCCGGCCACCGCGGAGTTTATCTCCCGCAGGCTCTGCAGGTGGTTTCTGGGTTACAATCCGCCCGAAGACATCGTGGCGGCAGTCAGTGCCAAATACATGGCAACGGGCGGAGACATCAAGGAGATGCTCCGCGTCATCCTCCGCCAGCCGATCCTGATGTACCGGGCGACCCCGAAGCTGAAACGACCGCTGCACCAGTTGCTGTCGATGATCCGGGCGTCGAACGCGGAGGCCCAGATCGGTCTCGCACCCAACTATCCCTACCTGGGCGTGCTGCTCCGGATGGGTCAGGTGCCGTTCTACTGGCCCGCGCCGGACGGCTACCCGGACGCCCTCGAAGCGTGGGGCAGCTCTCAGCTTCCGAGGTGGCTGGCCGCTTCTTGGCTCTTCGACGGCGTGCTGCCGGCAACGATGGACCTGGACGCCCTACTGGATGCCGAAGGCGGGAACCGACCCGGCGAGCAGGGCGGGGCGATAAACCGGATACTCACCGGCGGGATGATGTCCACCGACGAGGTCGACCTGCTGCAACAGTTCTACGACGACGTCTCGGACGGCGATGCGCTGGCGTTGTCGGACACGTTCGGGCTGGCAGCGTCGATGCCCGGCGCCCAATGGTATTGATCGAGGACCCCCGAGATGGATGAGAACATTCTCCAAAGCTGCGGCTGCCGTGAGTATCGGGACTTGGCTCGAATCCTCTCGCTCGATCGGAACCGTCCCGTTCCGACGCCTATCGGAAGAACCAAGCCGCAGCCCGCGTGGGCGCCGCGTGTCGTGCTCGCCGACAGCCACATGTCCCGCGACGTCCTGGTGCTGATCTTTTTGCGCGGGGGCATGGACGGGCTGACCACCGTAGTGCCACATGGTGACACCAACTACTATACGCCGGGCCTTCGTCCGACGCTGTCGATCCCGCCGCCGGGCGAACCGGGCGGAGCGGTGGACCTGGACGGCTTTTTCGGTCTGGCGCCGGCGATGGGCCCGTTGTTCCCCGCTTACGATAACGGAGACCTGCTGGTCGTTCACGCAACGGGCTCGCCCGATCCGACGCGCTCGCACTTCGACGCCTTTCAATACATGGAATACGGCATTCCGCTTCAACCGTTAGCCACGTTCACCGGTTGGCTCGCCCGCCACCTCCAGGTGACGGCGCCGGCGTCGGCGGGCCCGCTCCGCGGCATCGCCCTCAGCGACCTGATGCCCAGAACGCTGTCCGGCGCCCCCGAGACGTTGCCGATCCCGGACCCGGCGAACTTCCAGTTCCCCGGGAGACAAGCGACTGCGGCTGAGCGCCAGGCTGCCCTGCAGGCCGCGTACGCGGCCGCAAGCGAGCCGCTGTCCAGCGCAGCCACGAACACCATAGACACCATCGATCTGCTGGCGGGCATCGATTTCGACAACTACGCCCCTGAGCACGGGGCGGTCTACCCGAACACGGCGTTCGGGCAAGCTCTCGAGTCGGTCGCTGCACTGATCAAGGCCGAGGTCGGTGTCGAGGTCGCCATGGTCGAGCGCACCGGATGGGACACGCATTCGCAACAGGCGGGTGCCATGCAGTTGCTGATGACCGACCTCGCGGACAGCGCCGCGGCGTTCCACACGGACATGCAGGACCTGCTGGGCGGGATCACTCTGGTCGCGATGTCGGAGTTCGGTCGCCGGGCCGACGAGAACGGCAGCGCCGGCTGCGACCATGGCCACGGTAACTGCATGTTCGTCATGGGTGGCAACATCGCGGGCGGGCAGGTCCTCGCCGATTGGACCAACGACGCCCTGCTCCACCCCGACCTGCTCTACCAGGGGGACAGCTTGCAGGTCACCATCGACTATCGCGACATCCTCGCCGAAATCCTGGAGAACCGGCTCGAAAACACCGATCTAGCCACCGTGTTTCCGAACCACGCACCCACGTTCCACGGGGTAACCGCGTAGATCGCCGTAATCCACGGGTGGAGCGACAGCGTCAGCACGCAGGAGGGGAAGCATGTACCGACCAATGCGTACCGCAACGAGCGTCAAGGTGAGCTTAGCCTCCGGTGCCATGTTTGTGGCGTCGGCCTGTGCGGTGGTAGTCGCCTCACCGACAGAGATCGCCGAGGACGGGAGTCGGCACGTTCGCGTGTCAGGCCCTCTGCGCTCGACGGTCTATGGCCCGGGTGAATCCGCGGGGATGGACCGCCACGTCGCGATCGTCGCCTCAGCGTCGGGCGACATCGCCGACCCCTTCTTCACCGACCCGCGCGACCAACTGATCGCGAGCGGAGCCTTTGCGAGTGTGACCGTGATCGACGCCGGGGTCACGACGCCGAGCGCGTTGGAACTCATGACGTACGATGCGGTGTTGGTCTGGAGCAACCTCGATTTCGCCGACGCCGCTACGCTCGGCGATAGCCTCGCAGACTACGTCGATGCGGGCGGCGGGGTGGTGGTGGCCGTGTTCGCCAATTCGACGGCGACGACCGGCCGATCTCTCACCGGCCGCTGGCTTTCGCACGCCTATGAAGTCGTCGTTTCGGGCGGGGGCACAACGACGGGGGCGGCCTCGCTCGGCACCATTCACCATCCGGCGCACCCGCTGATCAGCGGCGTCACCACCTTCGCCGGCGGCACGGGCAGCTTTCGACCGACGACGCTGTCGACCGACCCGTCTACGACGGTCGTCGCAGAGTGGGATGACGGCGCCATATTAGTGGCAGTTCGGGAAAACACGATCGGGAGTCGCGTTGATCTGGGTTTCTATCCGCCTTCGGACGCGGTTCCCGGGTTCGAGGATTTCTTCTGGGACGGCACGACCGACGGGGATGTTCTGCTGGTCAATGCCCTGACGTATGCGGCCGACCGCCCCGCGCTGATTCCGGGCGATTCCGACGGCGACGGGGACGTCGACCATCTCGACGCGGACCACTTCGATCTCTGCTTCGAGGCAACTTACCCGGGATTCGTGCCAGCCGGTTGCCTCACGTTCGACTTCAACCAGGACGACGACGTCAACTGTGCCGATTGGACCGGGTTCCTCGCAGCCTTCACCGGCGGCGGCGACCCACCGACGTCGGAGGCGTGCACGGTTCCCACGGTGTCGCAGTGGGGTCTTGTCGTGATGGCGATGGTGCTGCTGACAGCGGGGACGCTGGTCGTCACGCGACGCAAGCGCTCCTCTCTGCTGGCCGCGGCAGGTTAAACTGTACCCCGCGCCGGGCGGCATAACCCCCGCTGACCCTGACGGCGAGGCGACACATCGCTCGCACCCCACTCGATGGTCCAAAACTCGAACGCGCCGGGCAGGACTCGAACCTGCGACCGCCGGATTAGAAATCCGGTGCTCTATCCGACTGAGCTACCGGCGCCCACTATCCCGCTGACAATAACTACCGTCCTCGACCACAATACACAAGATTCGATCTCGACGGTCCCGGCGAGCCTCATTCACGCCCACGAACCCGCCACGCACACCGATGTCGCCGGCACGGCGATTCGCAATTCCGGCGGCGGTTATAATGGCGTCGCCGTTCCTTATACCATAGGTTATCGACGGACCAGAAAGGATGATTCGAAAGGACCAGCCCGTGCCCAGAGGAAAACGAAATCTACGTCTCCACGAGGAAATCCTCCTGATCGCGTTGCGAGACGAGAAGGGGACGTTGATCCGGTCATGCGGTTACCCCATGGCCGGCGCCATTCTGGCGGAACTCCTGCTCGCACGCCGACTCGAGGTCACGCCCGACCAGAAGAAGCTGGTCGAGTGTGTCGACGCCTCAGCCACAGGTGATCCCATCTTCGACGAGTGCCTCGATCGCATGCGTACGGCGAAACGCCGCGCGTCCCTCAGGACCTGGGTGAGCCGGCTCGCCAGCACCACGAAGTTCGTCCCGCGCGTCGCCGCGGGTCTCTGCGAACGCGGCGTTCTCCTGACGGAACAGGACAAGGTGCTCCTGATCTTCAACAGGACGGTCTATCCCGAGCTGGACCCGAAACCGGAGAGAGAATTGGTCGAACGGCTGCGGAAAGCCATCTTCACCGAAACGCGCCAAGTCGACCCAAGGACGGTCCTTCTCCTGTCCATCGCACACGGCGCGGACATGCTGAAGATTCCGTTTGACAGGCGCAAGCTGCGAGGGCGGAAAAAACGCATTGAGGCCCTCACGAACGGCGACCTGCTCGGCTCGGCGACGAAGGAGGCGATCCAGGCGGCCCAGACAGCCGCAGTGATGGCTGCCATCATGCCAGCGGTTATGGTGACGACGGTAGCCTGTCACTCCTGACGTCGCATCCTCACCTCGGAGACACGGTCGCGGCTGATCCGGGCTTGTGCCAGCCTGCGGGTGCACGCCCGGCGCACCCACAGAACCGGCGCTCCCATACCAAGATACGGCTCTGATGATAAAATGCGTAAGTGATGAGCGCAACAGGATCGGTCACGCCCGTCGAGACTGCCTGCGACCAGCGCGCGATTGCACTACAGGATGCGGCGGACCAAAGCCATCTTCACCGCCCCAGGAGCAGCGATCGCGCCCGCGGGTCCTACTCCTCGGGCACGAGTTGCTCGCCCGTGTCCTTGTCGACGACCTTGATGGCATCGACGGGGCAGGCCTTCGCGGCCTCGATGATCGAGTCGCGATCGTCGCCGGATGCATTCAGAACGACCGCCTTGGACTCGTCGTCCATCTCGAACGTCTCCGGCGCCTCGTTCGCGCACAGCCCGTCACCGATGCACTCGTCACGATCAATGGTCACTTTCAGTTTGTCGATATCGCCCATCGTCAGCTCTCCGTTGCGTAAAAGCTCATGCAAACGCAACTTCACGCCAGCAAGCTTCGTGCCAGGATCGCGACGAGGATCACATCCGGGGGCCCTCGCCGCCGGCGGGGTGGGCCCGATCATCCTCCGTACGCCGGCGGACGATCCTCCACCCGGAACACACCGATGGGGAGCGCGCAGGCGGACTCGCCGTCAAGGCGGATGTTTTTGGGGAATGCCCCGGCGACGAGCCGGTCGTCAAGGTTGGGGTCGTCTTGAAGAGGGGCGTCAGGCGTCGTCGCCACCGATCAGAAAGATGCGGTTCTTACCCGCGCGTTTGGCAGCGAGCAGCGCTTCGTCAGCCTGCTTGATAAGGTCGTCGCGGGTGGACGCGTGCCAGGGATAGGTCGCCAGCCCACCGCTCACCGTGAGCTTCCCTGCTCCTGCGGTCCCTAGGTGCGGAAAGTGCTGGGACTCCAGCGCCGCGGTGAACCGGCTCAATACGGACAACGCACAATCCGGGTGCTTCGAGCCGGCAAGACGCGGGCCTTCCGAATCCCAGAAGACCACGGCGTACTCGTCCCCGCCGTAGCGTGCGACGACGTCTTGCTCGCGACAATGGCGCTTGAACAGTTCCCCGGTCACGCGAATGATCTCGTCCCCCGCCTGGTGGCCGTAGGTGTCGTTGTAGGACTTGAAATCATCCAGGTCAAACAGCAGCAGGGTGACGTGGAACTGACCGCGCTTCGCTCGTCCCAGAATGTCGTCAAGCCTTTCGTGGAGGTATCGTCGGTTCGGCAGCCCGCTGCATTCATCCGTGACGGACAGCTCGCGCCAGCGCCGATGTCTCGACGCGGTCTCGAAAACCTGCCGGATCAGCGTGGCGTAGTGCATCAGCTTTTGCGTATCAGCCGGCGTGTAGGCCCCTTCTACCCGTTCGGACACGGTCAATTGCCCTATGACCCCGTCGTCACCGGCCAACGGTGCGGTGAGCACCGGGCGGGCGACGGCAGATCCTGCGGTCGCGACGGCGCCTTCCACGATAACGCTCGCGCCTGCGGCATCCAGTGCCGTGCGAACAAGCGAGGCCACGCGCTTCAGCATGAGCTTCGGATCACCGGCAAGACATTGAAGGACCGCCCCCAGCTCCCTGAGTTCCTCCATCGACGCGCTCGGCACAGTAGCTTCGACGCCCGGCCACGTCGCGACGGCGGGCGGCAACCCGATGGCACTGTCCAGTTCCTTCCACTCCAAGGGATAGAGCACATAGTCGTCCGCGCCGAAGCCCAGCGCTTCACGGGCGAGCGGTTCTCCCTCGGGTTGGCAACACAGAATGAGCCGGGTGTCTTCCCCGGCCGCCTCCCGCAAACCGCCGATCGCGCTGCCCAGGTGCTCCATCGACGGATCGACACACGCCAGCACCGCCCGCGCTCCGCGTTGCCCTACATCCGCGATCGCTGACAGATACGTGTCGCAGGTGGCGAGACTGAAGTTCGAGTAGTGTGCACGGAGATTCTCGACCCACGCCCCGTCGTTAGAGCAGTCGCCGACGACCAGGAAGCGGTCGCGGGCATGCGGGTCCACGTTGGTGTCAAGCTCGGAGATCACGGGTCGTCCCTCTCGGGTTCGTCACGGGCGTCGCCGGGGTCGGCATCTTCCGCGGGTGCAATCGCAGAAATGTCGTCGCCCATGAGCGCGCGGAGTTCAGCCTCGGTCAGAAGCGGTTCGTGCGTCTTGGCGGCTTGTGCGCGCGATTCATCGCTGGTCGGTGCGGACTGCGGCGGCGGGGGGGGCGGGGGGGGGGGGGGCGGGGGGGGGACCCCCCGGGGGGGGGCCGGGGCCCCCCCCCCCAC
>JASFUW010000212.1:0-8751 GCA_050050135.1 Phycisphaerae bacterium
TTGAGGTTGAGCACGATGATGGGGACGCGGCTTCGCTGGCACAGGTCGAGGGCGGACACGTCCATGATGCCGAGGCGTCGGTCGATGACTTCGTTGTAGGTAAGGTGCTCGATTCTCTCGGCCGCCGGGTCGGTGACGGGGTCTGCGGTGTAGACGCCGTCCACTTTGGTGGCTTTGAGCACCACGTCGGCGCGGACCTCGGCCGCCCGAAGCGCCGCTCCCGTGTCGGTCGTCACGAACGGGTTGCCGGTTCCACCGCTGAAGATCACCACGCGGCCCTTCTCCATGTGCCTTATCGCGCGGCGCCGGATAAACCGCTCACAGAGCGGGTCGATGGCCAAGGCGCTTTGAACGCGCGTGGGCACACCGAGCGATTCGAGCGTGTCCTGCACGGCAAGGGCGTTGATGATCGTGGCCAACATGCCCATGTAGTGGCCGGTGGTCTCTTCGATCGGTGAGTCCTTGGCGATGACGCTTCCGCGGACAATGTTGCCGCCGCCAACGACAACGCAGACGTTCACGCCCAACTGAACGACGAGCTTGATCTCCTCAGCCAGTCGCTTTAGCTCGTCACCGTCTATGCCGGTGTTGCCGGGCGCGCAGAGACCTTCCCCGCTCACTTTCAGAAGCACTCGGCGATACTTGGGTTCAGCCATGGAGTCGCTTGCGACGATCGCGGACCAACGAACCCGCGATCGAACCTCTCCGAGACCACGCGGGCGACATGCGTTGCCCGCCGTCAAAGCGCCGAGACGCGCTCCACTCGTCACGGGCGACGCTAGGCGCCGATTTTCATGATCGAAAGATCGGTGATCGCGTTGACGCCGGCCTGCTTGAGGACATCACCAATCCGCGCTTTCTTGCCATAATCATCGGTCTTGACGTGCAATTGCTCCATCAACACACGCTCGCTGAAGAACGCATTGACCTTGCCGGTCGCGATCTTCTCGATGATCTGCTCGGGCTTGCCTTCGGCCTTGGCCACCTCCACCGCCTCGGCGCGGACCTTCTCGACCTGGTCTGTGGGGACGCCGCTGCGGTCGATGGCCACCGGATCCGTGAAGATCGTGTGCATGCACAGGTCCGCCGCGACGGCTTTGTCCGATTTCGGCTCGGCGTCGAGGGCCAACAGCACGCCGCTTTTGCCGTCGTGATGAATGTAGGACGCCAGGTGCGTGCCTTCGACGCGGCGACAGCGCTTCAGGTTCATGGTTTCCCGCAGCCGCCCGTAGACGTCGGTGAATTTGGCGTCAACCTCGGCGTCCTGACGAACGCTCTCGGGGTCCGGCTCCTGCTGTGAGCCCGAGGCGACCGTTCGGGCGATCGCGTTGGCGAGATCGACAAAGAGCTCGTTCTTGGCGACGGGCGCGGTTTCACACTGAAGCTCGACCAGAGCGCCGACGGTTCTGGTATCATTGAGAAACACGCCGATCCGTCCTTCGCCGGTGGTTCGGTCCGCGCGTTCGGCCATTTTCCCTTTGTGCTTTTTGCGCAGCCATTCGAGGGCCGCGTCCACGCTGCCGTCGCACTCGGTCAGCGCCTGCTTGCATTCCATCATCGGGAGATCGGTTTTCTCCCGCAGGTCCTTCACCATCTGAGCTGTGATCGTTGCCATGCTGCTGAACCTTCCACTTGTGCCCTTCGCCGCGAGCCGGTCAGCCTCGCTGTGCTGTATCCGGTCGAGAGGCTACTCAACGAGCAGATTGATTCCCCTTCGTGCTCCAAGAAAAAACCGG
The DNA here is from genome assembly GCA_050050135.1 of Phycisphaerae bacterium. GTDB lineage: Bacteria > Planctomycetota > Phycisphaerae > UBA1845 > UBA1845. The sequence goes on from JASFUW010000212.1 coordinate 1,737, forward strand.
ACGGACAGGTCGTCTTCCGCCCGGTCGCTTTTTAACCGAATGCCTGCTAGCTAGGAAGACGACTCACGCTCTGTGGCCGTCGCCGGGGTCAGGCTCGAATCGTCGGTCGGTGATTCCTCGCCGGGCGACGGCGGCACGGCCTCCTCAGTCGGAGGGGTCGCCGGCTCCGCATCGGTGGCGGCGTCGTCAGTGCCTGACGTCGCCGGGACGGGCGCCGGAGCTTCTGCCTCGTCCGCACGAGCCGTCGTGGGTCTCGCGGACCGGCGACGCGGCGCCTTGGGCTCTTGCTCGGGGTCCGGCTCGCGGCGGGCCCGCAGCCCCACCTCGACGGCGTCGGCAAGATGCGTCAGAACGACGCCGATCGCCCGCATCGCGTCGTCGTTTCCGGGAATCGGGACGTCGGCGAAGTCGGGATCAGAGTCCGTGTCGATCAAACAGACGGTCGGGATTCGCATCCGCCTTGCTTCCCGGACCGCGTTTCGCTCGCGATGCACGTCGACAATAACCAAGGCACCCGGGACACGCGACATCGTACGGATACCTTCGAGGTTACGGCGAATCTTCCGCAACTCGCGCGTCCGCGTGGCGATCATCTTCTTGCTGTACTGCTGGGCGGTGCCGTCGGCTTCTGCAGCCTCCAGCTCTTCGAGCCGCGCCAGCCGGCTGCGCACGGTTCGGAAGTTGGTCAACGTCCCGCCAAGCCACCGCTCCGCAACGAACGGCATGTTGACCCGGTTGGCGTTTTGCCGGATATGTTGTCGCGCCTGTCGTTTTGTGCCCACGAACAGGACGTCATCGCCCTTGGCGACGACTTGCGCGATGAATTTCTTCGCCCGCAACAGACCCTTTACCGTTTCACGGATGTCGATGATGTGAATGGTATTGCGCTTACCGAAGATGTAGTTCTTCATCTTCGGGTTCCAACGGCTGGCACGGTGGCCAAAGTGGATTCCAGCGTCAACCAGTTGACGAACCAACTCCGAAGCCAAGCAACACCTCCCAAGCGCAACCTAAACAGAGATTACCACAAACCGGAGAACCGGAATCCTCAACTGTACCACAATCCTGACAGAGATCAACCTCGATACCCCGGAGGTTTGGCGGTCAGCCTCCCAGGTGGTTCGCTCACCCGGGCGTGGCACCACGCCACACGATATGCGGCGCCATGCGGTACCAATCGAGGCCGCACTTCGAGCGGTTGGGACCACACCCCTTTTGGGCGGCGGGACCCGGCCACACGCCATACGATCACCGCCCGCGGGGACCCCCTGGGTGAGCGTAAGTCAATTTCTGACAAGAAGTTATGGCCGCGGTGGGGGTGTCGGAGCACGGGCGTGCTTGACGCCACCACCCGCGGTCCGTAGCGTCTTCGGCGGTCGATCCCGGCCCCAACAGACGCGGTCGGAGCGGCCGGCGTGACGGACCGCGCCAGGCAACGCCTACCAGGCCGGAGCGTACAGGACCCCAAGAAAGTGCGACTGCCGCTCGTTTTTATCAGCGGAGCCGAGCCCAGCGCGGATGTCCACGGGGCCTCCCTCATCCGGGCCGTTCTCGCCATCCAACCGGATGCCCGGTTCGTGGGCGTGGCAGGTCCGAGAATGGTCGCGGCCGGGTGCGAGCGTATCTTCGACATGACGAGGCACTCGGCGATGCTGCTCGGTGCGGTTCGCGCGGTCGGTCGCGGGATCGCGATGCTCCAGGCCGCCGACCAGCACCTGCGACGCTATCCATTCGACGCGGCGGTTCTGATCGACTCGCCGACCCTGCACCTTCCCTTGGCTGCCAAGGCACAGTCGGCCGGTGTCCCCGTCCTGTATTACATCGTTCCGCAGATGTGGGCGTGGGGTGCCTATCGCATTCACAAGCTCCGCAACCGCGTCGAGCGTGCGGCCGTGATCCTCCCCTTCGAGGAGAAGTACTTCCGCGATCAGGGCGTCGACGCCACGTTCGTCGGACACCCGCTCATCGAGCACATCGAAGCCACTCCGATCGACGACAGCAAGGTGGCACAGATTCGCAGCCGCGGCGTGCCGGTCATTGCCCTGCTTCCCGGTTCGCGAAAGCACGTGGTGCAGCAGATCTTCCCGGACCAGTTGGAGGTGGCGCGGTCGATCCACGCCGCGATCCCGGACGCGCATTTCGGCGTCTCGGTCGCCAACGCGCAGGTCGAGCCGATCATCCGGCAGGCGATCGACGCATCGAAAGCGCCGGCCGTGCCGTATCCGGGCCAGCACGGCGAGCTGATCCAAGCGGCTGATCTTGCCCTCGTGGCTTCGGGGACGAGTACGCTCGAGGTCGCCTTCCATGAACGCCCGATGATCGTGATGTACAACAGCTCGCGGTTTTTCTATCACCTCATCGGACGGTGGATGATCAGCGCCCGCCACCTGTCGTTGCCGAACATTCTCGCTGACCGGGAGATCGTCCCCGAGTTCATGCCGTACTACAGGTCGACCGAACCGATCGCCGACCGGGCCATCGAGCTGCTGGGTTCCGAGGACGCGCGAACACGCATGGTCGATGACCTCCGAAAGGTCGTCGCACCGCTGCACGACGGCAACGCGTCGAAGCGCACCGCCGAGTTGCTCCTGGAAATGATCGACAAGTCGAACCATTAGCGCGGCGCGTCAGAGTCTGACAGGCAAGTGTCCGGCGAACGTCGGTCAGCTTCTGACCTGAGCCGCGGGCTTCAAGCCCGCGCGGATCAGAGGGTCAGCATAGCGATTTCGCAGGCCTTATGATGCGTACTTGTGCAACCGCCGAGCGAACAGGGTGAGCCCCACGAACGACATCGCGACCCATTCGACGCCGAGGACCCCGCACAAGCGAGCGGCCGATGTTTGATCTCCTGAGCCATCCGCAACTCGGCCGATGGCTCGCGCTGCGGTGGCGTCGTTGATGGATCGCTGTACAGCCTGCCCGCTCACGCCGGGCAGGCCTTCCTCGATGAACGTTGCGAGATTCGCAAAGGGCGCACCGAACGCGGCCGCCACGCCCGTGCCACCCGGTCCGCTGCGGATGCGTGCGTCCAGGCGGGCCGTCAGTACGAGCGATTCATCCGCCGTGACGGTGTACTCGTAGACGTGCTCCTGAGGCGGAATCGCCAGGATCACGAGCGTCCCGACCGACTCGATCCCTTCGAGTACGGTCAGCGAGTCCTGATCCACGCCCTCGGCTGCCAGGTCGTCCAGCGTGATGCGCTCGACCCGGATCGGCCTGTCCGTGACGACGGTCGTCCCGCCGTCGGCGTCGCCCGTGATGCTCACAGCCGTTTCAAACAACGCGCCTGCCGTGCCGTCACGTGACACCACAACGTCAAGTTGCGCGAGCGTTTCGTCAAAACCGGCGTCGGCGTCCGTCGACCAGATCAGCACCGCACCGCTCAAAAAGAAGGTGCTCTCGATCGTTTCCGTGTTCGTGGGGCCGAAGTCGATTTCGGGGGGGATGTCCGGGTTGCCCTCGGTGGTGAACAGGATGGTGCGCGACTCGCCGGCGGAGCTTGTTGCGGAGTATGCGATCGAGTCGCTGTTGGAGTATGCCGCCACTTCGAGTGCAAACTCTTCCGGGTTGGGTTGATCCAGCCGGATCGGGTCGAAGAAGTCGCTGATCGATTGGCCCATCGAGACGAGTGCCCCGCTCAAGTCGGTGGAAGTCAAATCGCTCGACGCCCGAATCGTCAGGTTCTCGGGCTCGTCAGGTAGCTGGTTTTCGTCGCTGCTGACCGAAGCCGGGGCCCCGTCGATCAGTTCCTGAACGGTCGTCGACACCTCCGCGTCGATGTCGATGATCGCCGCCCGCCCCGAACTGGCGAACAAACACACCCCGATCCCCACGACCGTGGCCAAGACCACATAGTCGATTCGTCGATAGGTTTTCATCTCGAGAACCCCTGCTTTAGACCCATCCCCCAACGGCGCCATCTATCAGGCCCCGGCCACAAACCGCCCCACAGACACCAGCACCCGCCGGCATCATCGGTCCGTCGCATCAGGCATTATACCGAAAACGCTATCGCGGGTCGAGCCCGAGCCGAGGGACCCGCTGCTGGCAATGTGTGGCCACACCCGGGCATCATGGAGTTCAACCGCAAGTGTGCCCCTCCTACAGAGCCGTGGCACGCGGGCGAGGTACTCAGATCGCGCACCCGCCACGACCCACTTGAGCCGGGGTCCTTAGCACCGTAGATTGGCACGCGACGACGCCTGGGCCCAGCGGTTTTTTTGACTGCCGCGATCGGTCCGGTCCGAAGCTCGAAAGGAGCGTTTGAAGATCGGCGTTCGCGTGCGAGAGCTGCGAAACGGCGAGAAGACTGATGAGCAACGCGCCGACCGGGAACTCGATGGGGAAGCCGCGGTTTACGCTCGCGTTGGCCGGGCTCGTGCTCATTCTGATCAGCCCCGTTTTCTGGGGACTGACGCTGGACAATAAGTTCCTGCAACGCACGGCCTTGATGATGTGGCTGGCGATGGCGGTGGGCTTGGCGTGCGCGGTGCTCGGGGCATACACGGATCGTCGGAAACGAACGCGGGTCGTCGCCGCCCTCGCCGCGTGTTGGGTGCTGTTCTCGATTCCGGGCGTTTCGTTCTTTACCCGGCTACCCGCTCCGACAGAGATCGCCGGTTCGGAGCCGATCGCCGACTTCACGCTGCCCGACCACCATGGTCGCAAGACCGCACTGAGCGGGCTGCTGCGTGACGGCTGGGTGCTGCTCGTGTTCTACCGAGGTTACTGGTGAATGAGTTGCCAGGCGGAACTCCGCGGGCTCGGAGCCATCAACGATGAACTTGCCAGAATCGGCGTGAAGCTGGTCGCCGTCAGCGTCGATCCCCCGCAGAGGTCCCGCACCGTGGTCCAGCGCGGGGCGTTGCCCTTCCCGATTCTCGCTGACGAAGAACGCATGGTAACCCGCCGGTTCGGGCTGCTCCACGCAGAGGGAGGCCCGGACGGCGTCGACATCGCGCTGCCCGCGCATGTCCTGATCGGTCCCGACCGCCGGATTCGATGGCGGTGCGTCGCTGACCGGATTCAGAATCGCCTGTCAACGCGCCGCGTTCTCGAAAGCGTCCGCGCTGCGCTCGCGAAGGACTCGTCCTGACGAACAGAGATGGTCCTTCATTTCAGATAGGTCACGCCGAATGGCCGCAGCTCGTCATTCTTCAGGGTTCTTACGCAGCCTTGCCCTGAGTGCCGGATGGTCGGCATCGTAACGCGTGGCCGTAAACACCGCGTTTCCGCCGGGCCCGGCCCCCCGGGGTGATGCCCAGCCCGCTGAGCAGCGAGGACAACTTGCTGTTATCCCGGTCGGGACGCCCAGCGCGTACAGCGTCCCGGCGCAACGACCGCGTCAGGTGCGTCCCGGACGCAGCAGCTCGATTTGGACCTATAAAGACTGCACGGTTCCCGTTGTCGGTCTCCTTGCAGAGCGCACCACGGATCGTGAGTTTTATTGACATCCCGAAGTGCAGACCAGTCCTGAGGCTGGGACGCAAAGGGTTCAGTCCACGGATAGTGCGGACTGTTGCGCAGCCCGGACGGAAGGGAACGCGGTTTTCCAGCCGGGGGGAGTGGGAGGGGGAGTCACCCTTTCGGAGGCGTCCTATGAGACAACGGCCGACCGACGCACGAACTCGCCGCCGCCGAGGCGCCGCCGCCGTCTATGTCGTCGTCGTGCTGCCCGTCCTGTTCGGTTTCGCCGCGCTGACCATCGACGTGGGTATGATGTTCAACGCTCGAGCCGACCTGCAAAACACCGCCGACGCCGGCGCCCTGTCCGCCGCGGGGAAACTGCGTAGCTTGATCTACCGAGACGGTGCCGTCGAAGACGCCCGGGCCGCCGCGATCACCGTCGTCGAGCGGAACACCGTTCTCGCGCGCAAGGTCACGGTGGATCCGAAATCCGACATCGTCTTCGGCCGGGCGATCTTTGACCAAAACGCGAACGAGTCCATGTTCTTTGCGACGGAAATCCGGCCCAACGCGGCTCGCGTTACGGTCCGGCACACGAAGGATTCTCCGAACGGCGCGCTTCCGTTGTACTTCGCCAACATCTTCGGCAGGTCCGCGACCAACGTCAGCGCTTCGGCGGTCGCCGCCATGGTCGGCGCCCGCGACATCGCGGTCACCATCGATCTGTCCGGCTCGATGAAACACGACAGCTACCTTCGCTTTCACGACGTGACACAGATCAACGCCCGTGACATTTGGGCGGCACTAGACGGTCCACCCCCGTCAAGACCTTACATCCCCGGTCCAGAGCACAAGACCGAATACGCCTTCGACTCCGGACCCACCATCGGCGTCATGGACACCTGGGGGGACCCCATCGACCCGGCGCTTTACGACGCCACGACCGACCCCGGCCTGTGGTACATCCCGCGCGGAGAGAAGTGCGATATCACGGCGATCCGGACGAGCCTGGTCGCACGCGGATATTCACCCGCACAGGTCGACACCGTCATGGGCAGCGGAAACGATTGGTCTAATCGCGTCGCCGTCATGATCGGCCTGGCGGAATGGATGCCCTCCGGTGCCGCCGACACCGACCTCGACGACGGCGAGCTGAAATGGATACCCTATCCACCCTATCGCAAGGACTGGGTCTGGAGCGAATACGTCGGATGGGCCGGCGAACCAGACAGCAAGCTTACCAGAGTCCACCCGCAATTCCAATATCGCTTCGGCGTCAAGACATACGTCGATTTCCTGTTGGATCGAAAGGACAACTTCAGCCAGACCGACCTCACCGCGACGCCCGAAGAGCCGCTCACCGCCGTCAAGGACGGAATACAGGCCATGGTCGACATGAGCAGCCAATTCGATCAGATGTCACTCGAAGTCTTCGGTTCCACCGGTGTTCACGAGATGGACCTGACCGACGACCGCCAAGCCGTGGCCGACCGACTGTACGAAATGCAGGCGTAACTCTTCAGCCATGTGCAATGAGTTAGACGGGCAGTGAGGGCAGTTGCCCGGTGGTCAGGTAGGTTTTGAGGGACTCGGCGATGGTCTTGGTGGG
>JASFUW010000213.1:0-8671 GCA_050050135.1 Phycisphaerae bacterium
TCCCTATTGTGCAGGGGCAGACCCCCAGATGAGAAAGGCCAAGCAGGTTCTATCGCGGCTGATACGCGAAGCACAAACACGCGGGTAACGCGCGGTGCACCGGCCCGCCTGGCGACGCCAGGTACCCTTACGACGTTGACACCCGGTGCCCAACAATGTACCTTCAGTGACACCCTTCCAGCAAGGGAGTCAAGATCGTGACGAAGAGCACGGCGTACAAGCGTATGGGGTTGGGAGTCCTCGTGGCTGTTGTGGGCGGGGCGCTTGCGGGCACCTTCGGAGGTGAAGAATTAGCGATAGCATTTTTCTTCGCCGGTTATGGCCTCATGGCCTTTGGGGTCTCTGGGTTGGCAGAGGCCAAGGGTCGCGATGGTGGGATGTACTTTTGGCTTGCGCTGGGCTTAAGTTTCGTAGTGGCACTACTGATCGTTTGGATGCTACCGGACAAGAGCACTAGACGCGCATAGGCTCGTCCGACGCCCAAAGCGCCATCACATCACGATGCCCGGGTGGTGTTTCGCGCACTGTATGCGCCAGTTCTCGATTAATGACGTGTCCGGCATCGTTTTTCCCCCGGGGTCGCATGCCTCACACCGATGATCCTCCACGTACGATTCGAAGACCCGGACATCCGGCGCGGGGCGCCCGCAGCGAATCTGAAGGCGCACCTGACCACGCGAGCGCTGAACTGCCAGAAGGAATGGAACCTGCCGGGTGTTCGTTGGCTTATAGTATGTGAAGTCATCGGGACTGTGTGAGTCGGATTGGAAAGGCGAACCGTGACGGAGCTTCCGATCTACGCCCGGGCGGACGGCGGGATTCCGACGATCTCCGAGCCCGCGCCGGTGCGAGCCGGCGCGTTCGAGGAGGATGCCGAGCGCGATCTGATCGAGCGGGCCAAGCGCGACCCTCGCGCATTCGCCGTGCTCTACCGGCGGCATTACGCCGCCATCGCCCGGTACCTCTACCGACGGACGGGCAACGTCCATACCGCGGAAGACCTGGTCGCGGAGACGTTCGAGACCGCCCTTCGGTACCTGCCGCGATACCGGTACCGCGGCGTACCGATTCGTGCGTGGCTCTACCGGATCGCCACAAGCGCGGTGAATCGCTGGGCGCGGCGTTATCGAAAGCGTCCGATGCTCAGCCTGGACGAGTGCAGTCCCGTTGATGAGACCGTGGCACTTTCCGTCGCGGTTTCAGACGTCGGTTTGGAGCATGCACGGGCGGCCTTGCTGTCCGTCAAACCGAAGCATCAGGCGGTTTTGGCGCTTCATTACCTCGAGGAAATGAGCGTCGAGGAGGTGGCAGCCGTGATCGGGTGCCGCATCGGAACCGTCAAGTCCCGGTTGTCGCGGGCCCGCGAGGCGCTCCGCGAGGAATTGACGCACGGGAGGTGAAACGGTGACCACAGAACCTGATCCCGTTGACAGTGCCTTACACTCGCTGAAGTCCCAGAGATGGACCGGCGAGACACACAGCCAAGAGCTGGAGGAGAGACTCATGAGAGAATTCCATACGCATAGACCGCCATCGGGAATCCGCCGACATCGTACGCTCGCCGTCACCTTCGGCGTTTTGCTGGTGGGCGGGGCGGCGTTCGCGGCCGTCGGCGGAGCAGAGACCGTCAAGCAGTTCTTTTTCGACGTCCGGGTCGTGATCATGGGTACGGACGGTGCCGTGCACGACGCCGTCGTTCAACTCGAACAGATCGACGGCGAGGAGGGCGCGGCCGTAGGAACCATCGAACTCGGTGACGGTGAGGAAGCGACCATCGAGCTGAAAGAGATGGCCCTTCCTGCGGAGGCAGGTGTTGATCTCCCCGAGGGTGAAGAGATGCGGATGATGACGATCAGCCTTGCGGGGATGGATGCCGACCTGAAGGACGGAACTGCTGAGCGAACGATCGAGCTGTCAGCCGTCATGTATACCGGGGACGAACCGATCGAGCAGAACGACGTGCTCGAGCAGATCGCCGAGGCTGAGTTCACCGTGCCCTGGACGGACTCGAACGGGGACGACCGGGAGGTGTTCATTGTTCGTGAAGAAGGTGAGGATGGTTCGAGCGTCATCAAGCTCTTCGGGTCACGCTGGACCGGAGAGGGCGACGAAGTGTTCGACATGCTCGGGATTGTCGCGGATTTTGACTCGCTGATCGTCGAAGCCCCGAGGATCGAGATCCACAAGGATCGAATCACCAGCCTCACGGTCGTCGGCGAAGACGGGCGGAAGGGCATACTCAGGCTCGACCGGCAGAGGCCGAACCGGATGGGGGACCCGCCCGCGGTGCAGGTCATCATCGGCGAGTCCGCTGACGAATAGAGTCTCTCGTTGCGGGATGTGCAAACCGAACGCCCGCGAGTCGCTTCATCGACCGCGGGCGTTTTCTTCCTTGGAGTCTACGACCGGGGTCATTCGTGGAGGCTCACGCTATGAGAACCGTTCGACTTTCGGTGTTGCTCGTTTCGCTGGTCGTGGTGTGGGGCGGAAATACCGCTTCGGGCGCCTCGATCTGCCGCGTGTTCGTTCTGAAACAGAGCGACAGAGGGATCGAGATCGTTCGCGAAGACATCGATGGCCATGAGCCCGTGACGGGAACCTTCGCGGTCGGCCGTCAGAGCGGTGTCATCGACGTGATTTTCCCCGTGGGACCGGGCGGTTCGGGCGGTCTGGTGCGGCTCGACGAGGGTGGAACGCTCACCGTCCGCTGCCAGGACGGTGAGATGCAGGTGACGACCGAGACGGAGAACGGCAAGACGTGGGCGAGACCCGCCAGGACGCTCGGCGACCTCGCCCTTTACGACGTGCGCGTGAGCGTGACCGCCGGGGACGGTGGACGAAGGGCGTTTCTTATCGAACAGAACGAACGCGTGTCTGCGGATGACGTCGGGCCGGTGATAAACATGTTCGCCGGGCGGGTCCCGCTGGCGGACGGCGACTACGTGATCTGCACCGACACTTACCGCCACTCGCTTGGCACTCCGGTCACCGGCAGGGCATCTCTGGAAATTGATCGCTATCCGTTCGTGAAGGGGCGCCTCTCGGACAGTCGGGAGGGCTCGTTCATCGTGGACTTCGGCGCGGGCACGACCGTTGTATCGAAGTCGTTCCTGCCCACGGACACGCCGATCGAGGCCGCCGCCATGGCCCAGTATTCCGCCGCCGGAAAGGAGCTGCTCAAGTACGCCCCGAGCGGGGCAACCGGGTCGGTGCAGAACATCCTGGGGCACGCCACGCTCTCCGACTTTCGCATGGGCGGAATCAGGTTCGATCATGTCAGCGTCGACGTGATCGAAGCCCTGCCCGATTTCTTCGGCCGCCCGATCGACGGCATCATCGGTCTGGACCTGCTCCGCAGGTCGCACATCCTGTCATTCAGCCTCGGGCAGCGAGGTTCGGTTCCACCGCAGCTCAGCTTCGGAAGCGTTGAAGCGAACCCGGAGGGATCAGCGGTCGAACTGCCGTTCTCCATCGTGAAATCGCACATCTTCGTCAACGGCAGCGTGAACGACGTGCCCGTCAGCTTCATCCTGGACACCGGCGCACCGAACCCACTGCTGGATGTTCCGGCCGCGAAGGCTGCGAAGGTCAACCCCGATCGCGGGCGAACGCGGAAGGCGCGCGGCCTAGACGGCAAGCAAACTGAGCTGAGGACCGGGGCTGTTGCCATGCTGACACTCGGCGGAACCACGTTTCAGGACGTCGCCTTCGACGTCAGTGCCCTGCCGGTGTTCGCCATGCTCAGAGCGGGCGGGCAGGGAGTCGGGCTTATGGGAAATTCGTTTTTCGCCCGATGCCGGCGCGTGGACATCGATTTCGAACGAAGGGTCGTGCGGTTCGTGCGTTAGGCGATGCGGGCACTGAACGCGGCGAGCGACATGTGCACGAGCGGCACGGTGCTCTGGCTCAATCGCCCGAACCGGAAAGCTCCACATCGAGCGTGCGTTCCTCCACGTCGCGGAGCACCGTCACGTTGATGACATCGCCCGGTTTCTTGCCTCGTATGACCTCGCGGTAGTCCGCCAGCCCGCCGATGGTCTTGCCTTCGATGGAGACAACGCGATCGCCGGGTTTCATGCCCGCACGGTCCGCCCCCGAGCCGGGGAAGACCCGGGCGATGCGCCAACCGGGCCTACCCGAGTCGTCGTCCATGTCGGGCATGACGCCCATGACCACGCGGCGCATCGACTGCCCGCTGCGGAACACGTCCGCTCTACGGTTCACTTCCGCGAACACGGGGGCTTGCTCGTCGTTGACCAGGTCCATCGCGATGGCCGCGACCAGATCGACGATCTTCGCTGCGCCCTCGGCGTTGATCTTCTCGGTGTCGTCCGTCGGCTGGTGGTAGTCCTCGTGCACGCCGGTGAAAAAGAAAAGAGAAGGCACGCCGCCGAGATAGAACGAAGCGTGGTCGCTCGGGCCGAGCGCGCTCGCTTCGGGGAGAAACTCGATTCCCGCCTCCTTCGTGCGGTTTTCGACGATCGCCCGGAACGACTCACCGGTTCCGAGCCCCTGGATGGCGAGCATGTTGTCCCGGTCGTGTTCGGTTACCCGGCCGATCATGTCGAGATTGATCATGGCCGCGATCGAATCGAGCGGGACGGTGGGGTGGCTGACGAAGTGCCTGCTGCCGTGCAAGCCGGTTTCCTCGCCGGTGAAGGCCATGAAGATGATGCTCCGGTCGCGTTCGGAAACATCGGTAAACGTCCGCGCCAGCTCGATGACGCCCGCCGTCCCGGAAGCATTGTCGTCGGCCCCGTTGTAGATTTCACCGTGCCGGACACCGACGTGGTCATAGTGGGCACCGATAACGACGTACTCATCATGGCGCATGCCGGTACCGGGCAGGACGCCGATGACGTTGCGACCGACGATCTCATCCGGTTCAAATTCGACGTTGCCGGCGGCGCGGACGGATCCCAAGGGAGCCGAGACGTTCGTTCCATCCTCGTCGAGCTGTTTTTGCAGCTCGGCAAGCGACGACAACCCGCCGGCACCGAGCAGTCGATCGGCGAGTTTCCGGGTGACGTGGATCGCGGGAATGCCGTGATCCGAGCGCGGTCCGAAGCGCATCAGCTCGTCGTCATCGTCTTCGTCGGACTTCTGGTTGGCGATCAGCACGGCGACGGCGCCGCGTTGAACCGCGAGCGGGACCTTCCGGTCGAATCTGGCGTGGTGCGTGTGCCCGTCCGCGTCGAAACCGGGCGGTTCGCGTCGCAGCATGAGCACGACGCTGCGTTCGACGTCGATGCCTCGATAATCGTCATGGCCCTCGTCCGGATTGGTGATCCCGTATCCGACGAACACGACGTCACCCCTGAAGCTGTCCTGGGATGAGAAGTTGAACGGAACGAAGTCGGTGTCGAGGTGCGCTTCGAGGCGGCCGGTGTCGGTTTCGAAATGGAGTTTTGTGTTCGCGCCGATCTCCGGGTCTTGCTCGATGGTGAATTCCTGGAAGTAACTCGCGTCGGGCCCGCCCGGCTCGAGACCCGCGGCTGCAAATTGGCCCGCGATGTAACCGGCTGCCATGTCGATTCCGTCGGACCCGATCGCGCGTCCTTCCAGCGCGTCATGGGCCAAAACGGAGACGTGCATCATATACCGGTCAACCGGCGTATCCGGCGTCACCGGTGCCGAGCGCGATCGCTCGTAGACCGGTCTCAGTGACGACGCTCTGGCGTCGGTCGTTGAGCAGGCGGCTAGCAGGAGGGCGCAGGCGGCAGATAAACCGCTCGACACGACGCGTCGGAAACCGTGGCGATCCATGAACCTTCTCCCCGGAGACCCGCAGTGACAGAGGGTGCAGAACATCCTCTCGCCATCATGATAGCGGAACGCGCGCCGTGCCCTGTGAACCGCGACAAGTATCGACATGCGAACGGCGCATTCGACCCGCCCCGTCGTCCGTAACGCGAAACCCGTAGGCTCGATCGGCTCCGCCGACCGGATCGCCGCGCCGGTCGGACCGCCGCCTTGGACAAATCTCGGAACTCTCCCCTGGAGAGTGGGGAACAGGAATTGCTGATCGCAACACCCACCGGACCCGCAAGCCTGGGCCCGCAAAAAGCCGATATCGCTGTTGGAATGAGTGCGATTAGACTGCCGCCGGCGTTCAAGCTGCTTCTGGATGAATCCAATCCGGCTGCGGACGCTGCGCTCGTCGAAGCGCTGCCGCAACTGGAACCCGCCCTCCAGGCCGTGGCACTCGAGATGCTCGTTCAACGGGCCCACGTCCCCACCCTGGCGACGGTGGTAGCCCGCTTCGATCAATACGACGAACTCCTTCAGAAACTGATCTTGGCGCGTGCCGGTGGTTTGACACCCGGCATACGGTCCGCCGTCACAGCCTCGACCTTCGAGCAGCGCGCCGCGGCCATCGACGTCATCGTACGAGGCAGTGACGCGAACTCGGCCTATCTTCTGGCGGAGGCACTCAGGATTCGCTGCAACGACACGCGGAGTAAGGCAGCCGCGGGATTGTGCCGGTTGGCTGAGGACCTCGACAGCCGGTTCGAACGAGCGCCGAAGCAAGAGGAAGTAACCGCCCTGGACGAGCAAGCCCAGCGACTGAGCGAAGCCTTGTCGACCGCGCTCCGCGGCGGCGATGCGAAGCACCGCGCACAACTTCTCCGCGCGGCGCTCATTCTGGGCAACCGGATCGGATACGCGATCCTCAACGACGCAGCCAACGCCCGATCCGGGCTCCGACACGCGTTCCGCGCAGTCGCACGAGGCTTTGAACCTCGCCTCGGCGGAGCGCTCGTCGCGGCTCTGGCGCTGCCCGAGCTTCGATCGACAGCCGCGGACGCCATCGCCGACGGCCGACCGCCGCAGATTCGAGCCGTGCTCTCGCACGCGTGGCTGCTTGGTGACCCACGCGTCGAGCGCGGCTGTCATTCCATTCGAGTCGGCCCCTGGGTCAGTCTCGCGGTCCAAGCCCTCGGCGACGTGGACCACACCGCCGTGCCCGGTGCGGTGCGGTTCTTGTCCTGCGCCGGGGGTCCGCCAGACGACAGGGCACGACTCCTCAGGGAGCTGCTCAACCACGATCGGGGCGAGGTCCGTCGCGCGGCCTTGTGGCGGCTCGTTCGACAGCATACGCATACATCCACGGACCTGCTCCGCATCATCGCCTCGCGTGAGCGAAATGACCTCGCGCCGATCGCCAAATGGGAGCTGCGCCGCCGCGGCGCGACAGACGACCACTCGGCTCGGGCGATCGCATCGCAGGCGACATCGGGCGACAACGCGCATGGCCGAGCTGTCTTCGAGCGGTTCTGGAACCGATTCGACAACCTTGACGCACACGACCGGACCGAATCCGCTGGAACCGTCCGCCATGAAGTGCGCAACCTCGACGCCCTACTTCGTGCCAGGTTGGCGTCATCAGACGCACTCGAACGCGCCCGCGCCGTCCGAGTCATATCCTGCCTGGGCATGGTGCCCGAGATGGCCGAGTCTCTCTGCCGCCTGGCATCGGACCCGGAGCCGAGTGTCCGCAGCCTCATCATGCGCACGTTCGGCGAGCTGCCCGGCCCGGTCACCAACCGCATCCTCCGGGCCGCAGTGAATGATCCAGATCATCGCGTTCAGGCGGACGCCATCGAGGCTATGGACCTGCTGGACCTCGATGAGCGCATCGCGATCACGGAACCCAAGCTCGATTCGCCCGACAGCCGCGTCCGAGCCAACGCGATCAAATCGTTGCTGCGAGCCGGGCACGACAAGGCCGGTGAAACCCTGTTGAACATGCTGGACGACCCCGCGCCCGCCCACCGCATCAGCGCACTCTGGGTGGTCGCCCGGTTGAAGCTGAAGACCGCCGGTGCCAAAGTCCGGCAGTTGAGCCTCACCGACCCCGATGAGAGGGTCCGCCGACACGCGGAACGCGCCGTTCGGCGGATAACGAGCGAACGCCCCTCACAACCGCCGCCGGAATCACGATCGCCTGTGAACCGGGTTGTGGAATATGCGGAAGAGGACCCTCAATGATCCATTCCGTCTCACAGAGCGACCCGTTGACTGACGTGATGCAGGCGGTGCGCGATCACTTCACACGCGGCGGTACCCTCGGGTCGGTACTTCTGGTCGTCCTGGTCCTCTGCATCCCGGTGGGATTGGCCTATCTGATCGCTCGAAGTGCTCGATCCCAAGCCCGCGCCGACGCAAAGCCCGCACCACGCCACCTGTTCAGGAACCTAGTCACCCGTTTGCGGCTGACACCCGCACAGAGAACATGCCTTGAGGATTTATCGCGCGACCCCGCACTCGCGCACCCCACCGCGCTTCTGCTGAGTCGCACCCTGTTCGACCAACACGCGTCCACCTGGTTAGACGAGCGCAAACGCCGCCGGAGAGGACACATCGGAGCTTTCGAAAACGAGATGGTCGCGGATCTTCGGTCGCGGCTTTTCCCCACCGACTGAGCTGCGCTTTCAAGTCGCCCCCCGAACCCACTACGCCCGCCGGCCACGGTGGCGCTCGCCTCCTTGCTTGCGCGCACCGTGCAGCCGTACGAGTCTCAATCTCGATCTTCATCGGTGCTCGATGACGTATGTTCTCGAACGCACCGATCGACACGACCCAGTGCTGCGTCAACTGTATTTTTGCGGGTAGCGAGCGGCCTCTTTCCGAGCCGCGCCCGTGAGAAACTATGAAAGCCGGGTCTCCT
>JASFUW010000214.1:0-8654 GCA_050050135.1 Phycisphaerae bacterium
TGGTGCGACGAACATGGTCTTCCCGAGTCGCAGTGCACGGCCTGCCGTCCTGGAGTCGCCAACGAGTGGGCGAGGCTCGATCCAGATAACACGACGAAACCAATCGCTGGATCGAGCCCGCTTGCAGGCGAGCGGAAAACCAAGACCGGGCCGGCCTCGAGCGCGGTCGAGCCGACCCTGGACAAAGGATGGTGCGTTGGACACGGCGTGCCCGAGTCAGTGTGCACGCGATGCAACGCCTCGCTCATTCCGACGTTCAAGAAAGCAGGCGACTGGTGCAACGGCCATGGCCTGCCGGAATCGCAGTGCACGATCTGCAACCCCGAAGTTGAGGCTGAATGGGCCAGGCTCGACCCGGCCGCACAAAAAAACAGTCGGCGCGGTGATGCCGATGAAGCGGGCCAAGGCAGCCTGCAACGGAGGCTGACCCGGACCCTGGCAGAAGACGCCGCTGAGATGCGAATCGAACGCGGACCCCGTCTGCTCACCGGATCGAACGACCCTTTGTGTCAGGTCGAGAATCTGCGCGTTCGATTCGTCGATCCGAGCATTGTCCGCAGAGCGGGGATCGAAGTGGAGCGCGTACGGCGACGGCCCATGTCCGCAACGATCGCCGTTCCGGCTGAAGTGGAGTTCGACGCCACGCGGTTGACACGCATTACGCCTAGACTCGCCGGCGTCATCCTAAATGTGCCCGTAAGCATGGGCTCCGAAGTCCAGGTCGGCGATCTACTGGCTGTCTTGGACAGCCCGGTCCTCGGGGAAACCAAGAGCCAGTACATCGAACGGGCGCAGAATCTCAACTTGGCCGAGGCCGATCGGGATCGCGCCAGCACGATCTTTGATGGGGTCCAGCGGATGCTCGATCTCTGCACGCCGGACGCCCAGCCCGACAAGTTACGTAGAGCACTTGCCGAATCGCCCATCGGTCAGGCCAAGGCAAGACTGCTGCGCGCTCACGCAGCCCTGTTGCTCGCCCGGTCAGAAGCGGTCCGGGAAACGACGCTCCTAGAGAAAAAACTCAGCAGCGAGCGTGACCATCAGGCTGCCCAAAGCGCTCTGGCAGCGGCTGAAGCTGATTTCGTGGCGATCAAGGAAGAAGTCGCGTTTGACGTCGAGCGCGAACGCCTCGCCGCCCGGCGCGGGGTCCAAGTCGCGCGGAGCGCTCTCGAGTCCGTCCAACGCCGGCTGCACATTCTCGGCTTAAGCGAGGGCCAGATCGGCAGGATCGGAACGGAGCCGGACGAGTTGTTGTCTCGTCTCGAGCTCAGAACCCCGGTCGCCGGGCGCGTTGTGAATCGAACGGTCGCGGCAGGGGAATCTGTCGAGGCCAGTGATGTACTGTTCGTCGTGGTGGACAATTCGGCGATGTGGCTCCTGGCCGATCTTTACGAGCGCGACCTGGCTCTCTTGCGAATCGGCCTACCCGTCCTCTTCACCGTCGATGGCATGCCCGGATCTGGTTTCGAGGGGAAGCTCGCGTGGGTCAGCAGTCAGGTCGACGACCGTACACGAACCGTGCGCGTGCGTGCCGACCTTCCCAATGCAGACGGACTGTTGCGCGCCAAGATGTTCGGAACCGCTCGGATCGTCCTACACGACAACGAAGAGGTCGTAACCATTCCCGTAGACGCGGTTCAGACGGACGGATGCTGTCAACTCGTGTTCGTTCAGGAATCGGAGACGGTGTATCAACCGCGAAAGATCATGCTCGGCACCAGCGCGAACGGAGTCGTCGAGGTGCTCGAGGGGCTTCGGGAAGGTGAGGTGGTAGCAAGCGCCGGCAGCTTCTTGATGAAAACAGAGATCCTCAAGAGTAACATCGGCGCGGGCTGCTGTGAGGTGGACCCCGGGAGGTAGGCGATCATGTTGAATGCCATCATTACATGGTCACTGCGGTACCGGTTTCTCGTAATCGCGCTGACGCTGATTCTCGTGATCACCGGCGCGTATTCGACCACGCGGTTGGCCGTGGACGCCTTCCCCGACACGACACCCGTGCAGGTGCAGATCAACACCGTCGCGCCCGCGCTGACGCCGCTGGAGATCGAGCAGCAGATTACGTTCCCGGTGGAACAAACGATCAGCGGCTTGCGGGGGCTTACCGAGGTGCGGTCACTCTCGAAGTTCGGGCTCTCACAAGTGACCGTGATCTTCGAGGACGGCATTGACATCTACTTCGCTCGACAACTTGTCATGGAGCGGCTGGGCACGGTCGACTTGCCGCAAGGTCTTCCGGAACCTGAGATGGGTCCGGTCGCGACGGGTCTGGGAGAGGTGTTCCACTATATTCTGACCAGCCGAACGCGCAGTCTGAGTGAGCTGCGTACCATTCAGGACTGGATCATCAAACCGCAGCTTCGGAGCGTATCCGGCGTGGCCGAGGTCAATAGCTGGGGTGGCCGGGAGCGACAGTATCAAGTCGTCGTAGAGCCGGACCGGTTGCTGAAATACGACCTCACACTGTTCGATCTGTTTGATGCGCTGCGACGCAACAACCTCAATGTCGGCGGCGGGACGATCACGCGCGCCGGCGAGTCGTTGCTGGTGCAAGGTGTCGGCCTGCTCGAGACGCTAAAGCAAATCGAGAACGTTGTCGTCAAAGCTGAGAACGGCGTTCCCGTGTATGTCCGCCAACTCGGCGAGGTCGCTGACGGGCACGAGATCCGCCGCGGCGCCGTCACTTACGCCGGGCATGGGGAGGCCGTACTCGGGTTGGGCTTCATGCTCATGGGCGAGAATCCGCGCGATGTAACCAAGAACATGATCGAACGGATGGAAGCGATCAAACCATCGCTCCCCGACGACGTGAAGGTGACCACCGTCTACGACCGTACCGAGCTTGTCGATCACGTGCTGCATACCGTCAAGACCAACTTGGTCGAGGGCGCCCTCCTGGTCATCGCAGTCTTGTTTGTGTTTCTGGGGAACTTGCGCGCAGGGCTGATCGTCGCCAGCGCCATCCCTCTGTCAATGTTCTTCGCAGCCAATTGCATGCTGCAGGCGGGCATCGCGGGCAGTCTCATGAGCCTCGGGGCGATTGATTTCGGTTTGGTTGTCGACAGCTCGGTGATCCAGATCGAGAACGGAATGCGTCACCTGGCGCGGAACCGCAACGGGCGTTCGCGCATCGATGTCGTGCGGGATGCCGCAATCGAGGTTCGAAGACCGACGATGTTCGGCGAGTTGATCATCATGATCGTCTACTTGCCAATCCTCACGCTGGAGGGAATCGAGGGCAAGCTCTTCCGGCCGATGGCGCTCACCGTCGTTTTTGCGCTGCTTGGGTCCTTGATCCTCTCGCTGACACTGATGCCTGTCCTCGCAAGCCTGCTACTGCCGGTAGAGCCGCGCGAGCGGGAGCCACTGTTCGTCCGAATCGCCAAGCGATGCTATGAACCGGTGTTGAATCTGGTGTTACGACAGCGCGCGATGGTTCTAACCGGAGTCGCGTTGCTACTCGTGACCGGTATCGTCATGGCGACGCGCCTCGGAACTGTCTTTATTCCGCGCCTTTCCGAGGAGGCGATTGTGATCAACACCGTCCGCCTGGCCGGCGTGGCCGTGGACGAGTCGGTGCGATACGGAACCCGGATCGAAAAGCTGCTATTGGACAGCTTTCCGAATGAAATCAAACACGTGTGGTCACGCACGGGGACCGCTGAAGTCGCTACAGATCCAATGGGCCTGGAACTCACGGACGTCTTTATCACACTCACGCCACGAGAAGGGTGGCGACGGGCGGAAACGCAGGCCGAGCTTGTGTCGATCATGGAGGCAGAGCTTGCCGGCATGCCGGCCATGCGGACGATTTTCACTCAGCCGATCGAGATGCGTGTCAACGAGATGGTGGCCGGCGTGCGGAGCGATCTCGGTGTCAAGATCTTCGGTGACGATTTCGACACGATCGAGGCCCTCGCAGATTACGTCGCCAGTATCCTCAAGACGGTACCGGGTGCCAGCGACGTGACCGTCGAGCAACTTACCGGTCAACCCCTGCTCGAGGTGCGCGTGCGGCAAGACCAGCTTGCGCGACACGGCATGTCCGCCGCTGACGTGCTGGACTTCGTGGCATCCATCGGAACGGTGAGCGTTGGCGAGGTACGACAGGGAGAGATTCGTTTTCCGCTGACCGTCCGCCTGCCCGACGAGTACCGCTCCGACCCCGAAACCGTCGGCAGGCTTCTGATTCCGACAGCCTCCGGCCAGAGGCTGCCGCTCTACCGTCTTGCAGAGTTGAAGATCATCGACGGACCTTCGACGATCAACCGTGAATGGAGCAAACGGCGTGTCATCGTTCAGTGTAACGCGCGTGGGCGCGATATCGGCAGTTTGGTAGCGGAAGCCGAGGAACGAATCGCGTCAGAGGTTGACTTCCCGCCCGGTTACTTCGTCAGGTACGGGGGTCAGTTCGAGCATCTGCAACGCGCCAGTAGCCGGTTGATGCTTGTCGTACCGCTAGCGCTCCTGCTGATCTTCTTGTTGCTGTATCTGACGTACGGCCGTGTGGCGGATGTCGTTCGTATCTTCATGACGCTGCCGCTTGCTGCGGTAGGCGGCGTCATTGCCCTGCACCTCAGAGATTTGCCGTTCAGCGTTTCCGCGGGTGTCGGATTCGTGGCCATGTCCGGAGTGTCGGTGCTCGGCGACATGGTCTTCGTATCGTTTCTCCGCGATCTGCTGGACCGGGGAAAGCCGCTTGGCGACGCGATCCGCGAGGCGGCCATGACGCGCCTACGACCGGTTCTGATGACCGGACTGGTCGCCAGCCTTGGCTTCATTCCCATGGCCTTCAACACCGGGGTCGGCGCCGAAGTACAGCGCCCCCTGGCCACGGTCGTCATTGGCTCCGTCGTCACGTCGACTCTATTGACCTTGCTCGTGATCCCGGTTTTCTACTCGTTCCTCGGACGCCAACATAGAACGTCTGACACCGTTGGTGCGCCATAGTGCGTTGGCCAAGGCCAGCCGGTGACTGGGCGAAACGCTCGGGCCCGGACGGGTTCGAACGGTGGTGTCCAGCACGACATTCGCGAGATCTTCCTCCCGTAGCCAAGCCGAGGGAGACTGCGGCAAAAAGTAGGGCTGATCAGGGTGCCAACTACGGGAGGCCCTGCCCATACCTGAGCACTCGACAAAGAAGCGTCGGGCCACTACGACACCGGCGATCGTACCAAGCCCGTCCAGCCCGGTTGCGCAGGCTGTTTCCTAGTTGGCCGCAACACCCCTAACAAAAACCGAATGGGCGAGGCGGGACTCGAACCCGCACGTCCTGTTAGGACAGGGGATTTTAAGTCCCCAGCGTCTGCCATTCCGCCACTCGCCCGACGACCATAGCGGTAGACTCTACGACACTTCACTTCGTCTGTCATCCAGGCGTCGCCGCTGATCCTCACACCCCCATGGGTCTAAAGAGCGTTCGATGGGTCCTGTAATCGCGCCCGCTGGTCTCTCCCATGCGGGTCAGAGGGGGTCGCTCGCATACACGGAAGGTGATTCTAGGTTCGCCAGGATCCCCCAACAACTCCGCAAGAACTTCCCGATTCGCCAGCCCGGCGCGCTCGGGTTTCGTGTATAATCTCGACAGGGCCGAGTGTAACCATTGTTGAGAACCGAGGGAGTGGACTGGGGCGCCACATCGGGCGCGGTCTTCGGGCGCTTGTCTGCCGGGCCGCCTTGGTAACAGCAAAGGCTGTCGACGGACGAGCGGACGCCCGCTGAGCGGTTCTCGTCAAGGTGCGCCGCCAAACAAGGAGTATGCGAGATGCAGTTGTCAGCGTATGTTCGTACCCTGCTTTCGATCCTGGTGCTTGCCGTTGCGCGGCATTCGGTTATGGCCGGCGATACGGTACCGCTCGGATCGATGTTTCACTATCAGGTCCAGTTGAAGCAGAATGGCATCCCGCTGACGGACACATGTCATTTTCGGTTCGGCCTCTGGACGAATCCCGACTTCCCGTTCGGCCTCATCGAAAGCGCGGATGTAAACGGCGTGGAAGTCGTCAACGGACTGGCCGACATGGAGGTCGATTTCGGATTCGAGGCATTCGACGGAACCGACCGCTGGCTCGAGGTGGCGGTGGCATGCCCTCCGCCCGGAACGTTCTTCACCTACACCACCCTTGAGCCGCGCCAGCACATCACCGCGACTCCCTACGCATTACAGGCGCGTGGGCTATTCGTGAACGATGCCGGGGACGTCGGGATCGGCCTGCACGGCTCGGCGCAGCGCATGACGGTCGAGAAGTTCAGTGGGCTCGTTGGTGTCAACACAAAGTCACCCCTGGCACGGATGCACCTGGTCGAGAGTTCCCGCAGCCTGACATCCGATGCAATCCACGACGACGATCTGATCATCGAGGACGCGGACGCTGTCCTCGGGCTCTATAGCGGCAGCTCGGGAAGCACCGGCTCGACCCTCTCGCTCAAGGAATTCACGGGCGGCGCGATGACGGATAACTGGAGCATCTGGCGCGGAACCGGCAACGGCGACTCGGCGCTGCACTTCTCGTACGGAACGAATCCGGAAGGTCCGCTGAATCCGGACAAGATGATTATACAGCCGACGGGTCGCGTCGGCATCGGCGAGAGCGCCCCGGCCGCAAACCTGCACCTACGCGGAGACGCGGCCCTGCGCGTGGACGACGCGATCGGCGCCCCAGTGCTCGCCACGAACAGCGCCGGCTCCGTCGGCGTCGGCACCCTGACGCCGAACGCAAAGCTACACGTCAGTTCCAACACCGGCCTCATCCAGGGGCCCGTCACCAACAACGACGATATCCTGGTCGAGTCGGTCGACGCCGTGCTCGGGCTCTACAGTGATTCAACCGGCGCAGCCGGCTCTGCGGTCTCGCTCAAGGAACTACACCCCCTGGGTCCGGTGACCGACCACTGGGCGATGTACCGCGAGACGAACGCGACGGGTTCGAGCCTGCGGTTCACCTACGGCACGAACGCGAACTATGCGTCGAACCCGACGATCCTCGAACTGTCGGAACTGTCAGGTGCACACATCGAGGGCGACCTTCACGTCGACGGCGCCGTGACGGCGACCGGCACTCGAACAGGCTACCTGAGCATCCCCACCGTGGCATTCGCAATGCTCCGTGCCCAGCCTTGTTGCTTCGAGCCTCAGTACGTCCCATCGCTGTTCGACACCGACGGCCTCGCGGTATGGCATACCTCCAGCTTCCGCCCTGCGGGCCAGAGCTTCCGGTTCGGTGCTCCGGTTCAACTGCCGCACGACGCCCAGATCGTCAGCTTCCAGGTGACGATATTCGACGACGCCCCGGACGAGAACATCACCATCCGCCTTGTGCGGAACGTGCTCAATACCAACAGCCCGACGACGGTGACCTCGATCAGCTCGGCGGGCGAACCGGGTGAGCATGTCTTGCAGCGGGTCTTCGGTACGCCCGTGGTGATCGACAACAGCCAGTTTGCGTACTGGCTTCACGCTGAGTGGACCTCCCCCGGCGAGGACAACGGATCAATTCACCTCGGACCAGCCCGCATCGAATACACGGCCGCGTTCCCTTGATTATGCGGGTCGCGGGCCTCCAGCACGACGCCTCCAGGAGCGTCGAACGGCGACAGTCGATCAGCCGGTGGTCGACATGCGCTCGCGGGATGGCTTCGAAGCCGGCGTGTGCTCCCAGTACCCCCGCCTGTGCACTGTCACCAAAGCGGCAGCGTCCGCCATGTCGACCATCGATCGTTGGCGGGTTATTACGGCGGGACAGACAGCCGGGCGCCCCGCATCGCCCCTGACAATGCCACGATCGGCGACGAGGTCCGAAAAAACCCGCAGACAATCAGCCGGAAACAGAGCGACAGGATGTTGTCGCTCGCGGACAGGTGAGTTGCCCGCGGACCGACGCTGGACTAAAATGTTCAAGGCCTTGCCGGCCCACGTCGGATTTCCCGTCAACGGGGTGATTCCGTTTTGGTGGGCTTGGAGCCCGAGCTGAGACGGTGGGCTGCCTCACCCCTGTCCGGCTCGGGCTCCTTGGGCCGTTGGTCCGCCCCCCCTTGCTGCCACGACCCGCCGCGACCGACTCCCCCGCGCCTTCTCCAGCCCGAGCGTGTTATCCGCTGCGTCCGCAGCCGGTGCTTCGGTTACCCGGACCGCCCTCATGATGATTCTCCATACTGGGAGGATGGATCGCGGGCGACTCGCAGTCTGATGCGACCAGCCCTCAGATTCCCGCTCTCCGGCTCATTCCCGTCTGCGTAAGGGCCTCACACCGCGGAACCCGAACGCGCGTTGAAGCGACGGCTCGCGGAAGGGAGTTGCACGGTCCTCGATTTCCCTGCATAATCCCCGACACCGGGGCCATGGCGCAGTTGGGAGCGCGTCTGCATGGCATGCAGAAGGTCCGGGGTTCGAGTCCCCGTGGCTCCATTCAACGTAAGTCTAGCCGAAATGCGGGTTTGGCGTCTCCCGAGTCCGCTCCGCCCACCAGGCGCCGTTTTGAGCGCGATCGGGCCGTTCCATCTGCGCTCCGAGGAGAAGACCGCTCCGACGTCACTCCGCATGGACGATCGGTTTGCAGATTCCGACGGCTTCAGCAAGCAACACCAATTCGGGGAGTGAGGCAGCTTGCATCTTCTCCATCACGCGAGCGCGGTGGGTTTTTACGGTCTTCTCGCTG
>JASFUW010000215.1:0-8613 GCA_050050135.1 Phycisphaerae bacterium
GCGAACAACCGCACCCACCGCATAGCGTCGACGCGCAGTCCGCCCCTCGTGATAACCGCGAAACGCGGGGCGGCGACACACAGGCATCCCCCCTTGATAAGGGGGGAAAGAGGGGGGTGGACGGGAGGCCTGGGGGCGAGCTTACGCTGCGCAACGTCGACGCAACCGACAAACCGGCGACCGTGGGATCGGTCGATTTCATCATCCTCGGTGTCAAGACGTGGCAGGTTCAGGACGCAGCCGACGTCATGCGCCCGCTGCTCGGACCGGAGACTGCGATCCTCCCGCTCCAGAACGGCGTCGAGGTTTCGGACCAGCTTTCAGAGGTCCTCGGCCGCAAGCACGTGCTCGGTGGAGCGTGCCGCATCATCGCATACAAGACGGCACCGAACCGCATCACCCACGTCGGCGTCAAGCCCTACATCGCCGTCGGCGAGCTGGACAATCACAAGAGTGCCCGCGTCGAGACACTGGTTCGGGCATTGCTGGACGCGGGCATCTCGGGCAGAAACCCGCCGGACATCCACGTCGCGGTCTGGAACAAGTTCCTGTTCTTCGCTCCCGTCAGTGGTGTCGGATCCGTGACACGTTCCCCGCTCGGCGTGATCCGCACCGTGCCACCAACGCGTCAGCTTGTCTTAAACGCGATGAACGAAGTCCGCCGACTCGCCGCAGCCAAGGGCGTCAAGCTGGCCGACGACGCCGTCGAAAAGACCATGGCCTTCCTCGACGGCATGCCCCCCGAGGGCACAACCTCCGTCCAGCGCGACATCATCGAGGGCCGCCCCTCGGAACTCGAGGCGGTAAGCGGCGCCGTCGTCCGCATCAGCCGCGACCTCGGCGTCGACACCCCGACCCACGACTTCATCTACGCCGCCCTGCTCCCGGCCGAGTTGGAAGCACGACGTATCGCCGCCCGGGCGGGTGCACGGCAAGACACGGCAAACCAATGAGCGGTACTTCCAAACACCGAGGCGTCCGGCACACACCGTCAAAGGCCGAAAGCGCCTTGCCTCTGTACGGGCGAACCGAACAACACCCAAGCCGCACCGACGACGCACTTGCGGTTGATCCCGCAATGTCCTGCCTTGCATTCTGCCGTGGATCGTTTCTAATCGCCGATCGACGGGCAAAGGGCACGACGAGAGTCGTTGAAGAGCCGCTTGCCCGACTTTCCTGCCGGTTATGGGGGACCGGACCGCATGGCTGACACCGCTCAGGTTCTTGACACGGTGATTCGGGAGGTCGACGCCGGCCGACGCGCGGCACTCTGCGTGATCGTAGCCACGCGCGGCTCGACGCCTCAGGTGCCCGGCGCCATGGTCTGCGTCGACGAGAACGCCCAGATTCGCGGGACCGTCGGCGGCGGCTGCACCGAGGCCGAGATCCGCCGAACCGCCCACCAGATGCTCGCGGGTGGCGGCAGCAACCTGCTGACCTTCGAGTTGGACGAAGAATCAGCCGCGGAGAACGGATTGATCTGCGGCGGGCAGATGGACGTCGCGATCAGCGTCATCTCACACCCCACGCAGACCGAACCGCTCCGAGCGGCTGTCGATCAGTTGCGGCGCGGCGAGCCGGGCCTGATCCCGATTCGAGTCGAGCGAGATAACGGGCCCGCGGAGTACCGCGTTCGGCTCGAGGCGAAACCGAAGCTGCTGATCGCCGGCGGCGGTCATCTCGGCAAGGAACTCGCCTCGGTCGCGGTTCCGTTGGGGTTCCGCGTCACGGTCATCGACGACCGCGAGGACTTCGCGAGTTCCTCACGGTTCCCGCCGCCGGTCAATCGCGTAGTGAGTGACATTGAAAGGGCACTATCCGGGTGGCCGATCGACGCGAACACCTACGTCGTCATCGTCACGCGAGGCCACAAACACGATCAGCAGGCACTCGGCGCGGTCCTTGCCTCACCCGCGAAGTACATCGGCATGATCGGCAGCCGGCGCAAAATCAAGGTGATCTACGACGACCTGACGCGCGAAGGGGCGACGCCGGCGCAGCTCGATCGTGTGCACGCCCCGATCGGTCTGGACATCCACGCCATCACGCCCGAGGAAATCGCCATCAGCATCGCCGCAGAGCTGATCAAGATTCGCCGCGTTGACTACGAGGCCGTCGTCGAGGGTCCGCTTCCGACGGGTCCTGCGCGCTTGCGAGGTGGATAACTTGAAGTATGCCGGATTGGGACCCCGCTTTCTCGCTTTGGTCATCGACACACTTCTTTTTTGTGCGGTGTTTTTCCCGATCACCCGACTGGTCAAGGGGGTCTGGTTGATGAGCGCCGCCGATCATCGGTGGAGTTATGGTTGGTTCGTGACGGACCCGCTGTGCCTGACCTTTCTGGCGATCATGGTCGGGTATTACGTTGTCCTGGAAGGGACTGCGGGGGCGACGTTCGGTAAATGGGCGCTCGGGTTGCGGGTCGTCGATGTCGCTGGAGGTCCGCCGGGGCTCGGCCGGGGCCTGAGTCGGAACCTCCTCCGGCTGGTTGACACGCTTCCGGCACTGAACCTCCTGGGTGTGGTCTTGATTCTGATGTCGCCGGAGCGTGCCCGTTTCGGAGACCGAGTCGCGGGTACCCGCGTGATCCGCGCACGCAAAGCGCCCTGGTCGTAGCGCGTTCGTCCCCAATGGCCGTTTTCGCCTACGGGCACGGCGGATCAAACGGATACGCGTTTGCGCTGAACGCATCCACGACGTACCCGATGTCGCCGAAGTCGATCACGCCGTCAGGCAGCTCGGGTGACACGTCGCACTGCCACCACGAGGGTGCCGTCGGCTGGCTCACAAAGCATTCTACGGTGGCCGAAATGTCGTTGAAATCGATGACACCGTTTGGCGCCGTCCACTGCCCGGCCACAAAGTCTCCCACGACATCGCCCCAAACAGCGGTGCCGACAACGGCCGGCGTGGTGGTGGGCCCGCCGTCGACCTCCGACGCAAACAGGTACGTCGTGCCCGGGACGATGTCCGGCCCATGCACCAGCACGGTCCCCCAGAGACCGGCGGGTTGGTACACGGGTGTCACCGACACGGCACCACTTGGGTCGACGTATTTTTCGAGGCAAGGGTATGAGGCCGACTGTACCGAGATCGCCACCGGCAGTTCGGAGTCCGGCGGGTCCGCCGTCACCGAAAGGTACCGGCAGCCTCCCGAATCGACCAGCGGCGCGTTCACCTCACACTCGTCGGGGACGCCGTTGCCGTCGGTATCCGCTGATGAGCCGCCGGCAATGTCACACTCGTCCGGCACCGTGTTGCCGTTGCAGTCCTCGGACGTACCGCCCGAGATGTCGCAGTCGTCGGGCACGGAGTTGGCGTTGCAGTCCGCTTCGCACTCGTCCGGGATTCCGTTGGCGTTGCAATCTTCACTCGTGCCGGCCGTGATGTCGCAATCGTCGGGGACGGAGTTGGCATTGCAATCGTTGTCTTCGCACTCGTCCGGGACTCCGTTGGCGTTGCAGTCCTCGCTGGTGCCGGACGAGATGTCGTCCTCGTCGGGGATGCCGTTTCCGTTGCAGTCGGTGACGGTCGGGCTGCACCAATCGAGGAAGGTGCTCATCAGGTCCTCGCGGTCCGCCGGCGCGGCGATGGCCTCGAACGGGAATCCCCAGAAGGTTGTATGGTAGACCCCGTTATCTTTCGCGACCGCCGCGTTGCCCTCGTTTCCGGAGAAGGCGAGCTCGGCCGTGCCGTCGGGTGCCACGATGTCGCTGTAGTTGGTGAACGGGTATGACAGGTTGTAAGGTCCCTTGCCCGCGAACACGGTGCCTGCGCCGGTTACGGTGCTCTGGGCGACGTCGCTTTCGGCGTCGGCAACGCCGAGGTAGTTGGCCATGAAGGTGGTCAAACCACGGTCGTAATAGTAATCCTGGGCGGTGATGAACAGGCAGCCGCCGCCGTCGAGAAAATCGGACAGAGCCGATTCGCCGGCCGAACCGGGCCCGGCCGTCCCACCGAAGGAGTCACCCGTAAACCAGACCACGTTCGCATATTGTGACAGCGTTGTGGCATCGGGTTCGTCGTCGGAGTCGTCGGTGTCCCAGACGTCGTACTCCTGCCCGAGGGCGTCCAGCGTGTCGGTGTAGGTCGATCGAACGTCGGGCCCGTTGTCGTCGTCATCGACCAGAAGCAGCGGGAGCGTGTCCTGGGTGGTGAAGCTGAACGTGGGCGAATAGGCTCCGGAGCCGCACAGGTTACGGCCATGTACGTGCCAGTAATAGGTTTCGGCGGCGTCCAGGAGCGTGGTACCTTCGTAGGTCGTTTCCGGCAGCGCGAACGCCATTTCGACGATGTTGGTGAATCCGGCGTCCGTGGCGATCTCGATCTTGTATTCGGACGCCTGGGTCGCGGCAGACCATTGGAACGTAGGTCGGCGCGACACGGCGATGGCACTGTTGGGCGGATCGACAAGCGACGGCGTCGCCGGGACACTGTCGAAGATGTCGAGCCCCACGGCGGTATCCCGCGTGAGGCTGGCGGACGTTCCGGTGACCGTGACCGAATAGTGGCCCGGCGTCGCCGAGCCCGTGTCGGAGACCGTCAAGGTCGTAACAGCCGGAGGGACCAGGGGGTTGTTGGCGAAAGTAAGCGTCGCGCCCGCTGGTTCGCCCGCGGTCGAGAGCGTGACCGACTCCGTGAAATCGAGAATCTGCACCAGGTCGATGTCGAACACCACGTCGTCGGGTGCACACGCGCCGGCGCTGGTCGGGGCGACGTTGAGGACGAATCCGGGTTCGAGTGCGCAGTTGTAACACGCGAGCGCGAAGTCCTGATCGGTGTCGTCGCCTTCGCCGGGTATGGCGTCGGAGTTGATGCTGGCCGCGACAACGCGGACGTGTGCGGCGGACGGCGCGTTGGGGCCGAGCAGCACGCCTTCCGTGTTGTTCTGGTAGTCGGCGGAGCCGCCGGGCACGGACCAACCCGATGCCCCGAAGTGATTGCCGAGATAGGTGTCACCGTCCGCCTCGACGATGAGGTCGAGGTCGTTATTCCAGGCGTCGGTCTCGTCGCCGAGTCCGTGGCCCGGCGCGTCGGTCCAGACCAGCATCAGCCGCATGGGCTCGTCGGGAACGAGGGGGGTGACATCGGTCTGCCATTCCTCGCCGGTGTTCTCGAACACCGTCGGGTTGTCGTAATACCTGACCGGAACCTGCGGATCGATGACGGCTTCGATGTCCATCCGTCCCCACCCCTGTTTGCTGTCGAAGGGGTGTCCGAGGGTCCCGCCGTCGGCGTCCTGGTTTCCGGCGAGGTCGTGGGCGACGGGGAGAAAGACGGCCTTGACGAGCGCGGGGCTCGGGTCGGTGACGTAGTCGGGAAGTCCGCGATAGTATTCGAAGAAAAGGGCGATGGCTCCGCTCACATGGGGCGATGCCATGCTCGTGCCACAGAAGTTGGCCGAATAACTGTTGCCGGGCGTGGTGGAGTCGACACTGCAGCCGGGGGCTACGAGATGTGGAATCTTCCTTCCGTCGAGGCAGGGGCCGTGTGCGGAGTTCGAGGAGATGTCGTTGATATCGAGAATCTGCGACCCGGAGCTGGTCTGCATCTTCGTCGAGCCGATGGTGAAGATGTTCTTGGCCTCGTCGGGGGTACCCTGCGTGCTCGTCCCGCCGCCTCCGTTCATGATCGAGAGGACGTAGGTGAAGGGTTGATTGCCCGGTGTATCGGGGTCCGCGTCGCGGACTCCGACGTCGACCTGGTAGGTGTCGTTGTCGTATCCGTGGGGCGTGCCGGCCGGTCCCCAACTGTTGCCGGAGAGGACCGCCCCGTTTGCGTACGAATCTTCCATCAGCAGGAGCATTCCGCCGGGCTGCGTGAAGAAGGGGGAGTACACCTGTTCGACGAGATTCGCGCCGGGGGCCATGCCCAGACCGCGCAGAAACCCACCGTTGGCCGTCACCCCGGAGGTGCCGTCTGCGGCCATGATGCCCGCGGTATGCGTGCCGTGGCTGTCGGTGGCGCTTCCGCCGCAGGTTGTGCCGGTACAGCCGAGCATGCGGTTGACGAGATCGACGTGGTTGTGGTCGATGCCGCCGTCGACGTTGGCCATGATGACGCCGCTTCCGCCGCCGGAACCGACCGAAGCCAGCCAGTCGTAGTAGCCGGTGAATGCCAGGTTGGTGCCATCCACGTTGTTCGCGCAGACCTGGTCGCTCATTTCGCCCCGCAGTCCGCCATCCGTCGGAACGGGTTGAATGGTGTAAACGCCCGGAATCTGAGCGGCTGCCATCAGCACGTCACCTGTCAGTATGAGCCCGACGTCCTCGAACTTGTCGTTCACGACGCGTCGGATGCCGATCGTGGCGCCAAGCTGTTGAAGCGCTTTGACGACGGCGTCGGCGTCGGCGCCGCGGTAAATGAAGGCGTCGTGGTCGGTGGGCGTAGCCAGGTTCTTCCGGTATCTCGGTAATACCCGGTAGGCCGGGTGGAATGCGCCGGTCCAACGCACCGCGTTGGATTGTTCGACCGCAACCCGCGCAGCCGTGTCGCCCCAGACAATGTACGTAAACGGATGCACGTACTGGACGATCTTCAGGCCATTTGCCTTGACGTCGTTCAGCCACGCGGTTCGCGTCGGTCCGATGAACTGGACGAGGTGGAAATCCGGGCCGGAGGTCGCGGCTTTCTCCCACCCGGCGCCGACGTTGGGTTCTCGGACGAGGGGGTCGAAGCTCTGCCCGCCCAGATGCAGCACGAATGTATCGGGGTGCTCGGTGACGGGAATGTCCGAGGCCCGGAGCCGGGCGAGCTGCGTCGAGTCGAGCTCGACCCAAAGGAACGCACCGTAGTCGATGGCGGATTCGGGGCGGATGCCGATCTGCGTCGCCCGGGCGTAGGCGTCGGCGTCGATCCTGACAAATCGCCCTGCTTCGTCCTTGGCGAAGGTCGCCGTTGGGCACAGGGAATGCGTTAGTATGGTTACAGCGACGGCCCATGGCGCACAGCGCCGGAAACGATGCAGCATCGTTCGCCTCCTACTCGTGAAGCGTGATTGATAGGGTGGCTAGGTCCTCCAGAGTCTAGCACGCACCGGGGCGCATTCTAACCGAACGTTGGCGTAAATGCCAGTATCCTATCGGACCCGCTGCTTGGGCGGGAAGATCGGTAAGGATATGGCACCCACAAGGCTCCTGGCGGCATCGGATTCCCGCGTTTCATGTCGACGGGTGGCAGTCGCGTCGTTCATCGAGGGAGGGCGGTGGCGCCGGGGTGCGAAGGATCGGGCCGCACGGGTAAGGTGGTGGCGGTGTCAAGCCTGGTGGTCGGGGCGTTTGAGGAATGGGTACCTCGTCGGACCGTTGTTCTTCCAGGCGCGTGTGCGTTCCTGCATTCCGGGGCCGCAAAGACGGAACACGCGATCCACGTCGCAGCGCGTTGTCCGATCAAGACGAACCGTGCGGCATCTGTTATCATCCCGCGGGGCGGAAGTCGGTACGAGTTACGGACGATGCGTTGCGTCGGCGCGTTCAGTCGTGACTGCGCGTTAGGAGACGGCCATGTCACAGGAACTCGATGAGATTCAGATCGCCTTGCGGGAATCGTGGAGGCGGTACCGGGCGCTGATCGGGACGATCGTGATTGTCCTGATCGTCATCTGGGTGGGGGGGTCGGTTTTCTACAAGGTGGAG
This sequence comes from Phycisphaerae bacterium, assembly GCA_050050135.1. Lineage (GTDB taxonomy): Bacteria > Planctomycetota > Phycisphaerae > UBA1845 > UBA1845. Next base: position 7,635 of record JASFUW010000215.1, read on the forward strand.
GCGAACAGCGCAGGCGTTGTGCTTCGGTTGGGGAAGATCGCGACGCGTTCGGAGCCCGGGTTGCACATGAAGTGGCCTTGGCCGATCGATACGGTGTATGTCGTGCCGGTGGAGCGTGTTCAGTCGACGGAGTTCGGATACCGAACGCTCGCGCCGGGCCGCCGCACGCAGTACGCCGTACCGAGCCAGAACGACAAGGTTATGGCACGAATGCTGACGGCTGATTTGAATCTGGCCCACGTGGAGTGGGTGGTTCAGTATCGGATCCAGGACCCGGCTGCCTACCTGTTCAACATCGGCGGGGACGGCAGATCGACCGCGAAGCGGAACGCCGAGGAGCTCATCCGGGACGTTTCCGAAGCGGTGATGCGACGGATCATCGGCGACGTCAGCGTGGACTCGGTGATCACGACGGGGCGGGAACAGATCGCGAGGGATGCGAAAGGGGAGATGCAGGAGATGCTGGACGCTTACGAGGCCGGCATCAAGATCGTGGCCGTCAAGCTTCAATCGGCCACGCCGCCCGAGAAGGTCAAGGACGCGTTCGACGCGGTGAACCGGGCGAAGCAGAGCAAGGAGCGTGTGGTCAACGATGCCAAGGGGGAGCGGAACCGGTTGATACCGGCGGCGCGGGGGGCGCGGGATCGCGCCATCGCCGAGGCGGAAGGGTATGCGGTGCGGGTCAAGATGGTGGCGACCGGGCAGGCCAACGCTTTTCTGGCGAAGCTTACGGAATACGAGAAGGCGCCGGCCGTGACCAAGATACGGTTGTACGTCGAGGCGATGGAGGAGATTCTCGGGCAGGTGGATCAGAAGGTTGTGATCGATGAGGCCATCAAGAGCGCACTTCCGCTGCTGCACCTCGGGGCTTCGGCCCGAGCGGCTCAGCCGAGGGCGGGGATGAAGGGAGGTGACCGATGAACATCAAAGGTGCCGTTGCCATCCTGATTCTCGTGATTCTGGCCTTTCTGGTCAAAGC
>JASFUW010000216.1:0-8592 GCA_050050135.1 Phycisphaerae bacterium
TAGATGCAGCGCGAGCGAACGGTGCGTCGGGGACACGCGCTACCGTTTCCACCGCTTCCTCACGGGCGCGGCTCGGATTCGACCACGACCGGCGTGAACGGGACGACCGCCACCGTCACCGATTGTTCACGAAATCTCGCACGATGCGGTCGAGCGCTTCGTCTTGCGTGATCTTGCCGTCAAGGTAGTCGACCCAATGCTGCCGCACCGCATCGGTGGATTTCGGTGCCCGCTTGTAATAGCCGTGGGTGTCGCCATAGTCCTTGTGCTCGGGATCGAGGATGCGGCGGACGGTCTCGGCGGTGTGCACGAACATCAACGTGTGCGGCACGTCGCGAAAGCCGTGGTCCCGACGTGACAGACCCGCGGCAGTCAGCTTGTCACGCAACGTCGCGAAGACGTTGTCAGCCGCGGTGGCGACGTCCAACGCGTGAGTGGCTTCGTGCAGCACCGTCTCGTAAAGCTGCGAACCCTCGACGTTTTGCGAACCGACGAAACAGACCGCCTTCCCATCCCAACCGCGCTGCGTGAACGCACCGGGGAACGGTGCGTCGAAAACCAGATAGACCGGAATGGTGATCGCAGGGTCCGTCATGTTGAGGTGTTTCATCATGAACTCGAAAGACGTAGCCTGTTTCTGGCCCAGTCCGTCGAGCAATCGCTGCCGCAGCGCAGCCAGCCGCTCGTTGTGCTCCGGCCAGATCGAGCTTACGAAGTACGGCTCCACGTTCTGCAAGGCGTTGGCGTATCTGACCGCACTTTCCCGAAGCTTGATCGCCTTACCCGGCGTTCGCTGTCGCGGCCCGAACGTCTCGGGCAGTTTCTCGAACGCCGCCACGACCTCGGAGACCGTCTGGCACTTGACCAGCGCACCCTCGATCGGTCCCCAGCGAAGCAGGTGCTCACCGAGCTTTTCGTTCAGGGTCCGGGCCGCCTCGATCGCCGGAAGCATCCCCTCGACAGACACCGGCCTGTCCTCGACGGACAGCGCCCGAACGAAAAAGTGCAGATCGATGGCCGGCGAAATTCGCGCGTCCAGTTGCGTGCGCACCAGCCGCCCGCCCTTCTCGACCTCGCCCGACTGAGCGACGGCACCCGACTGTCCGAGTGTCACCACAACAGCGCTGATGAGAATCACGTTTCGCAACATCTGATGGCTCCTGCCCGCCCGCGTCCTGATAAACGTGTACGCTTCATGCGTCGCCGCGCGACCTTCCCGACCCGATGGTCAACGGCAGCTCATTGTAACCCGAACGCCCGAGGTATGGAAAGGGGGTGCGGCTCGGCACCGCACCCCCGTGGCTCGCAATCCTCCGCTTCGAGGCGTAGAACCCGTGGTTACTTGTTTTTGACCAGGTGCTCGACCACACCCGGGTCAGCCAGGGTCGTCGTATCCCCGATGTCTTCCGGCTTGCCCTCGGCGATCTTCCTCAGAATCCGCCGCATGATTTTCCCGGAGCGGGTCTTCGGAAGACCGGGTGCCCAGTGGATGACATCGGGCGCCGCGATCGGGCCGATCTCCTTGCGAACGTGCTTGACCAGCTCCTTCTTGAGTTCGTCGGTGTACTCCTCGCCCGTCCTGAGGGTCACGTAGGCGTAGATGCCTTGCCCCTTGATCTCATGCGGGAAGCCGACGACAGCCGCTTCAGTCACCTTCGGGTGTGAGACCAGTGCACTCTCGACCTCGGCCGTTCCCATCCGGTGGCCCGAAACGTTGATCACATCGTCGATCCGACCGGTGATCCAGTAATACCCGTCCTCGTCGCGGCGGCACCCGTCACCCGTGAAGTACAGCCCCGGACGGCGGCTGAAATAAACCTCCTTGAAACGCTCGTGCTGTCCGTACACCGTCCGCATGATCCCGGGCCAGGGCTCTTCGATAAACAATGCCCCAGACGCGGCACCCTCCAACCGCTTGTTCTTGTCGTCGAGGATGAGCGGCTTGACACCGAAGAAAGGCAGCGTCGCCGAACCCGGCTTGGTGGGCGTCGCACCCGGAAGCGGGGTGATCAGCATCCCCCCCGTCTCCGTCTGCCACCAGGTGTCAACGATCGGGCACCGCTCCTTGCCGACCACGCGATAGTACCACATCCACGCCTCGGGGTTGATCGGCTCACCGACCGTCCCGAGAATACGGAGGCTGGAAAGATCACGCTTGTTCACCGGATCATCGCCCTCGCGCATGATCGCCCGGATCGCGGTCGGCGCCGTGTAGAACTGGTTGACCTTGTACTTGTCGACCACGTCCCAGAACCGACCCGCGTCGGGATACGTGGGGATTCCCTCGAACATGACCGTCGTCGCCCCCGCGCACAGCGGTCCGTAGACGATATAGGAATGCCCGGTCACCCAACCGATGTCGGCCGTGCACCAGTAGATGTCGCCCTCGTGGTAGTCGAAAACGTTTTGGAACGTCACCGTGGCATAGACCATGTATCCGCCGGTCGTGTGCAGCACGCCCTTCGGTTTGCCCGTCGAGCCCGACGTATACAGGATAAACAGCGGGTCCTCCGAGTCCATCCACTCCGGCTCACACTCCGGCGAGGCGTCTTTCATGACGTCATGCCACCAGTGATCGCGACCGCCCTTCATGTTGACGTTCAACGTCCCCGGCTCGAGCCGCTGGTAGACGATGCACGTCTTGACGGTCACGCCCTGCTTGCCTGCCAGGTCCATGGCCGCGTCGGCGTTGTCCTTGAGTGGCACAGCTTTGGCACCACGGAACACGCCGTCCGTGGTGACCAGGAACTCGCACGTCGAGTCCACGATTCGATCCGCGAGCGAGTCCGGGCTGAATCCGCCGAACACGATCGAGTGGATTGCCCCGATCCGCGCACAGGCGAGCATGGCCACCGCCAGCTCCTTGACCATGGGCATGTAGATCGACACGCGATCGCCCTTCTTGACCCCGAACGACTTCATCACGTTGGCGAACCGGCACACCTCCGCGTGAAGCTCCTTGTAGGTCAGCGTCGCGTCTTCGCCGGGCTCGTTGCCTTCCCACTGAATCGCGACCTGCTCGCCGCGCTTCTCGAGGTGCCGGTCCAGGGCGTTGTAGGTGATGTTCGTCTTCGCCCCGATGAAGTATTGGATGTCGATCTTGTCCGTGAAGTCGAACGCACGGACCTTGGTCCACTTCTCCTTCCAGAAAAAGTCTCTCGCCATTTCGGACCAGAATCCGTCCGGATCCTCGATGGAACGCTTGTACATCTCCCGGTACTTCTCGATCGAGGGGATGTGCGCTCGCTCCACGATGTTCTTCGGCGGCGTAAACAAACGGGCCGCCGGTTCAGCGCTGAGGGTTTCGGTCATCGTTCGACACTCCTTCTATCTCGTCATGTCAGAGCCGCGTACGGTTGTGTGGTTGTCAGCCTCCGGTGGGTGGGAGGATTGTCCACAGAACTTCGCGACGCGCCAAGTGTGCCAACCGGCGACACCGTCCGCGCGCCGGCAATGTCTCACTTTCGGTAGGGTTCCGTCCGCGTTCCGTGCGCGGAAGTCCGCAGGACGCCGACGATCCGCTCCACCGTTCGCTTTGTCGCCCCCTGGTGCGACAGAACGACGCGGCGAGCCCGTTCTCCCATCTCGTTCGCCCCCCGCTTGTCGTGCAGGATCGCGCCGATCGCATCGGCCAACTCGTCCGCCGAGTGGACCTCCCGCAGCGCGTCCGCGTCGCGGAACGCAGCCACTGGAACCGCGAAATTATCGGTGTGCGGTCCGACCACCACGGCTTTCCCGAGGGCCGCTACTTCGATCGGGTCCGATCCCCCGAGCGGAACCAGGCTCCGCCCGACGAACACCGCATCCGCGAGCGAGTACGCTTTCCTCAGCTCACCCATCGTGTCGATCAACAAGACACACGGCGCGTCGAGGGAGCGTGCCTGACCATCAGAACACGCGCTACGCCGTATGCAAGAAAAACCCGAACGATCGATCAGTCGGGCGACCTCATCGAACCGTTCCGGTTTTCGCGGCACGATGGCCAATACGGGGCTCGGCGGTGCACTCTCGCTCGCGGATTCGACCTGCACGCCTTGTGCCAGACCCGACCAATGCGAGAGCAAACGACGGTAGGCGGCAAGCACGATCTCCTCTTCGCCGGGTCCCGTGCTTCCGCAGACCCATAGCGGACGCGATGCGTCGATCCCCATCGCCCGCGCCAACGCGTCCGCTCCGTCGATTCGCTCAGCGACATGCGCCGAATCCCACTTTAGTGAAGAGGTAACACCAATTCGATCCGGTCGAGTGCCCAGGTCCCGAAACCGTTCCGCGATCGCTTCGTCCTGGGCACCGACCCACGCGAGATCGCCGAACATCCGGCGGGCCGCGAACCCGACCCGACCCAGTCGCGACGCGCTGCGGGCGGTCAAACGTCCGTTTGCCACCACGACCGGAATGCCGCGCCGCGCCGCCATGAGACCCAGGTTGTACCACACCTCCAGTTCGATAAGCACCACCATCGTGGGTCGAACCCGGCGCAGAACGCGGCCGATGACCAGACTGAAATCGAGCGGAAAACGAAAGACGTTCTCGTACCCATAGAGCTGGACGGCCCGGGCATATCCCGTGTCGGTCGTCGTGGAGAAGACCAGATCGGTCTCGGGTAGCGCTTCACGTAGCCCCTCCACCAGGCGCGGCGTCGCGTTGACTTCCCCGAGCGAGACGGCGTGAATCCAGAGTCGCTCACGCTCAGGATCTCGCACCGCAACAGACCCGAACCGCTCCCCCCAGCCCGTTCGGTTCTTACCCAAGACCACCGCCTGGTACAGGGCGACCGGCAGGTACAACAGCCCGAACAGAAGATACAACAAATCGGCTACGAATCGCATGGGGCTCGGATCGTATGGTCCGCACCCGCGATCGGCAATACGAGCGACGGGGCGGGCGTCCTTTGGCGGGGGCGGCATCCGTTGATAGACTCCCCGTTGATGAGTGCTTATGACCCCCACACGCACCCTGTGCCTTTTCTCACGGCTGAACTGCCCGGCACGGGCGGCGTGATCAAGCGGTACGACGAGGATTTCGTCGTGGAAGAGCTGCCGCTCTACCCCGCCGCTGGCGAGGGCACGCACACCTACTTCGTCCTCGAAAAACGTGGGCTCACGACTCCGGCTGCCATCGATCTCGTCGCCCGAGCACTCGGGCGAAACCGGCGGGATTTCGGATACGCCGGTTTGAAGGACGCGCACGGCGTTACGCGACAGGTGATCAGCATCGAGCACGTTGACCCGGACCGCGTGGCGTCGCTCGAGTTCTCGAAGCTGCGGATACGCTCCGTGACCCGACATACGAACAAGATCAAGCTCGGGCACCTTGCGGGCAACCGGTTCGACATCAAGATACGAGACGCCTGCAACGCCGCCGGGTCGCGCGCGGAGCCGATTCTGAACACCTTGGCGCGTCGGGGGGGGCCGAATTACTTCGGCCCTCAGCGGTTCGGGGCCCGCGGCGACAATGCCGTGATCGGCCGCGCGATCCTCTGCGATGATTATGACGAGGCGCTGGCACGGCTCCTCGGTCGCCCCGGTCCGCATGATCGCAGCGACGTGCGCAAGGCTCGCGAACTCTTCGACGCGGGCGATCTCACCGCCGCCGCGGATGCCTGGCCTCGCGCGATGGATACACAACGTCGTGTTTGTCGCGCGCTTTCCAAGAGCGGAGGGGACGCGCGAAAGGCATGGCGAGCCGTGGATCATTCGCTGCGAAAGCTGTACGTGTCGGCCGTTCAAAGTGAACTGTTCAACGAGGTTCTCGCCCGACGCATCGACCGGCTCGACCGATTCATCGACGGGGACATCGCCTGGATTCATCGGAACGGAGCGTGTTTCCGCGTCGAGGAGGTGGACGTCGAGCAACCGCGGTGCGACGCGTTCGAGATTTCGCCGACGGGCCCGTTGTTCGGGAAACGCATGACGGAACCGACCGGTGCGGCAGGCGAGCTCGAGGGCGAAATACTCGCCGGATCGGGAATAACCAAGGACCGAATGCGTGCGAAAGACGGCACGAAGCTCGACGGCGCCCGCCGACCGCTGCGTGTTCCGGTCCAGGATCTGGAATCGGATGAAGGCGAAGATCATCGTGGACCGTACCTTCGTCTGTGTTTCTCGCTCCCACCCGGTGCGTACGCGACGAACATCACCCGCGAGGTGTGTAAGACCGACTGATGTCACAGGGCGGCGAGTTTGTATCGCGATGTTGCTTTGCATGTTCCCTCGCGCTCTGCGATACTGCCGACAGGATCGGCCGCGCGGGACCGACTTGCGGTTGACACTGAGGTGATGCTCGACCGCCATGGTCGATTCTTCGGTACCGGACCGGTCGTTGACGTAACATGCTTACGGGCACACAGTGGTTGATTGTGTTGGCGGTCGCGGCGGCGTGGCTTGTCCTGGCATCCATCGCGGCCGGCCACGCCGTCATGTACAAGCGCGATCCGCGCAGCGCTTCGATCTGGGTGATGTTCGCCTTTGTGCTCCCGTTTGTCGGGGCCTGGCTCTATTGGGTATTGGGCATTAACCGGATTCGTCGGCGGGCGGTCGGGCACCTGGGAAAACGAGAGCGCCCCTTCGACCTGCCGCAACCGACCGACACGCACCCCCTGTCGAACGTACACAAAGAGGCCGTCGGTCATCTGGTCAGCCTGCGAACGGTGGGCGACCGGGTCACGCGGCTTCCCATGGTGCCGGGCAACGCCATCAAACCGCTGCACAACGGCGAGGAAGCCTACCCGCAAATGCTGGAGGCGATCGGCGGCGCGGACCGGTCGATCACGCTTGCAAGTTACATCTTCGACTGGGACGACGTCGGTCGAGAGTTCGCCCGCTTGCTCGGAGAGGCCGCCCAGCGCGGCGTGCGTGTTCATGTCTTGCTGGATGGGATCGGCGCACTCCGGTCGTTCTCGCGGACGGGTCGGGCTCTGATGCACTCCGGTGCCGAAGTCGCGGCATTTTTCCCGCTTCGCTTTCCGTTCGGGCGATTGCGGATCAACCTCAGGAACCACCGGAAGCTCCTGGTGGTGGACGGCCGCACGGGGTTTACGGGGGGGATGAACATCTCGGAGCGGTACCTCGTGGAGCGGCAAGCACCGGGTCGGGTGGAGGACCTGCACTTCGAGATTACGGGGCCCGTCGTGGCTGAGATGCAGCACGCGTTCGCCGAGGATTGGGCGCTGGCGACGGGCGAGACGTTGAGCGGCGAGAGGTATTTCCCCGCGCTCGCGCCGACGGGTGACGCCCTGGCACGCGGTATCTCGAGCGGTCCGGACGAAGACCTCGGGATCATGCACTGGATGCTGCAGGCTGCGCTGGCGTCTGCGCAGCACAGTGTCCGCATTATGACACCGTATTTCATTCCGACCTGGCCGTTGATTTCCGCGATGGTTCTGCGGGCGCTGCGCGGTGTGGAGATTCAACTGCTGCTGCCATCGAAGGTCGATTTGCGGTATATGCGGTGGGCGGCTGATGCGTATCTGTGGCAGTTGCTGGAGCACGGGGTGCGCGTGTACCACCGTCCGCCGCCGTTCGTCCACAGCAAGCTGATGATCGTGGACAACCGGTGGGTGCTGCTGGGGTCGGCAAACCTCGACCGCCGGAGCCTGCGGCTTCACTTCGAGTTCAACATCGAAGCGTATGACGTGAAGCTGGCACGGAACCTCTCGTCGTGGATGAACGAGCTGATCGCGCAGTCCAGGCCGGTGACGCTGGAGGACGTCGAATCGCGCCCGACGTGGCGTCGCATCCGTGACGGGCTCGCGAAAATCGTCTCGCCGCATCTTTGATGATTTCGATGCCACCGTGCGCCGTGTTTGCGGGCGCGTCATTGAAAGTCGAAGGGCCGCGCGGGCGTCGAAAAAGTCGGGTTTGCCGCGCAGACGAAGCCAACCGGAACGGCGTTTTTGATAGCGCCAGGGCGGTTTTTTGGGTTCGTTTTGCGAAAAAAACTTTGATTTTCCTTTTCCTTCTCCCCTGCGGGCGGGGTTCGGCCGGGTATCTCCGGCGGGCAAGCGGAGGACGCCGGGCCGCACGTTGCCCCAGAGGGACAACTTCAGGGGTGATCGGTGGCAATCGCTCCGCGGGTAGCGCGCGCCTGTGTTGAGCGACGCCGTTTGTCACGTGCGTGACTCGGGGTGCTTCGGGGCGTTGTACAACAGCCAATCAGAGCCGCGAGTGTTAACGAGCGGTGCAATGTGCCCGTAGCTGATTCCTGAGCGATGCGCCGTCGGCGCGCCGGGAGCGCGGCGCGGTCTCGTTAGGCTGACCGCCCGCTCACGGTCGCGGGTCGGAAGGGTGTCGAATACGCGGGACGTGCGATTCACCCTCACCCGGGCTCTCACCTCCAGCGAAGAGGGTCAGCGGCCGCGGCTGATCCTGACCCGCTCTGTCCGCTTAGGAGGCTGTTGAAAAGGGTACAGGCACCTCGCCGGCAGCCGCTCACGACTCCGTGGACGGGTCGTTGCTCGGAGCCAGTCCCCTTTTTCAACGGGCGGTTAGCCCGCATTTCTCACCAGGTTGTTGGATCTTGGATTTCGGGAGCTGATTGGCGGCCTGGTGGTGTGGCACCGGGCGGGCGTGGGGCACAAGGGGTGACCGATGG
>JASFUW010000217.1:0-8590 GCA_050050135.1 Phycisphaerae bacterium
GAGGCCGACGCCACCTCCGAGCTCGAGGTCCGCGACTATCAAACCGCCCGCAAGCGGGCACGCGCGATTCTGGAGATGCGTCGGCAGGAACTCGCCGAGGCGTCGGCGGGGCTTAAACGCTTCAAAGAGGACCTCAAGAAGACGATCATCACGTCCCCGATCACGGGCATCATCTCGAGACTCAACGCCAAGCAAGGCGAGGTCGTGGTGACCGGGACGATGAACAATCCAGGCACCGTCATCATGTCCATCAGCGACCTGTCGAAGATGCAGGTCCGGGCCCGGGTCGACGAGGTGGACGTGCCGCTGGTCAAGCCCGACCAGAAGTGTCGCGTTTATCTGCAATCGGATCCCGACGCGCCGGTGCCCGCCCGCGTTGTACGGGTTGCGGCCAAGGGTCTCAAACAGGTGGGACGCGACGTTGTCACGTTCGAGGCCCTGCTGGAGGTGCTTTCCGACGACGAGCGCATCAAGCCGGGCATGACCGCGAACGTCGAGATCGAGGTTGCCAAGCAGGGCGATGCCATCACCGTGCCGATCGAGGCCGTGGTTCACCGGCTGCGGAAGGACTTACCGGAGAAGGTCGTCACGGCCTTCGACGAGAAGCAGTCGACGCTCGACATCTCCGAGCGAGCCAAACAGGGGCAATACATCAAGGTGCTGTACGTCAAGGACGACGAGAAGGCTCATGTTCGTTTGATCGAGTCGGGGATCGCCGACACGCGCCGCGTCGAGATTCGGGACGGAGTCTCGTTGGATGAAACGGTGATCGTCGGACCCTACCGGAGCCTCGACCAGCTCAAGGATGGCAAGAAGGTGGCACTCAGCGAAGAGGACAAGAAGAAAGAGGCAAGCGAGGAATCGTCCGAGGACGAGGACGAAGCAGTGACCAAGAGCGACGAGGACACCGACGACGGGCAGGACGCGAAGGGCGAGGAAGACAAGCAATCATTGGCTGCGAGTGGTTCGCCGTGAACGGAAACGGAAACGAAAACGGTAATGCTCTGATCCGGTTCGTTGACCTGGAGAAAATATACCGCGTCGGCACGGAGTTGGTCCACGCCCTCCGCGGGATCACGCTCGACATCGCCGCGAACGAGTACGTCGCCATCATGGGGCCGAGCGGTTCGGGCAAGAGCACGCTGCTCAATATCCTCGGTTGTCTCGACGTGTCGACGTCCGGGTCTTACTACCTCAGGGGCCGGGACGTGTCCGAGCTGTCGCAGTCGCGGCTCGCCCGCATCCGTGGTCGGCAGATCGGTTTTGTCTTCCAGACTTTCGAGCTGTTGCCGCGCACGACCGCCCTGAAAAACGTACAGCTTCCGCTCATGTATACGCAGGTGCCGCGCAAGAAACAGCGAGCGAAAGCCGCGTTGGAGCGCGTTGGACTGACAGACCGGGCCACTCACCGGCCCAATCAGCTTTCCGGCGGTCAGAAACAGCGCGTCGCCATCGCCCGCGCGCTGGCACAGGAGCCCGACATCATCCTGGCCGACGAACCGACGGGAAACCTGGACAGCGAGACCGGCGAAGAGATCATGGGCATCTTCGACTCTCTGCACTCCGAGGGGCAGACCATCATCGTCGTGACGCATGAGGAAGATATCGCCGCCCGCTGCAAGCGTGTCATCCGTCTGTTGGACGGCCGCGTGGTGTCGGACGTGCGAAACGAGCGCGGGGAGCGCAAATCCACGATCCCCGTTTCCGCCGCCGTTCCCGTGCTTGATGGCACCGAGCCGACGCCACGGCCGGACGCGTCGGGCAATCCGCTGCGCGACGAGCCAACGCCCCTTGGCACGAGTAAATGAACATGGCACGGTTTTTGGTAAGCCTCCCCCTTCGCATCTGGACCCGGTTGGCGGCGGCCGTGTCGAACAGTTTCCAGAACATCCTGACCGCGTTCATTCAGATCGGTGCGAACAAAGGTCGTTCGATTCTGACCACGCTGGGAATCATCATCGCGGTAACCTCCACCATCACGGTGGTTTCGATCGTGCAGGGTTTCGGTAATTACATGACCCACAAGATGCGGCAGTACGGCACGCAGTTTATGGTGGTGCGCCCGTATACGCCGCCCGAAATGCGCCGGCGCGGCATGCGTCGGGTCCGGTTGGATATGGGGGACATCGAGGCCGTTCGATGTGAGTGCCGGGACATCCAGCGCATCAGCCCGTTCGTCTACACACACATGGCCGAGGTCGGCTACGGCCCTGAAAAAGCCACCGAGATCCCCATGCGCGGCGTCAGTGAACAGTACCAGACGATTCGCAACTTCTTCGTCGATAAAGGGCGGTTCTTCGGCCCGGTCGACATCGACCACCATGCGCGCGTCGTCGTGCTGGGCCGAACCCTCTTGAAGCTCCTCGAAGCGGATGACTCGATCGTCGGGGACTACGTCTTCGTGGATGGTGAGCGTTTCCTGGTCATCGGTCTACTCGCGCCCAAGGGTGGGTTGATCCAAGATGATCAGGACAAGACCATCATGATCCCCTACACCACTGCCATCAATATGTACCCAGCCAATCGCACCGCCCTGTTCTTTCTGGCGGAGGCGACCAGCGAGCAGACCATCCCACGAGCGCACGGCCAGATCACCCGAGTGCTACGACGGCGGCACGGGCTGCGCCCCGGGCAGCCGGACGACTTCAGCATCGACCGGCAGGATCAGATGCTTCATGAATTCGAGAAGTTCCGCAACGTCGCGTCGGGCATCCTGGCGGGGATCGTGAGCATCTCGCTGCTCGTGGGCGGGATCGGCATTATGAACATGATGCTCGTTTCCGTGGCCGAGCGGACCCGCGAGATCGGTCTCCGCAAGAGCATCGGCGGGCGGCGGCGTGACATTATGACGCAGTTTCTGACGGAAGCTGTCGTCCTGTGCACGGTGGGGGGATGTTTCGGGGTTTTGGCGGGTTATGCGATAACCTACGTTACGTCGCTGCATCCGAAAATGCCGGACGTATCCGTTGCGTCCTGGTCGGTAGCACTGGGGCTGGGCTTCGCGGCCGGGACCGGAGTGGTCTTCGGGATCATCCCCGCGTTCAAGGCCGCGCTGCTGCATCCGATCGATGCGTTGAGACATGAATAGGGGGGAACGACGAACTACGAATGACATATTACGAATTATTTGTCGCACCTGTGACAGCTTCTTCCTGTAATTCGTGATTGGGTTTCGACGGGACGACGTTTAGGAGTGCCATGAGCGTTTCCGCCACTGCCGATGTCGCTGTGGTCCCGCCGGCCGAAAGCCGGCGCCGGCTGCTTGCGCGCGCTGTTACCCTACCGCTGAGGCTCGGCGACCGGCTCGGCTCGAGCTTCGAACGGCACTGGCAGAACGTCCTCACCGCGCTGGTTCAGATTTGGGCGAACAAGGCCCGTGCTTTGCTCACCACGCTCGGGATCATCATCGCGGTGATGTCGACGATCACGGTCGTTTCGTTCGTTCAGGGGTTCGGAAACTACGTGACGGATATGCTCCGCGGTTTCGGCACCAACATGGTGTTCGTCATCCCGCAATTTCCGTCCGGGATGCGTGGTCGTATGATCGGGCGGGTTTTGCTGGACATCGACGACGTTCGAGCGGTGACGGCCCGCTGCGATCACGTCCGCCGGATCACGCCGGTTCTGTTCTACAACGCCACGATCGAGTACGGGCGGGAGAAAATCGACAGCGTCGAGCTGCGTGGAGCGACCGAACAATTCCAGACGATCCGCAACTTCTTCGTGGAGACGGGGCGATTCTTCAGTCCCATCGAGGTGGAGCAGGGCGCCCACGTCTGCGTGCTCGGTCAGGACGTGCTCAAGCGGCTCGAAGCGGACGAGAAGATCGTCGACGACTACATCTTTCTCGACAACATCCGCTTTCGCGTTCTCGGTCTGCTCGAACCCAAGGGTGACATGATGGGGGAGAGTCAGGACGAGATCGTATTGATTCCCTATACGACGGCGATCAAGCTTCAACCCTTCCTGCGTCAGTTCATGCCCTTCGTATTCGAGGCGACGAGTGAGGCCCAGGTCGAGGAAGCCTCCCTCCAGGTCACGCGCGTGCTCAGGGAACGTCATGACCTTCGGCCGGGTCAGCCCAACGACTTCAGGCTGATCCGTCAGGACGAGTTCCTGCGCGACTTCGAGCGCGTCAAGATGATCGCTACCAGCGTGCTCGCGGGCATCGTGGGCATCTCGCTGATCGTCGGCGGGATCGGGATCATGAATGTCATGTTGGTGTCAGTGGCTGAGCGGACCCGCGAGATCGGATTGCGGAAAGCCGTGGGCGGTCGACGACGGGACATCATGCTGCAATTCCTGACCGAGGCGATCGCGCTCGCCACCGTGGGCGGCGTGATCGGCATCGTTCTGGGATATTCGCTCTGCGGGGTCGCTTCGCTTCATCCCAAGATGGTCGACATCGCGGTGCCGATCTGGGTGGTAATGATCGCCCTGGGTTTCTCGGCGACAGTGGGCGTCGTGTTCGGTCTCATCCCTGCGTTCAAGGCGGCGATCGTCCACCCCATCGACGCTCTACGGCACGAATAGGCGGCGGCTGTCGCGGAGCGCGATACGGCGAATCGCGAATCGCGAGAAGCGCGAACGCTCCGCACGATCCATGCGCTGCTCGGCGTTCGCCGGGCTAGCCGTCCTCGACCGCGGGGAAGAAAACGCTCAACGTCGTTCCCTCTCCCGGCTCACTGTCGACCGTGATGTGCCCGCCCGCCCGCTTCACGATTCCATGTACGATCGAGAGCCCGAGCCCGGTGCCCTTGTCGGGGAACTTGGTGCTGAAGAAGGGCTCGAAGATGCGGTCCATAAACTCGGGCGAGATGCCCACGCCGGTATCGCGGACGCTGAGGCGGACGTGAGGGCCGGGGACGGCATCGCCCCGGAGTGCCGCCTCGTCGGCATCGAGGGTCACGTTCGCCGTTTCCACCGTGACTTCGCCGCCCTCACTCATCGCGTCTCGAGCGTTGAGGGTCAGATTCATGATCACTTGCTCGAGCTGCACCGCGTCTCCGCGGATGTCGTGCAACTCGGGCGCCAGATCGATGTTCAGCTTGACGGCTTCCCCGAGCGCGCTTTCGAGAATCTGCTGCATTCCGTCGAGGATGGTGTTGAGCCGAACGAGCTGCGGATTCCAGCTTCGGGCACGACCGAAGATGAGCAGGTGTTGGACCAAGGAGCGCCCTCGCTCGACGGCTTCGATGATCTGATCCAGGCTCTCCGCACAGGCTTCATCCGCCCGGTCACTCTTTGCGACCTCGAGTTTGCGACTCACCAGTTCCGAGTGCCCGAGGATCACGGTGAGCAAGCTGTTGAAGTCGTGGGCCACGCCGGCTGCGAGTTGGCCCACCGCCTGCAGCTTGTGACTGTGGCGGAGCTGGGCTTCGAGCTGCTCGCGAGCATGCTCAGCGGCCTTTCGCTCGGTGATGTCACGAACGACGGCCAGCACGCACTTGCGCCCACCGATGACACCCCGCCTCAGATTGACCTCGGCCCACCGTAGCCGCCCGCTCTTGTGCTGGCACTGCCATTCGAAGACCTCGGCCGTGCCGTCGGCCGCGCGATGCAGGCGTCGCATCGCTTCCTCCTGCGTGTAGGGTGGTTCCCCGGAGCTCCAGTCCTCGACCTTCATCTGACGGACCTCGTCCAGCGCAAAGCCGATCAGTTCCCCCGCCCGCTCGTTCATGTCGGTGACCTGCCCGGACTCTGCGTCATGGATGAAGATCGCGTCGTTCACGCCGTCCCAGATGGCCCGATAGCTTGCTTCCGATTGGCGTAGCGCCTCCTCGGTCTGTTTGCGCTCGGTTATGTCCTCGATCACCGCGATATGCTGTGTAGGCTTCTCGCCGGCAGGCCACATGGGCGAAACCGAGAGGTTGGTCCATACGGTGCGGCCGTCCTTCCGGATGTACCGCTTCTCGATGGAGAAGTCGCGGATCTCACCGGCTTGAATTCGCCTGAGGTTCTCGAGGTCTGCGGCCAGGTCATCCGGGTGCGTGATGTCCATGAAGGTCGTCGAGGTCAGTTCTTCCGAGGTCCGACCGACAATGTTGCAGTAACGCTGGTTTACGTGCAGGAAACGCCCGTTCTCGGTGTCGATCTGGGCGACGCCGACGGCGGCCTGCTCGAAGATCGCCCGGAAGCGCTCTTCACTCTCGCGGAGCGCCGCTTCCGCCTCTCGTTTTTGTGTAATGTCTTCGAGGCTTCCCTCGTACGAGGTGACCGCTCCATCGTGGTCATGAATGACGCGGACGTTCTCGCGCACCCATATCTGCGTGCCGTCACGACGCCGAAGCGGGTAGTCCAGATTTCGTGCCACGCCGGTCCGGTTGATTTCCTCGAGCAGTACCTCCCGCGCATCCGGGTCGACATACAAGGAACGAACGTGGGTGTGCATCAGGTCCTCGCGGTCCGTGTATCCGAGCATCTCGATGAGGGTCAGGTTGGCGTCCAGAATGCGACCGTCAGGCGTGGTCCGGTAGAGTCCGACGGGCACGCGGTTGAACAGATTGCGATAGCGCGCCTCGCTGTCGCGGAGTGCATCCTCCACGCTCCGGCGGGCGCTGACGTCGAACCAGCTACCGATCAGCTCGATCACCCGCCCCCGCTCATCGTGGATCGGAAGAAGCTTGTCGTGAAGCCACACGTACCGGCCGTCGCCGTGCCGGAAGCGGTATTCGTAGGAGATCGCTTCGCCCTGCTCGACGCGCTGAAGCTCCGCGAGAATGCGGTTGCGGTCGTCGGGGTGTACGGCCTTCTCCCAGAAGCGAGGATCGTGGTAGAACTCCTCCGGGCGATACCCCAGGTGTGCGGAGATGTTGCTACTGATGAAGGTGGTGGGATAGGTCGGTCCCGGTCCGCAACTGTACACCACTGCCGGGCTCGAACTGACGAGGTGATCGAGCCGTTGCCGCGCGTCCCACAGCTCGGCCTCGAATTGTTTCCGCTGGGTCACGTCGCGGAGGACTACCAGGTCGGCAGGCTCACCGCGCCACGTCGTCTTTGAGGCGGTGATCTCGGCCAAGACGCGTCTGCCGTCCTTCGTCAAGAGCGTGGTTTCGTATTGCGTGGGCAGCGGTTCGTCAGCCAGGCGTCTTCGCATATCCGCGGCGAGTGTGCGGCTCTCGTCTTCCGGGGCGAGCTTGTGGGCCGAGACCGCCAGCAATTCCTCCCGGGCGTAGCCCGTCATGGTGGCGGCGTGTTGATTCGCAAAGACGTGCGTCCCGTCCTTAAGCCCGATCAGGAGACCGTCTTTGGCGTTCTCGGCCAAGGCCCGGAAGTTCACCTCACTTTCTCGAAGCTGCTCCTCGATTCGTTTGCGTTCGGTGATGTCTTCCACGGCGCCGTCGTAGAAGAGCTCGCCGTTCGCACCGTGGCTCAGCGTGGCGTTTTCCCTGAGGACGAGCGCGGAGCCATCATTCCGATACCACACCGTTTCCATACCGGAAATGGCGCCGTCGCGCTCCAAACGGTTGCGGAACTCGCTGCGCGGGTAGTCCGGCTCGAACCCGTCACGTTCCAGGTTCCGTTTGGCCAATTCTGCGAAGGAGGAATACCCGAGCATGCGCAGGAGTGTCGGATTGGCCTGGAGGATCCGTCCGTCGGGCGTCGTCCGGTAGACGCCGACGGGCAGGTTCTCGACCAGCGTTCGGAAACGTTGTTCGCTGGCGTGGAGCGCGTGTTCCGCCCGCTTCCGTTCGGTGATGTCTATATTGACGCCCAGGATGCCGCGAACCTCGCCGCCCTGCCGGATGGGCGAGATGATGTTATGGAAGTGGCGTTTTGTGCCCGAGAGGGTGAAGGCGACGTCGCCCTCCACGACCTCGCCTACAAACGCCCTGCGGTTGTTTTCCTGCCATATTGCCAGGGTCTCGACGTTGCGGCAGACGTCCTCCGGGCGCTTGCCCACCGCGTCCCCCCAGTGTTTCTTGCACGCGGTGTTCTGCATGGCATACCGACCCTCCTCGTCGATCAGGAAGAAGTCGAACGGAAGGCTGTCGACGGCCACGCGCAAGCGGGCTTCGCTTTGCATGGCACGTTCTTCCGCCTGCTTGCGTTCGTCGATATCGACAAGCACACCCTGCCACCGGAGTGTGGTGTCATCGACTCGGATCGGGTTTGCGATGGCCCGGACCCATCGGTAGCGTCCCTGCTCGGTTCGCAAGCGGTATTCATGGTCGACCGGCTCGGCGAAGCTCGCCTCAAAATGCCCCTCGTCGGACATTCGTTGCCGGTCGTCGGCGTGAATGAGGTCGAAGAACCAGTCGACGTCACCTTCCCTGATCCGCTTCGCATAGGCTTTTCCGATCAACGCGTCAAACCCGTTGCCGACGTAAACGGGCGTGCGGTTCTGGTGGTTATCGACGTCGTAGCCGAATACGGCGCCGGGAAGGTTCTCCGCCAGGGCTTGAAACCGCTGTTCACTCGTCTTCCATGCCTCATGCGCATGCTCATGGGTCGCTGCGTCCGACTCGAGTTCTGCTACGCGAGCACGAAGTGCAGCCAGTTGCTCCTGGAGTTCAGCCACGTTCTGGTTCGCATTCCCCATGCTTCGATCTCCGTAAAGGCGAACAACCCCTCGAAAGCGTAAGTCTTG
>JASFUW010000218.1:0-8421 GCA_050050135.1 Phycisphaerae bacterium
TGGAGACTATACGACCCCAATCGTCGTATGCACCGTGAAATGCGCTCGCGCGGCCGGAGTCGAACAACTCAAACAGTGCCGCGAGACACTCGTCGGCGGTGTCCGGTCTGGTTTCTCGCCACACCTTGTTTACATCGTAGTCCTCGATCTGAGCGCTCATGTACTGTCCTCCGTTCAGGCGGGTGGAAACCGCATCGCCCTTCCGCTGACCACAGCAGGTGGCGCCCGGTGGTACCGCGGCGCCGCGTTTGGCCAACCATTGCCAAGTAACAATTCACCCTCCCCTGCCCCTCCCTTGAAGGGAGGGGAGAGTGACAGTTCCGCTTCCTGACGGTCGCGGCTCGGACTTGTCGCTCACTGTCGCGCGGTCGCGGGTCGCTTTTGTTAGCGTCACCGGGCCGACACCGGTTCCGTGGTCTTCTCGAAGGCGAAGACCTCGCCGGAGACGGTGACTTCGATAGTGTCGCCGTTGGTGAAGGTGCCGTCGACGATGCGCTTGGCCAGGGGGTTTTCGATCTCTTGTTGGATCAGGCGCTTGAGCGGTCGGGCGCCGTAGCTGGGGTCGTAGCTGTCGTGGGCGAGCTTGGTCTTCGCGGCGTCGGTCAGTGTCAGCGTCATGTCGCGATCGGCCAGGCGCGCCCTCAGGTACTCGATCTGGAGGTCGGCGATCTTCGTCAGGTCCTCACGCGTAAGCTGCTGGAAGATGATAGTCTCGTCGATGCGGTTGAGGAACTCCGGGCGGAAGCGGGCCTTTAAGGACTCCTTGACCTTCATCTCGATCTCGACGTCAGCGGTGGGCGAGTCGGCGGTGCCGCCCTCGATGAGCTGCTGGATGAACTCGCTGCCGATGTTGCTGGTCATCACGACGATGGTGTTCTTGAAATCCACAGTGCGGCCATGCCCGTCGGTCAAGCGGCCGTCGTCGAGGACCTGCAATAACACATTGAATACGTCGTTGTGGGCCTTTTCGATCTCGTCGAGAAGGATCACCGAGTAGGGCTTGCGGTGGACGGCTTCGGTCAGTCGGCCGCCCTCTTCAAATCCGATGTAGCCGGGCGGGGCACCGATCATGCGGGCGACGCTGTGCTGCTCCATGAACTCGCTCATGTCGATGCGGATGAAGGCGGACTCGTCGTCAAACAGAAACTCGGCGAGGGCTTTGCAAAGTTCGGTCTTGCCGACGCCGGTCGGCCCCAGGAACAGGAACGAGCCGACGGGGCGGTTGGGGTCGCCGAGACCGGCGCGTGAACGGCGGACGGCGTCGGAGACGGCGCGGACGGCTTCGTGCTGGCCGACGACGCGGTCGTGGAGTCTGTCCTCCATCCTGATGAGTTTTTCCTTCTCGCCCTCGAGCATGCGGGAGACGGGGACGCCGGTCCATTTGCTGACGACCTCGGCGATTTCCTCCGCGGTCACCTCTTCGCGGAGCAGGCCGCCCTTTTCGTGGAGGTCGGCGAAGGCGGCTTCACGATCCTTGACGACGCCGTCCAGATCGCGCAGCTCGCCGTATTGGATGCGGGCGGCGCGTTCGAGGTCGCCCTGGCGCTGAGCCTCTTCGAGTTCGGTGTGCTTGGCGGCGATCTGCTGCTTGACGTCCTTGATGGCTTCGAGCTGGGCCTTTTCGTTTTCCCATTGGGCGGTGAGGCGGCTGTTTTCCTCCTGCAACTCGGCCAGCGTTTTCTGGAGCGTTTTGAGTTGCGTCCTGCTTCCTTCGTCTTTTTCCTTCTTGAGGGCTTCGCGTTCTATTTCGAGCTGCATGATGCGGCGGCGGAGTTCGTCGAGTTCGGCGGGCATGGAGTCGTTTTCGATTCGCAGGCGTGAGGCGGCTTCGTCGATCAGGTCGATGGCTTTGTCGGGCAGCTTGCGGTCGGCGATGTAGCGGTGGGAGAGCATGGCTGCTGCCACGAGTGCGGCATCCTGGATACGGACGCCGTGGTGGGCGTCGTACTTGGGCTTTAGCCCTCTCAGGATGGCGATGGTGTCCTCGACGGTGGGTTCGCGGACGTAGAGGGTCTGGAAGCGGCGTTCGAGGGCCTTGTCCTTCTCGACGTGCTGGCGGTATTCGTCGACGGTTGTCGCGCCGATGCACCTGAGTTCGCCGCGGGCCAGGGCGGGTTTGAGGAGGTTGCCGGCGTCGACGGCGCCTTCGACCTTTCCGGCGCCGACGACGGTGTGCAGCTCGTCGATGAAGAGGATGACTTGGCCTGCGGATTCGGTGACCTCGCGGATGACGGCTTTGAGGCGTTCCTCGAACTCGCCGCGGTATTTGGCGCCGGCGATCAGGGAGCCCATGTCCAAGGCTACGATGCGTTTGTTCTTCAGTGCCTCGGGGACGTCACCTTCGAGGACTCGCTGGGCGAGGCCCTCGACGATGGCGGTCTTTCCGACGCCGGGGTCGCCGATGAGCACCGGGTTGTTTTTGGTGCGCCGGGCGAGGACCTGCATGCAGCGGCGAATCTCCTCGTCACGCCCGATGACGGGGTCGAGCTTGCCCTGTCTGGCGACGGCGACGAGGTCGATGCCGAATCGTTCGAGCGCCTGGTAGGTGTCTTCGGCGCTTTGTGACGTCACGGTGGCACCGCCGCGTATCTGCCCGAGGGCGGCGAGGATGGACTCGCGGTTTGGGCCGCTGACCGAGAGAATCTCGCGGGCCTCACTCTTGACGTCGCACAGCGCCAATAGGAGGTGCTCGGTCGAGACGTACTGGTCCTTCATGCGGTCGGCTTCGTTCTGGGCCGCGTGGAGGACTTCCTGGAGCGGCCGGCCGACAGTCATGGAGCCCCCGGAAACCTTGGGCAGGCGTTTGAGCTCGGCGTCGACGATGGCGTTGATCTGGCTGACGTTCGCCCCGGCTTTTTCCAATAGGGGGACGGCGATTCCGCCGCCGTGTCCGCCGTTTCCGTTGGATTTGTGAACCAGCAGAGCGGCCAGCAGGTGTAGCGGGCTGACCTCGCCGTGGTTTGCGGCGGCGGCACGTCGCTCGGCGTCCTGCAGCGCTTCCGCGGCCTTGACTGTGAAATTGTCGATCATTCTGCATCCCTCGATTCACGCGGGCGATCTCAAACTATGGCCACCTATCGTGATGGAGCAGGACGTGTTCCAAACGGATGCAAACCGTAACATCTTGTTTGATAATGACTTACGAAAACACGGCGGGATACAAAGAGGCATGTGACGGCTGCCGCTGCCAGATTGGCAGGGTGGTTGAAGGTCCGGTTTTCACACAGGTGCTGACGTTGTCATGGGGAAAAGGCGGGAGGTCGACCCGCCGGCACGCAGCAGCGCGGAGCACTACGCTGGACTGATCGCGCCGTGTGACTTTCCATGTATCACGCGCGGTTTTCAAGGTGTCTGACGGGGGCCAGGATCGGCAGGTAACGTTGCGGATTTGGGCTTTTGCACGGATAATGACGGCCTAGGAGGCTGCTGAGAGAGGGTGCAGGGACCTCGCCCGCGGCCACTCACGACACCGTGGGCGTGCCGGTGCGCGGGGCCAGTCCCCTTTTTTAACGGACTGCCAGGGAGGAGAGATCAGATTCTAAGTCGTCCACCTCGCCGGAGGGAGGTGGCGTGCTTGGAGGCTGTCGATAGCCGGTACGGCTCAGCACCCATGCGACTCCTCACGGATTCAAAAGACCACGGGCTTCGTTTCGCCACGCCGAACGCCAGCTTATCCCGCGTTCCGGTATCGTCACTCGATCCGCACGAACGGCGATTGTGGACCGCCTTGGGTGGGGATGGTACGGCGTGGACCTCGAACGGGTCGTGCGAGGCCGGGTTCTGGCGTCGGTTGGTGGTGATCCGAAACGCACTGCGGTCGCAGTTTGACGCGTTGCACGAGGTTATGGCGGGCGGGACACCGGTCGAGCTTCCTGTGGTGGCGGTGGCGCTGGCGGGGGAGCGGTTTCGCGGTCAGCGCGGGCGACCGTGGTCCGCGCTCGAAGGGAATCTGTTTTTGACGGTGGGACTTCCGATCGGCCGACCGGCGGCCGCATTGGTACCCGGTCTGGTCATGTTGCCGGCTCTCGCGGTGACGGATGGTATCCGCGCGGTCAGCGGATCGTCGGTCGTGCCGTCGATCAAGTGGGTGAACGACATCCTGATCGGGGAGCGCAAGGTGGGCGGCGTCCTCGCGTCGACCGTTTGTCGGGACGGTATGGTGGAGGCGGCTGTTCTCGGGGTCGGCGTGAACGTGGCTGCGTCGCCAGAGCTGGAGCCGACGCCGTTCGTACCCTGTGCCGGAAGTCTGAGAGATGCGGGGGTGGAGACAACGTTGCCGCGCATCTTATCCCGTATTCTCGAAAGCCTGGCCACGCGTTATCATGGTCTGATGGTGCGCGGAACCGCGGACCTGTTGGACGCGTACCGGAGCGCGTCATGCGTGGTCGGTCGGCGCGTGCGCGTATGGGAAGAGTCCGTTGAGTCGACAACCGGAGCCACGGATCGGCCGGCGCCGCTCGCGAAAGGCGTCGTGACCTCGATCGGCGATGACCTGTCACTCGCCATCGAGGGCCATCCGGAACCGGTGGTACGGGGACGGCTGGCGTTTGAAGAGGTTTGCGAGTCGTTGGGTGTTTGACAGCGGGCCGGGGTGCAGGACGTTGATTCCGCAGTCCCGGGTGAAAAGATGAACGAACCGGACACGCCGCGCGGTGGCATGGGGAGCGTCCGTTGGGCGAGACGAACCTTCTGATAATCTGCGGGACGGCGTTTCTGGCTGTATTTGTGCTACTGATCGTTCTTGCGGTGATTATCCGCCTGATCACGGCGGCGTTCCCGTGCCCGGACAATGAAGATGACGCGATGGTGGCAGCGGCGATCAGTGCAGCGGTGGCGACCGCCTATCCTGGCGCGCGGGTCACACGAATCGAGGAGCAAACATGATATTCACGAGCACGCCCAAGAAGATCAGGGTCATGTTTACGCCGTTCAGGGACGGGCTTCAGAGTAGCTTCGGGGGCAAGGTTCGACTCAAGGACATTCTGCCGGCGATGGAGGCGTCTGCGGCGGCGGGCATCAGACACTTCGAGTTCGGCGGGGGGGCGCGCTATCAGGCACCGTATATGTACGTCGGGGAAGATCCGTTCTGGTGTCAGGACGAGATGCGGAAGGCCGTCGGTCCGGACGTGGATTTGCAGATTTTGACGCGGTCGGTCTCGGGTGTCACGCTTACGACACAGCGGATCGAGGCGCTGAAGCTTCAAGCGAAGCTGATGAAGAAGCACGGAACCACGTGGGATCGCAACTTCGACTACATGAACGACGTGGACAACCTGATCAAGACGGGCCAACCGATCGTCGAATCGGGGATGCACCATCAGGTTTGCGTTGCGCTGATGGGGCTGCCGTTCGCATCGAAGGAGGTGCATACGGCGGAATTCTACATCGGGGTCGTGAAGCGGCTGGTGGATTCGGGGATGCACATCGACTCGGTGTGCATGAAGGACGCCTCCGGCACGACGGATCCGAAGATCTGCTACGACACGGCCGTGGGGATCAAGAAGCTGTTGCCGCCGGAGGTGCCACTGTGGCAGCACACACATGATACGGCGTCGACGGCGGTTGCCTGTTATATGGCCGGGATCGCCGGGGGCGTGGACGGGATCGATCTTTCGGTCCGCCCGATGGCGTCGGGGACGGTCCAGCCGGACGTGCGTTCGATGGCGCACGGACTGAAAGGGACGGGGTACTCCCTGGACATTGACGTCGAGAAGATGAACGAGATCGAGCGTTGTCTGGATGAAGGGCTCAAGGAATACCACTTCAATCCGGTGACGACGACGGCGGACGCTCGGGTTGTGGGGTTTCCCATGCCGGGGGGTGCGATCGGGCCGAACGTGCACATGATGGCGGAGGCGGGGATCCTCCACAAATACAGCGACGTGCTGGCGGAGTTTCCGGTGGTGGTCAAAGCCGGCGGTGCTTGGACGTCAGTGACACCGGGTAGTCAGCAGTATTGGCTTCAGGCGTTCAACAACGTGCTGCTCGGTCGATGGAGGAAGATCGAATCGGGGTATGGCCGGGCGATTCTGGGTTACTTCGGAAGACCGCCGCTCAAACCCGATCCGGAGGTGGTCAAGATCGCGTCGGAACAGCTCGAGTTGGAGCCGTTCGACGGTGATCCGCTCGAGGCGGCGGCCGATACGTTGAGTGAGGCGGAGAAGGCGCTGAAAGAGCGCAATCTTCCGACGACCGAGGAGAACGTGTTCCTGGTTGCCTCGGCGATGGTCCCGGGGAAGGACATTGAGCTGAACGGCGGGCTGCGGCTGTTGATGGGCAAGGCGAAGATCGTGCTGCCCCTCAAGAAGAAGGACGAGGCGCCCACACCGGCAGTAGCTGCAACTGCGGCACCGCAAGCTGTGGCGGCGGCCGCGTTTGCGGGCCCGGTGTCGACCACGTGTCAGGTCGAAGAAAACGGCGTGACGCGGACGTTTCGCATTACGCTGGAACCGCCGGCCGGCGCGGAGGGCGCGGGTCAACCCATGCCGATGGCCGCGAGTGCAACGGGAGCACAATCGGGGAACGGCAGAGGGGTGCCGGTCTTTTCTCCTTTCAAAGGGAAGGTCGAACTCGTCGAGCTGAAGGCGAAGATCGGCGACGTGGTGTCGGAGGGTCAGGTTATTGCGGCGGTTGAAGCCATGAAGGCCAAGCACGACGTGCGAGCACCGGTCGCGGGGAGGGTGTTGACCATCGAGGCCGACGTCGGCGCGGACGTGGCGGCGGGACAACCCATCCTGACGATCGGACAGTAAACCATGGATGGTTTCTGGACTTTGATCACCGAGTCGGGGTTCGCCGGACTGACGTGGCAGAACGTGGTCATGTTCGCGATCGGCGGGGTGCTGATCTACCTGGCGATCACGAAAAGCTATGAGCCGCTACTGCTGATTCCGATCGGTTTCGGGGCGATCCTGGCCAATCTTCCACACGCCATGCTGAGTGCGTCCAACGACACGATCGTGTCATCGGACGGGCACTCGATGCCGATGCCGATGCAGCTCGTTTACGACGCGGGGATTCGTACGGAGTTTTTGCCGCCGGTGATCTTCCTGGGCGTCGGGGCGTTGACGGATTTTCGACCGCTGCTTTCTCGACCGATTACGTTTCTGCTGGGGGCGGCTGCGCAACTGGGCATTTTTGCGGCTGCGCTGGGGGCGTTTTATTTGTTCGACTTCAATCCGCAGGAGTCGGCGTCGATCGGGATCATCGGCGGTGCGGACGGTCCGACGTCGATTTTTTTGACCGCGATGCTCGCGCCGCATCTGCTCGGGGCTGTGGCTGTGGCTGCGTATAGCTACATGTCGCTGGTGCCGATCATTCAGCCGCCGATCATGCGTCTCCTGACGACGGAGCATGAGCGGAAGATGGATGTTCCCGAGGCGAAGGCGCCGTCACAGGCGGCGGTGATTTTGTTCCCCATCGTGTCGGGCGTGGTCGCTGCGCTGGCGATACCGACGTGTGCGCCGCTGATCGGGCTGCTGATGTTCGGGAACCTGCTGCGAGAGTCGGGTGTGACGGAGCGACTGTACAAGACGGCTGGCGGTGCGATGGTGAACATCGTGACGATCTTTCTGGGGCTGGTCGTCGGGTCGACGATGTCGGGCGAGAGCTTTCTCAGCCGGCAGACGATCTTCATTCTGGTGCTCGGGGCGGTGGCGTTCGCGTTCAGCACGGCAGGCGGTGTGGTTTTCGCGAAGATCATCAACCTGATGCTGCCCCCCCATCGTCGGTTCAACCCGTGCATCGGTGCGGCCGGGGTGTCTGCGGTTCCGATGGCGTCGCGCGTGGTGCAGGACTTCGTGTCGAGACACTCGGAAGGGAAGGTCAATCCGTTGATGGCTGCGATGGGACCGAACGTTGCGGGTGTCATCGGGTCGGCAGTTGCTGCGGGGGTGTTTCTGGCGCTGTTGCGGTAGGCGGAGTTAAAAATCTGCCCCCTGCCGGCGACGGATCGGAATCTTGGAGATTCGGTACGCAGAGCCGCGCTCGGGGCGTACCTGTCCAGATTAGGCGTATGAGCATCTACTGTCTCAAGTGTGAGTCGGAGTGCCCAGACGATGCACAGGTCTGCCCCGCGTGCGGCCATCCGCTGACAGAGAATGCCGAGCTAATGCTCAGAGCCGAGAGCTGGGGAAAGACGCGGCGGCTCCGCCGTCACCGGTTCGTCGCCCGCTGCGTAGTCACCGCTCTCGCGCTAATTGCCGTCCTCTTGGGAATCCGCCTGATCATGCCTCCGGGTCCCGACAGTCCGGGAGAGCTGAGGTCTAAGACGACTTCGATTCCTGAGCGGAGTTGGTCCGATGACGCTGGAGCGGTGTTACGTCTTGGGATTTCCGAAGCTCAGGTCAAGCACCTCTACAACCAGGACACTGGATGGACCTGGGACAAAGAGGGGACCGAGGAGACCTTGCCGGAAACACA
>JASFUW010000219.1:0-8400 GCA_050050135.1 Phycisphaerae bacterium
AGAAGATCGACGCGGTGGACCGAATCGGCGGGCGACTGGGGGCGATGCTGTTCGACGGCAGCGTGGACGTCGCCAACAGGGCGTATCTGGGCAGTTTCACCCTCAAGGCGTCGAACGATGCCGCGGGTTCGTTCAACGTGAGTCTGCGGTTGGCCGACAATGCCTCGTTCATCAAGGACGGCGGCAACCTGGACGTCCCCTTCTTTGTCGATGACCCGCTCACCATCAGCATAGGAAAGACCGAGCGCATCCGCCGCAGTGGGAACTAAACACCACCGGCGATGGGTGTGTATAGAACAAGCCGGGCCGCCCACTTCGGGCGGCCCGGTTCATGCGCACTCCGCCTTTCGGATCGACTACGGATCAGCGGGCGTTCGAGGTGTCGCCCTTGGTTCGCGACCGGTATCGACCTCAGACATACGTCATCATGATGCGATCGACGATCTGATCGACGTTGTCCGCGGTGACACCCAACCGGCGACAGACCGTTTCCGCCTGTTCGACCCGCGCAGCATCTTCGAGGTCGCGCAAGCGCGTAAGTACCCCCACGCGCCTTCCAACCTGAAACAGCCGCTGTCTGCGGGAATCGAGCGACAGGAACGTGTCGAGCAGAGCGGTCATACGCGGTTTGTCCTGCGGCAGCGTTCCCTGGAGCTCGGGCAGAAGGTTGAGCACGTGATCGCTTTTGACCTTGCTGGTGATCCCATCGAGACGCTCGATGAGCCAGAGGAGTTCCTGTGCGATCTCGACGTCGCCCATCTTCTCGAACCGCCCTGCCTGCCATGTCTCGTAGAGTGGTGCGCCGGGTGGGATGGCCAGGGTGCGCAATCGGATGAAATCGGGATTGATCTGCTTGAGGGCGTCGGCGGTTTCGTGCGCGTGGCGTTTCGAGTGCGCCCGGCCGCCCAGACCGGGCATGACGTATTCGGAAAGCTCCATCCCCGCCTGCTTGATCTTGCGTCCGGCCGACACGTGTTGCTCTCTGGTCGCGCCCTTCTGGACCAAGCGCAGGATTTCGTCGGAGCCGGATTCGAGCCCGATGTGGACACGATCGAGCCCTGCGCCCCGCAACGCTCGCAGGTCGGCGTCTCGTCGAGCCGCTACGGTCTGCGAACGGGCGTACGAGGTGATCCGGTCGATGAAGGGAAAACGTGTCGTAAGGTGTTCAAGAATCTCCAGCAGGTCGACGACACGCACGGCCAGCGAATTCGCGTCCTGCAGGAAGACGGACTTTTTTCTGCCGGAACACAACCAGTTCAAAGCGGCGGCGAAGGGCGCCTGCTCGTCACGCGGCAGCGTGTCGACAAGCGTCTGGACGGCGCCGGGGTCCGGTGCCTCGGATGGATTTGCCAGTTCCTCGAGTTTCTGAACGTGGGCGTGGACCAGGTCGATGTCGCGCTTGACGTGTTCGACCGGGCGAAACGAGAAACGCGCGTCCTTGTAAACGGGGCAGAAGGTGCAGCGGTTCCAGGGGCAGTTTCGTGTCACCCGGACGAGCAGGCTTCGGGCTTCACTCGGCGGTCGTATCGGCCCCTGCTCGAAACCGCGATACGGCTCGGGTTCTGCTGGACCGGCGTTCACGGATAGACTCCAAGCACGAAACCGGACCGCGGGCGGCGGTCGAAGACAATCAGCCGATCTTGCGTGGCTCCGAGCGTCATGCCTCCGTCTTGCGGAGGAAACCGACGCTGGACGCGAACATCCGCTCGGTGTCGGCCGGGGTGAGGTCCTCTTCCTCGGCTTCGAGGTCCGCGAGGTTGGCGAGGCATAGCGGGCAGCCCGTCACGTCCAGGTGAAACTGCGTGTGGCTCTGCCAGGGCTCTTCGAGGACACCCAACAGGTACGACCCCAGCGTGCTGCGCTTGAGGCAGGTGATGCGGTGCTCGCGCCAGACGCGTGCCACGGTGATGTCGGCGCGGGTCTCGTCGAGACACGCGAGCGCCTCCGGGTCGCGTTGCCCCAGATACTTCTGGAGCTTCTGGATCGCCCGGAACTTGACGCCGGCGACGGCCTTCTGGTCCATGCTCAATAAGTCGGCGATGTCCAGGTTGCGTTTTCCCGCGAAGAAGGTCAGCTCGATGACTCGAAGGTCGTTGAAGGCCTCGCGTTCGCGCAGTTCCGCGATGAGCTGTCTGAGGACGTCGACGAGTAATCGCTCCTGTTGCTCCTGCGCTTCCGCCAGCACCGCGACACCGCTCGGGGTCTCGGACGATCCGGGCACGACATGGTCCCACCACCCCTCGGCGTCGACCGGTTCGGAGACCACGTTGGGCTTGCGCTGCCTGAGCAGGTCGTAAAGCTTGTAGCGCAGGATCGTGAACAGATACGTTTCGAGGGGGCGAGCGGAATCGTAATGTCCGACGGACTGCAGGAACCCGACGAAGGTTTCCTGGACGAGGTCCTCGGCGTCGCTGAGGCTCGCGGTCCGGGCCCGGGCGAAGGCGAAAAGACGGCCCGTGTACCGGTCAATCAACTGCCGCCACGCGGGTTGGCTGCCTTTCCGAATCTGCTCGACAAGAAATTGATCTGCACTTTCGCCCGGTTCCATGATCTCGCCCGATCGAGCACGTTTGCCCGACAACCGCCCGCGACCTCGCCACGACGCAGCCGGGATACGCTCACGGCGGTCCGATGGCCCTCTATGTTACGGTGTGTCAGGGGGATTGGCTACAGTCCGCCTCGTAGGGCGGCGAGCGCCGCGAAGATCACGCCCAGAACCATGACCGAGAGAATGCGAAGCGGCCAGGTGAATTGGCCCCGGGTGCTCGCGTCAAGAACGACGTACCCGACGAAAAGCAGTGCCGCAATGGACAACCCGGTGACAAGATTCCACACCAGACCGCCACGGACGATCTGCCAGCGCGCAAGCCACGAAGGCCGACGGTAGTCCGGGGCGGTCACTTGCACGGTCACCGGGAAATCCGTGAAAACCTCATCCGAGGGCGATGGAGGTGGTGCGGGTACGAGGACTACGGGCCCCTTCTCGGTGATGACGATGCGTTCGTGCGAGCGTTCCAGCGCTTCCGCCTTGCGCTGGTAGGTTCTTGCCAGGCGCGTTTCTCGTGACGTCGATTCGTCGAACTCGAACGGACGGAGCGTTCGTTTCTCCCACTCCGCGCTACAGATCGCGTCGGACTCCGGTAGTTCGTGCGCAAAGGCTTGCACGTCCGGTCCGTAGAAGGGGTAGGTAACGGTTCGCGACGGCGCGCGTCGCCCGCCGGCGACAAGAATCCACGCCGCACCGAGGGTGAGTACGATCAGCGCCAGACCGAACAGAAGCGGGATCGCTTTCCGCCGGATCAAAGCACCGAAGAGTGCGAGCCCGACAACCGCGGTGACGCCGCCCAGAGCGATCAGACCTATCGATGCCGAGGTGGCTACGAACATAAGGCAATCAATCCACGCCCGCCATGAACTATCCCTCCACCTGGTTCCCGTCCGCAGCATAAGGCGGCTGCAATGCGCCGACGCCGGGTGTGCCACAGCAGGCGTCTTCGTCGAGGAGGAAAGGCTTCGGCGTGTGCACCCGGCGTTTGCGCCCCGTGAAGAACAACAGGATCAGGAATATGACCGAACACATTACCAATCCGGTCAGCATGGCAATGCGTGGCTCGTCATCGTAGCACCGGTCCCATTCACGCACGATCCCGGTGATCGCCCCGCCGATCCCCAACCCCATGGTGCACAGGAGGAACGGGCGCAACGTCTCGCGCCAGAACCCCTCCTTGCGTACGGGCGTCGTCCTTCGCAGGGCGAAGAGCGTGAAAAGGGCCGACCCGATACAAACAACGATCGCGGTAGTGATGTCCGCGTGGGCAAAGTCGCGCCCGATGACCGCGATCAGAAACGTCGCGATCGACGTGCCCATGAGCACGAACGCGATCAGGCCCCAGAATGCTCGCGTTACGCCCCATCGAAGACGCACGTCTTGCGATGGGTCGGACGAGGGGTCGATCATGTGACCGCTGTCCTGCTGAACAGCCATGTCCCGCCGATGAGAATCCTCCATCGTATCCGCGGGCGTCGGGGTCTGTTGTGCCTCGACCAAGGATGCGTGAGGCGGCGGGAGCCCTTCTTCCCGTTGCCCACTCTTGCGATCGTCGTCGCCACGTGGCGGTCGTCCCGCGCGCCACCAGGAGGTCGATTGAACAATGAGGCTGACCGCGCCGGCGACGCCGGCCCCGATGAACATCACCTCGGACGGATCGGTGTTAAAGATCCCGGCAAGGATGGCCGTGCACACCATCCCCCAAACCGCGGCGCCGAATGCACACCCGAATCTGATCTCACCGGTCGAGTCCCGCTCTCGATCATGTCTGTGGAAAAACGCGACAGCGAGCATTCCGAGCCAGAGCGCCATGCCTTGTTCGTCGTTCAAGTCGAGGATCGGCGCGCTCCCCGCGGCCGTCAGCGGCGCGCACGCGCAGAGCGTGATGAGCTGCTGCGCCCACCTCGGTCCGTACAGCACCCCGAACCAACCGATCAACGCTCGCGACAGCAGGATGCCACCGGACATCAGCACGGTCAGGAACCCGGCCGACAAGCCATATTCCTCGCTGCCCTGGGCGTTTCCGATCAGCAACCCAAGACCGACAGCCAGGCCGATGGAGAACAGGATACAGAGCACCAGGCGCTTCCCGCGGTCCCCGCGGGACAGCGCCGACGGATCATGGACACCAGGCGCTGCGGGCGGTCGCGGTTTCTTCGTTGCGCGCGGCATCGGCCGAGGGCGGCGCCCCTCCAGCTTCGCGATCTTCTGTTCAAACTTCTTCTCTCGGCGATCGATCTTCTTTTGCAGCCGGTTGGACAACGCCATGTCGCTGCCCAGCGGTTGTGCGTAAGGCAGCGGTCGGTGTGGGGCTTGCGGCCTCGGTGCATGGCCCGGGGCCTGTTGCGGCGGGGGGTTGGGTGACGGCATCGGCGACGGCGTATGATCCGGCGCGCCCAGTCGGGCAGCACCTTCCAGGCTCTTCGCGCTGAAGCCGGCCAGGCTGTTTCGTAAGGTGTCGACCTCCAGCGCCGCCTCGACCATCTCGTCGACCGTCGGGTACCGGTCGTTGGGGTCCTTCTCGAGCGACCTCCGGATGATCGTGCCGAAGGGGTGGTGCAGTTGGTCGAGTTCCGGTTGGGTGGTGAGGTGCTTCATGAGCACCTCGGCCATGCTCGATCCCTCGAAGGGCACCTTGCCGAGAAGCATCTCGTAGAGGATCACGCCGAGTGCGTAGATGTCCACGCCGCGCGAGTAGTTCCCGCTTCCGATCTCGGGCGCCATGTAGTGCACGGTCCCCACGCTCGCGGTCTGTCCGCTGTGTCGTGAGATCGAGATGAACTTGCTCAGCCCGTAGTCACCGATTTTCACGTACCCGTCGTCGAAGAAGATGTTCCCGGGCTTGAGGTCGCGATGGACGATCCCGCGGTCGTGCAGATAGCTGAGTCCTTTTCCGATTTCTCTGAGGAAAAAGGCCGCCTTCTGCGGCTCGAAGCCGTCCGGTTCGGCAATGAGCAGGTCACGAAGCGAGGGGCCCGAGCAGTACTCCATGATGATGGCGTATTCGCCGTCGGTGGTTTTCTTGACGTCGAAGATGGAGACCAGGTGCGGGCTTTTCAGGTTGATGCAGTTGCTGACGCCGCGGAGTTCGACCTGGGGGTTGTCGCGGAGATACTTGATGGCCACTTCGCGCCCGCCGTCGCTGACCGCGTAGTAGACCTCACCGAACCCGCCCCGACCGACGGCTCGTTGGATGGTATAGCCCTCGACCGGTCTATCACCGTGTTTGTATGTATAAGCCATGGTTCGTGTTCACCCGCTCTTTTTCAATCGCGCCCGTCGAATCGAGGGCCTCTAACCCTCTTACGAGCCGCGAGTCGCTATATCGTCCGTCCGCCTGCAGAACGCATCTCCCACGGACCGAGCACCAGACTGACCCCGCCCAGCTCGACCGGCTCGCCGAGCGGAAGCTCGATGGGCTCGGTGTCCACGTGTCCGTTGTTCCGTTGGCGCATCCAGAGTGCGCCGTTCCGCTCGAACAACACCAGCGGCGTGCCGGCATGCTGGCATCGAATGTGGGCGTTCGGCCCGGCTCCGATCGTCGCGTGCTTGTGGAACAAGACGATGCGCCTGACATCGTTGGGCATCTTGGTCGTGTCGCTCAGGTCCAAAACCGCCGTGGGGCTCTTCCGGCTCGGCAGGCGGAAGGTGAACTTCGCCTTGCGACCCAGCACGATCCGGTCGCCGTCACGCAGCAGGTGATGTTTCGTCTTGTGCCCGGCGACCTCGACCGCCTTGGCGCTGAAAAGAAAATAGTCGTCGTCCACGCGGTTCAGGTTCGCGTGTCGCTCAGCCACGTCGGAGAAAATCGGGATGTCCGCGGGGTGGCCCGACGCGACGCGTCCCACCGAAGCGTTCGGCGATCGGACGATCAGGTAGCTTCCACCGCCGTCGACCAGCAGGATCAGCTTGTCCATGAGCGGCCCGTGTGTACGAACGCGATTCGGGAGGGCGACCGTGTCATCCAATCCCCGCTCGGGGTCGCTCGGGTTTGGCTGTCCTCGAGGGTCTCCTGCGATGCGGACTCGGTCCGGGTTGGGTCTGAAACCGACCGCGACCCGCTCGCCCAGCGGACCCGAGAAGAGGGCCGCGTTGACCTCCTCCAACTGCCGCAGGTGTTCGATGGCCGCCTCCACCCAAGACGCCTTGGGAAGCAGGCGGGCGAGGCTCATCGCGTGACGCCGCGCGTCCGCGTAGGCATGTGCGTTCAGGGCTCGCGTCGCCTCCTGGGCAATGGCGAGCATGTCGGTGAGTTCGCCGTACGCCGGCAGGTCGGTGCCGAGTTTTCCCAGGCACTCGAGTTCGTCGGTGGCGCGGGCGAGCCTTCCTTCCCGGACCGCTTGCCGCGTGTTGTCGAAGACCAGCTCGCACAGGCGGGTGATGACGCGCGTGACCATTTCGTTGTGGGCGTCGACGGATTTCGCTTTGCGGACGCGCTCAGCCGCCGCCGCCAGTTGCCCTTGGGAGATCAGCTTTTCGGCTTGTGCAACGATGTTCTTGACGTCAGCCATCCGGTCATCCACCTCCCGCCGCATCTGTTGCGCGTCGCGGTCTCGTTTGCTTGCTTGTTCGAGAATCTCACGACCCGCGACCAGCGATCCGCCCTCGATGCGTCGCTTGGCTGCTTTAAGCCGGTCGCGGCGGGACTGTTCCTGGCGACGCTGTTCGGTGGCCACGGTGTTGATGTTCTCGCGGAGCTTGGCGATTTCCTCCTTCTTGACCCCGCCTGATTCCGCACGGTCGAGGTCCATCAGGGCTTCGGTGAAACGGTCCTCGTGAAAGTGGTTTCGAGCCCGCTCGATGAACCGCTCGGTGAGCTTCGCGAGGACGGCCGCTCCGCGTCGGTGCTCGCGGATGTCGGGGGCCATCGCCAACCGATACGCTTCGTCCAGCCTGCCGTCGCGCAGTGCGTTCTCCGCGGCTCTCAGTCGGACGAATAGCAATTGGCTCAGCATCTCAAGCTCCTCACGCGATCTAGCTCGCCGCCACACGCTCGTTCCCACCCTTCGTCGATCATACGTCTTCGCCGAATCCGGACAAACCGGTCAGCCGCCTCGCCCGGCCCCTCGGCTCCCTGGAATACCGACTTTCCAACCTGTGATTCGCGTCGGCGGCCGGTTTATTCGCTTCTGGCGATCTTGGTCCAGGGTCACCCGCAGTGCTTTGGCCGGCAGAAACCGGATCATCAGCAGACCACAACCTGGCTTCCCACGGGCGCGGAGACATAAAGCCAGGATGGAATCGCAAGCTCGGTCAAACCTTGCCCAGCGCACAGGAAAAGAGATTTTACTTTCGTGTGGCTCTGGCGAACAGTACAATTATCGGAACTGGCGGATCGACCGGTCGATTCGCCGCTCGATTTCGTTGCTTGAGTCAGGAGGGTCCTTGCCTGGTTGCGCGGACGCCGGGAACTCCGTGGTCGCCCCGGTGAATCCCCAGCAACAGTTGTAGGACCCAACGAGGAATGGACAGAATGTATGAAGAACTAGTGGGCCGATTCACCCGAATGTGCGGATAAAGCAGGTGGTTAGCCGATCCTTGTAAGGGCACGGATGCCCTGGATCAAGGAGGATCGGCATGAAAAAGTGGATCGTTCGGCTGGAGTCCGAGGAACGGGAGCGGTTGAAGCAGTTGGTTCGGGTGGGCAAGGCGGCGGCGTACAAGATCCGTCACGCGAACGTCCTGTTGGCGGTGGATGAATCGGAGGACGGGGCGGGCCTTGCCGATGTGCAGGTGGCCGAGACGTTGCAGGTGGGCGTTCGCTCGATTGAATCGTTGCGTCGGCGTTTCGTGGAGGAAGGGCTGGAAGCCTGCCTGAACCGCAAGAAACAACAGCGTCCCAGCGTGCAGCG
>JASFUW010000220.1:0-8396 GCA_050050135.1 Phycisphaerae bacterium
CGGAGACACTCGCGAGGTTCCATTCCGGGTTGCCCACGTCCGGTTGCGGCATGCGGACGGGCAGGGCACGGAGGAAGAACCTGCGACCCGAGGAGTCGCCGAGCTCGCGGATCAGGTTCAGGTCGTCCCGCATTCTCGCCGGCATGTCGGGACGTCCCGTCTCGGGGTCCAACCGGCGGCGATAGCGTCCGTAATATAAGCGGGCAGGAGCATCGGGCTCGTCGGTCACGAATACGTCAGCGGGACGAATGCCGTTGGTGCGTTTCAGGGTCTCGGCGAACTGTTGGATATGTTGCGACCGTTGGGGTCCTTCGATCTCCAGACATTGGATGGTCCACTGAGCCCCTGTCCTGGATCGGCCGCCCGTCGAGCATCCAACGAGCGTGAGGCTTCCGACGATCAATAGCGTAAAATGGACGATGTTCCGAACCATGACGAGTGCCAAAGTCAAGTGGGCTGCGACCGCAACCGCCGACGAAGCGCCTTTTCCTGGATCTCGATGAGCTGTCGGACGCCGCGGGATGCGTATCGGAGTAGCTTGTCCAGCTCGTCTCTGGTGAACGTCGCCTCCTCTCCGGTGCCCTGTACCTCGACGAAGCGGCCCGAACCGGTCAACACCACGTTCATGTCGACCTCGGCGGCAACGTCTTCCTCGTAGTTCAAATCCAGCAGCATGCGTCCTTGAACCTTGCCGACACTGAGGGCCGCAACCGGTTCCTTGACCGGTGATTCAGGGAGCCATCGATTGCGGACTGCCACGCGCACGGCATCGCAAAGCGCGACGTAGGCGCCGGTGATGCTGGCGGTGCGCGTTCCGCCGTCGGCCTGGAGGACGTCGCAGTCGAGCAGGATCGAGTTTTCGCCGAGCGCGTTCAGGTCGACGACCGCGCGAAGCGAGCGCCCGATGAGGCGCTGGATTTCCTGTGTTCGGCCGTCGATCCGGTTGCGGTTGCGCCGCCGCCGTTCGGAAGTCGAGCCCGGAAGCATGTCGTACTCGGCGGTGATCCATCCGCTTCCCTGTCCCTCCTTCCAGCGCGGCACGCCTTGCTCCCAACAGGCGGTGCAGAGCACGACGGTTTCGCCCGTTCGAATGAGCACCGAACCGGGTGTGTTCTTCGTATACCCACGGGTGATTTCCACGGGTCGCAGTTCGGTCGGTTTTCTACCGTCTTTTCGGGGCACGAAAATACCTCGGCAGCGGACGGACTCGGTGTCGCGGACGCGGCTCCCGTCTCGGTGTTTTCAACGTGCGAGACCATAGAATCGAAGCAGGCGGTTGTCAATGTGCGGCGCGCATGGCGTCGAGAAGGACGTCGGCCGACTCGCCGACGGCAACGGCTGCGATCCGTCGTGTTGTCTCGCCCGTCACGCCTATCTCGATCCATAGACCCTCCCGCGGTAGGACGGTACGGACTTTGTCGGCCCACTCGATGACCACGGCCGATCCGGGGTGGGTCCACTCGTCGAACCCCAAGGCCGCAAACTCCCGCGGCTGGCGAAGGCGATAGGCGTCCACATGGAAAAGGTGAAGGCGGCCGGGATACTCGTGAACCAGGGAGAAGGTCGGGCTGGTGACAGGGCTCGCGCTTTGCGGCGCGTTTCCGACGGCGATGCCCTTGACGAGCTGCGTCTTTCCGGCGCCGAGCGGGCCGGTCAGACCGATCAGCACGCCGCCGGGGAGCGATCGTCCGAGCGTTTCGCCCAACCGGTGCGTTTCGCACACGGAGCCGGTGTCGAGCGTGAAGTGCGCTTCGTTGGAGGCGTGCGCGTCCGTCAATGGGTGTACCCCGTCGGTTGCAGCGGTTCGGAGCGCCCGTCCGTACGGTTCAGGGTCAAACCGTGGTCCGTGATTTCGCCGATCGGAAACAGGGGAGCGGGTGCGTCGGTCGCATCGCCCGAGACGGCGAGCAACAGCTCGAAGTCCTCCCCGTCGCCGAGGGCATGGTCGAGTGCGGTCCTCGAAGGCGTTGGTCCGGTTTCCGCGGCGCGATTGGCGTCCTGGCTGATCACGCGGTCAAGGAGTTGTTCGCTCAGCACGGCGCCGACGCCGGAGGCCTGGCACATGCGCCAGAGGTCCAACGCGAGACCGTCGCTGACGTCCATCATGGCGTGGAGTCGGGTTCCGAGAACCTCGGCGAGCGCTTTGGCTTCGTGCACGCGCGGGGTGAACTCGAGGTGGCGACCCAGCAAGCTGCCGCCGAGCGGGCCGGTGACGAACAGTTTGTCACCACGCTTCGCACCGTCGCGCCGCACGGGCTCGATGCCTTCGTAGGGCGTGGCGGTGACGGCTGCATCGATCGCGAGCGGGTGTTCCCAGCTCGTCGTGTCGCCGCCGACCAGTGCCAGATCGTATTCATCGGCTATGGCGAACATGCCTTCAAGAAGTCGCTTCGCGTCCTCGAGCGCACTCGGACCGCCGGGGACCTTCGGCAGGGCGACCGACACGACCGCGGCCACCGGTTTGACAGCCATGGCTGCACAATCGCTCAGCCCACAGGCAATCGCCTTCCGACCGATCTTCTCCAGCGGCTGGTTGCGCGTGTCGAAATGCACGCCGTCGAGCAACATGTCCGACGATACGAGGAGGGTCCCAGGACGTGACGCGTTGCCCACGTTCACGACGGCCATGTCGTCACCGATCCCGAGCGACATGGCGGGGTGCGTTCGCTGTTGTTTATGGAGCCAGTCCACGAATGTCAGTTCGTCGCCGGACATCAGTGTGGATTCTAACACGACTTTCCGTGAGGAGTCACGCGGGTGCAGGTTCGTACGGGCCGACGATCGCGTCCTGCGCCGTATGATTCGGTTTGGTTCGGCCTCGATGCGTGATATAATGGCGGTGTTCATGCTTTTTTCCGTGCTACGCCTGTGGAGTCACGATATGCAGCGTCGTCGAATATTCCGCACCGTTTCCGCAAGAGTCCACCTGATGCGATACCTCACGGTCTTGCTGGTCGTATCCGCCTCCGCCGCCGCACGGGCACAGAAGGTGCCGGTCTATTACGACTACGTCGAGGACGGGCGGCTTGCGGGCGGTCGGCTTTTGATCGATCTGGCTGATCCTCAGGACCGTGCGACGTTCGGGCTGGGGCGATCGGTCGAGATCCTGCCCTGGGCGTTCACGACGATTGTCGACAACGGTCCTACGGAAAACAGGATCGACCTGGTGATCGTCGGCGACGGGTACACCGAGAGCGAACTCGACGACTACGCCGCGGACGTCGACAACGTGTTGAGCCTGTTTTTCGCCGAAGAGCCGCTCGGAGCGTATTCGACGTACTTCAACGTACACCGCGTCGACGTGATCTCGAACGAGTCCGGCGTTGACGAGCCCGACAACAACATCTATCGCGATACCGCGCTCGACATGACGTACAATTGCAGCGGGATTCCCCGGCTTCTGTGTGTCAACGTGAGCAAGGCGACGGCGGCGGCTGCGTCCGCACCCGATGTCGACCAGATTCTGGCACTGGCGAATTCGACACGCTACGGCGGGGCGGGGTATGCCTTCGCCAATCTCGCGACACTGGCGGGCAACAATTCCTCCGCGGTTGAACTGGCCCTGCACGAGTTCGGCCATTCCTTTGCTGACCTGGCGGACGAATACGAGTACGGCGGGCCTGAAACCTACACCGGTCCCGAGCCGAGCGAGGCCAACGTCAGCATCTACGACGCTGCCGAGCAGTTGGCACAGCAGCTCAAGTGGTATCGATGGATGGACCTGCCGAACGTGGATGCGTTCGAGGGCGCGAACTACTCGTATTTCGGCATCTACCGTCCGACGTTCAATTCCAAGATGCGGAACCTCGGACCGCCGTTCGAGGAGGTGAACGTCGAGCAGTTCGTCCGGTTCACATACGAGTCCGTATCGCCCATCGACGGCGCCACGCCGTCCTCCGCTCCACCGCTGTTTGCGTGCGAGGAGTTCTTCGTTGAGCCGCTTGCGCCGGCGGATCATGGGCTCGACATCCAGTGGTCGGTGGACGGCGTCGACGTGCCGGGGGCCGATGCGAATACCTTCGTGGCTTACACGCCCGCTCTGGACCCGGGCGTGCACGACGTCGCCGTAACCGTCACGGACAACACCGCGCGTGTCCGCGACGAGTCGATTCGCTCGAACCTGATGACAGGGTCTCGTCAGTGGCAGATCGAGGTGCTGGGCGTGCCCGACGAGTGTGTCTGTCAGCCGGCCTGGCCGATGCTTCCGGACCCGTTGCTTGCGGACATGGGGCATGGCACGAAAAACCGGTACGTGTCTTTCGTCGGTGGTGATCCGGGACGAACGCAGGCCGTTCAGGTGACTTTCGTGTCGTTGCCCGGCTACGAGTACGCCGAAGGTCGAAGCATGTGGGTGAGAGAGCCGGCCGAGATGGTGGAATGTTCCGGGTGCGACGGGCACGTTCCGCCGTTTTGGTGGGGGGCAACGCTGGGCTGCGAGTCCGATGCGTTTTGGGGCGACTGGAGCGTCTACCCCGCCGTGGACCTCTACAACGATGCGATCGTGCCGGGGGCGGTTTATGACGTCAAAGTCATTGATCAGAGTTGCGACCCGGCCGACCCGACGCAGTTCGCGGAACCGTTGACCGTGCAAACGAGCGGCGCCGGCGACGTGGTGGGCTTTTCGTTTCTTCCGGACTTGCTCGTATGGGACGCCCCGCAGGGCATCGTGGATTTCGTCGACATCGGCGCGGTGGTCGAGAAGTTCAAGAACATTCCGGGGGCGGCGCGGAAGGCTCGGGCCGACCTTGTAAACAGCGACCCGACCCAACCGCTCCCCGACCGAAGCGTGGATTTCGTGGACATCTCTTTCGCCGTCGACGCCTTCCGTGGAGTGATCACCTCGCCGCCCGGCCCGCCGGTGGACGATCCTTGCCAGTAGCGTCGTAGAACGTCGGCTGTGGTGGCAAACCCATCCCGTCCCCCCTTGACAAGGGGGGAAGAAGGGAGGTCCGGCGGTCCACTTGACCGGTACGCGCGTCAACGCCAGCCATGTGTGCGGCATTTTTTTTATTGATGCCATGCGCCGAGCGCGCGGCGGACGACCACCAACTGTCCAAGGTGGTACGCATTGTGATCGGCGACGAGGAGGGCCTCACGCAATACGGTCTGGCCGGTACCGTGCGGAAGCGGAGTCAGCAAGTCCGTCGTGGGGTCAGCCACGAGATTCTCCATCGCTTCCAGGTCGCTCTTGAAGGACCTGATGCTGTCATCCCACGCTTGCGCGCTTTCAGGTGCATCGTGCGGAGGCCAATAACCGTCGGGGAAGTCGGGTGAGACGTGCTTCGGGTTGCGGCTGAATTCCAGGATGTCCCACTGGGCGATGCGTAGATGTTCCAGTAACCGCCACGGGGAGTGCGGCACGCCGTCCGGCTTTCGGCCGCGAAGTTCGACGGGCAGATCGCGAACGGCATCATCGAACTTGAGATGCGCCCCGCCGCCATCGAGCAGGTAAAGCAGATGCGTCCGAAGCGTCTTGTCGCGGTCCATAGAGACTCCCTTCAAGCCGAACACACGATCAACGTCGCGTAGCGTACGCGCCTGCGTACCCGCCGCCACCGAGCCCGCTTTCCGGGAACGAGCGATCCCGGCCTCTCGGTGGGTCTGTTTGGCTCTGTTTCTTCAGTGAAACCGGCTTTTCGACAGCGCCAGGGGCGATTCTTGGGTCTGTTCGGGATACTTTTTTCTTGTGCATCCTGCCGTTCCTTCGAGCGGTGGCGTGCATCTGGTGCGCCCACGCCCGTTGCTATAACGTCAGTGGTGATCGGCGCAAAACGAGAATCGCCATAGACCAACTCACCGTGCGTGATCAGGCGCCATGTTGGCACAAGTGTGGGCACACACTGCCTTCGCCGGACCGCGCAGGCTGAAGGCTGCGGCTCAGCGCTGGCACGGAATCGCGCACGGCCGTCCAGCGGCAAGGAGACGACTTCTTTCCCAGCGGGGCGCCAACAGGACGCGCGAAGCTGCGCGCTGCAGGGTCGAAATCGTGCGTGCCCGACTTCAGTACTAAGGTCGTACGATGAGGCGCACCGGGCGCTGATTTACGATGTCCGACCATTGGATTATATTGATTCCGGAGGATCCCCGGTTTGTTCCAGATGGCGATCAAAGGGCACGCGCGAAGGCGCGACTTGGCGAGATTGCACCCGACGCACAAGAGATCGAGGTTACGATCAGCGAGAAGGTGGAGTTCTTCGATTGCGGCGGCAACTTCGAGCGAATTCGCTGTCCAGCGTGTCGGGAAGAAATATCGGTCGATTGGTGGGGCGATCGGATGAACGAAGACTTTTCCGACGAGGGATTCAAGCTGGCAGAATACCCGACCCCATGCTGCGGCGCCAATCGGACGATGCACGACCTCATCTACGAGTGGCCGGAGGGGTTGGGGCGGTTCTCATTACAGGTGATGAACGCGAATATCGGGCGATTGGATGAAGCGTACAAGACGGAACTCGAGGCGATCGTCGGTACGCCGTTGCGAGTGATCTACCAGCGAGTATGACCAGGGCAACCGAGGCTCCCGGTTGAGACTCCACAAAACACGGTGCGATCCGTCCACACACGCCTGACTGCATCCTGATCTGCGAAGTTCACCTCGTGGGCTGACGGGTAAGAGGTCAGCCGTCTGCAATGCACGGAGAGTCTTGCCCGTGGAACGAGAGCGGCCCGGGCGCGCCTTTCGCCTTGCGGCTACTCAACACGCCCGGGCCTTCTTCTTCGCCTGTCCGACGCACCCATCCTTGGTCGAAGCCTTGCACGGGTGCGACCGACACGCCGGACAATCGGGTAGTTCCTGAGCACGGCACGGCTGCGTGAGCTTGAACCACCCACGCAGGTCTGGCCGGTTCTTTATGCCCCCCCACTGGGGGTTCAGGGGCTTCGGCGACACGAAACCCGATGTTGTTGTTCTCGTTCGTCGGGTTGTTGTTGTTGCGGTTGTCCGCGTGCAGGTTGTTGTCGTTGTCGTTGAACGACCCGCCACGCAGACCGCGATACGAACCGTTGTCGCTTCCCGATCACCCGTCCGACATCATCCCGGTCACCGGCACAGGACCGCCCGACGCAAACCGTAGCTTTGAGCGTGCGCCGCGTGCGCTACCCAGGCCCCGACCCGCATCGTCAGGTCCGCCGGTTCCGTCAGCTTGTGATTCACCTCCCATCGCATCCGCCGGTGTTTCGCCCCGGCAGGGGCGAAGGCATGTAGCCACGGGCGTGAGCCCGTGGTATAGGAGGTCTTGAAGCAAGAAAGCCCCGGTAGGGGCGACAGACTGGAGAAGTGATCCAATGGGGCACACCTACACGGCGTTGCGCTACCATTTGGTCTTTGGTACGAAGGGTCGGGTGCCGTCAATCCAACCGGAGGTGGAAAGGCGCCTCTACGACTACATCGGCGGAATCGTGCGAGGCGAAAACGGCGTCGCCATTGCAATCGGGGGAACGCCCGATCACATTCATCTGCTTGCCACCTTCCATCCGACGACCTGCGTTGCTGACCTGTTGCGCCGGATCAAGGCGAACTCCTCGAGGTGGGTGCATGAAAACCTGCGAGGAATGCAG
Organism: Phycisphaerae bacterium; assembly: GCA_050050135.1. Classification (GTDB taxonomy): domain Bacteria; phylum Planctomycetota; class Phycisphaerae; order UBA1845; family UBA1845. The sequence continues at coordinate 7,558 of JASFUW010000220.1, forward strand.
CCCTTCGCATGGCAAACAGGTTACGCGGCGTTCACCGTCAGTCAGTCGAACCTCGGGGAAGTCGAGGCATAGATACGCAACCAACGGACGCACCACGCGAGCTTATCGTTCGACGACGAGCTCCTTGCATTCGTGCAACGACACGGCATCCAATACGACGAGCGGTACGTCGTGGGATGACAAATAGGCACCGCAATCGCAGAACATGCTCTAGCTGCACGTGGCAACCTGTTCCTCGCTCGAGTCGGTCATCTTGCCGTATCCGTCGCCCCTACGGGGCTCGTGTGTCATGTGGCGTTCCCATCCCACGGGCTTACGCCCGTGGCTAAGTGCCTATGCCCCTACCGGGGGCAAGAAAGACGCTGCGCTCGAATGGAAAAGGGTAAGAGGGAGAAAGAACAGAGGCTAACCTTCCCACCTCCCCTTGCCCGGCTACGCTATCGCCGCACCACGCCTCGCCCACACAAGCGTCCCAGCCGTCAGCACAAGTAAGGCCATCGTAACGACACCCCACTCCGAAACAGCCGGGATGTCGGGACCTGGCTCAGACACTTCGGCGACACGGAACCCGATGTAGTGGCTCTCGAGCGCCGGGAAGCCGCTGTAGTAGCGGTTGGCCGCATGCAGGTCGCTGACGTCGTTGACGTGGAACGACCCGCCACGCACGCCGCGAGACGAATCATAAAGCACGGCTTCGTTCCACTCCCACACATTCCCGCCCTGGTCGAACGTGGCGTACGGGCTATCCGACGGCTTAGCGTCGTACGCGCCAACCTCGGTACGGTAGTACGGGGCGCCTATTGCCCAGTTGCTGCCGTAGTAGTTCGCCGAGCCGTTCG
>JASFUW010000221.1:0-8344 GCA_050050135.1 Phycisphaerae bacterium
GGGCTCAAAGTCTAGTCTCGATTTCTTGAGCAGAGCGGCGACGATCTGGGAAAGGAGATTGCCCGTGGTGCCCAACGTCCGAGCGATGTCCTTCACGAGTTCTCGCATTGCATCGAGGTCGGACGGGTCATCAACGAGATCATGGGAGACGGCGGCCTGGGCCCAGCGGTACCTTGTTCTCAGGAAACCGCTCTTGTCATCGCTTTCAATCAATGGTCCGAGTTGCTCCCCTCGTGCTTGAAGTCCGATGAAATCCCGGGCAACTTCCACGTCCCAGTGGCCGAAGTACTTGTCTCTCACACGGTGGAACTTGCGTATTAGCGGCGGTCGTTGCTCGGTAAACAGGTCGTTCCACAATGCAATTAGCGCAGCATTACCCTCCAACATCTCACCAGAGATGTGACCCTTCTTGCGTCCTTTCCCTAACAGGCGGAACGCCTCCCCACACCAGCCCATGGCCGTGATCATCGCGATAGCGAGATCAGCACGGTCGCATGCGCTGTCGGTCTTGGGAATCTTCGCCAGCCATCCGATTGACGCGCGCACCGCGTCGACGCCCATCATGAGTTGGAGGGTGTACGGAAGCTCCGCAATCTCGCCAAGCTTCGTGTGGTCCTTCACCTTGTAACTTTCTGGCACAACCTATCCCTTAATCACCCCAAGCGGCCGCAACTTGGCCACACGACGGCTGATTTGGGCGGTGTCGAGAACGTCGACGACGTTGGTGACGTCTTTGTAGGCATCGGGCTGTTCTTCGTCGAGTCCGGTTCGGCCTCGGGCTCGGGCGATGACGCCCGCGGCAAGCAGTTCCTTGGCGATCGACCGGCCCTTCGCTGACTTGATCGCCGCACTGCGCGACATGACTCTGCCGGCACCGTGGCAGCAGCTACCGAAGGTCTCCGACATCGCACCCGGCTGACCGGTCAGGACGTAGCTCGTGCGGCCCATGTCGCCCGGAACCAGCACGGGTTGCCCGATCGACTGATACCGCTGCGGAAGCTCGGCGTGCCCGGCCGGAAACGCACGCGTCGCACCCTTGCGGTGTACGCAAACCTCGGTCTTCTTGCCTTCGACGTCGTACGTTTCCATCTTGGCGATGTTATGAGCCACGTCGTAGACCTGTGTAAGCCCGAGTCGTTCGGCCGGCTGCCCGAATACCTCGCCCAGCGCCTTGCGCGCCAGGAAAGTCAAGATCTGTCGATTCGCCCACGCGAAATTGGCTGCGGCCTTCATCGCCCCGAAGTACCGCCGACCCTCCGGCGAATCGACCGGAGCGCAAACGAGCTGTCGGTCCGGAAGCTCGATCCCGTACTTCTTCGGGATGTTGCGAAGCTGTTTGATCGACTCGTCGCAAACCTGATAACCCAGGCCCCGCGAACCGGAGTGGATCATCACCGCGACGGTGCCCTTGATCAGCCCCATCACCTTGGCCGCTTGCTCGTCGTGAATTTCCTCCACGACCTGAACCTCGAGAAAATGGTTCCCGCTGCCGAGCGTGCCGCACTGGTTATGACCCCGCTCGAGTGCCGTGTTCGAGACCGCCTCGGGATCGGCGCCTTCCATGCAACCGCGCGCCTCGGTCATCTCGACGTCGCTGTCCCACCCGTACCCTTCCTTCACCACATACCGTGCACCCTCCGCCATCAGTCGCCGAAGCTGCTTCTTGTCGAACTTGATGACCCCACCGCGACCGACGCCGCACGGCACCGTCCGAAACAGGTTTTCGATGATCTTCTCCATCCGCGGCTTGGCGTCTTCCGCATCGATGTTGCAGGTCAGCAGGCGTACGCCGCAGTTAATGTCGTACCCCACGCCGCCGGGGCTGATCACACCGCCCTGCTTCGGATCGGTCGCCGCCACGCCGCCGATGCAGAACCCGTACCCCCAGTGAATGTCGGGCATCGCCAGCGACGCCCCGACAATACCCGGTAGACACGCCACGTTCGCCACCTGCTCCGGCGATTTGTCTTTCTTGACCAGCTTGATGAGCACGTCATTCGCGTAGATGATCCCGTCTACGCGCATCTCCTTCTTGTATGACTTCGGGATGCGCCATCGCATCGCGTCAACACGCTCGAGTGGTCCGGTGTAGGGTTCTGGCATTTCTAAATATCCACAATGATGGTCGCTTCGTACCCGCCCGCGATCGCCCGTATCTCAAGTTCGTGATACGTCACCGCTTTGACCTCTCGGATCAGGTCGCTTCGCGCGCGGTCGACATTCGCGGTTCGAGCGGTTACTTTCAGACCTCGTTCGTCGAACCTCGGGTCGTCGAGCAGGATGACGCGCCGGGCGTCGCGCTCGAACAGAACGAGCAGCTCGGCGAGGTAATCTCGCAAGAGTTCCGGCGGCGCGCCGTCACGAAGGTCGAACGAAACGCTGTCGGCTTCGTCGCCCGCCATCACCTCGCCGATGACGGCGTAGAGGCCTTCGGTCGCCGGCGCGACCAGCCCGGGCATCGCGGCTGCCCGTACCCGAATGCCGATATCAGCCGTGTGGTCGAAGAGTTCGAACGAGGCTTCCATAACGACTATTTAACGCCCGCGCCACCCGCGGGGCAAGCGAGCGCAGATCCGACAACCGTGAATCTCGTCAAGGATGCGACAAATGCCTAGAACGGTAATCGGTGTGATGGGCGGGTCCAAGGCTACGCCGGCGGTCGCCAAGATGGCCGAGCGACTCGGCGAGCTGATCGCCGAACGTGGATGGGTCTTGCTCAACGGCGGTCGCGATTGCGGCGTGATGGCTGCCTCCGCCCGCGGCGCGAAGAAGGTCCCCGGCGCCATCGTCATCGGCATCCTGCCCGACAAGTCGACGGCCAAGGCCTCAACCGATCTCGACATCGCGGTGCGCACCGGAATGGGCGACGCCCGCAACGTCATCAACGTCCTTTCCAGCGACGTCGTGATCGCGTGCCCCGGCTCGGTCGGTACGATGTCCGAAATCGTCCTCGCCCTGAAAAACGACAAGCCCGTGGTCTTGCTCGGATATGAGAACGTGCCGGTGGGGCTCGAAAAGTTCCAACGCCGCGGCCAGCTCATGTTCGCCGCCGACCCCGAAGAAGCCGTCACCCGCGCCGCAGCCCTGTTGCGTCAGTGAAGAGTCCGTGGATCATCAACCGGATCGCGTAATCCTCGCCCAAGCCACCCTCCGCGTAGAAACGGTTGGATCCGGAAAGACGTTATGCGCAAGGGCGTACTGATCGGGGTGGCGATCGGTCTGGCGGTTGGCAACGCTCAGCACGACCTATCCCATGATCCCGTACGCGATATACCTTCCCAACAACAGCACAACCAGGAGGAAGAGCTCCCAGGCCTCCATTCGACGACTCCTAACCAGAATAAGGAGGTCAGGCTAGTGCATGTGACGGCTCACGTCGAGTGGCCGCCCGGAGACGCCGTGCTCCGTCCTCCCGTGGGGTTCAGCGATCGCAACCAGCGCGACGCGCGATCCCTCGGTTCAAGCTGCCAAGACGCGGCACAAAAGGCGAAAGCCCGGGGTGAGGCAACCCCGGGCTTTCTTGCTTTCGTGGGCAGACAGTTTCTATCGATTATACGCTACATCGAGAGCGCGGTTCGCATCGCCGCCTCCACGATCGCCTTGACCTTCGCCTGGGCCAGGTTGATCTGGGCCGTCTTCTCGCAACAGGTCGAAGTGTCACCGACAACGTACGTCAGTTCCTTGTGGGTTTCCTTGGCCTTCGCAGCCGCGGTCTTGCTGCAGCAGTAGCTCTCATCGCCCACCTTGTAGGTCAGCTTCACTTCCTTGACGGCGTGCTCGATGGCCGTCAGCGCGTCCTCGGCGTCCTCCTGCGACTCGAATTCCACCCCGCCGACGCGGTACATCACCTTCTGATGGTGGCGGGCAGCAGCCTTCGCCGCGGAACCGCCGCACCCATAGGGCTTGTCATCCACCACGTACTGGATCGTCTGAAGCGAGTCCAGCTCCTCTTGCATGAGCGACGTCAACTTGGCAGTCGCGTCTCTCTCGTTGTCGAACGTGCTGGTGCGTACAACGTAACGGATCGGCTTATGCGACTTCTCCGAGATCGCCGCAGCGCTCTTCGAGCAACCCGTTACCTCGTCACCAACGCGATACTTCACCGATGGCATCGACGTGAGAATGGCATGGGTCTTCGCCTCGATCGGGCACCCGCTCTTGCCGGAGGTCACCTTCCCGCCGTGCTGACACGGAGCCTTTTTGTCACTCGTCAGCGATGCGACGTGCTTATGGCATCCGCCCTTCTTGGTCTTTGCACCGACCTCGGAGCGCCCGTCATCCACCGACTTGGCGGATACCGTCTTGACAGACTTCGCCCCGCAGGGCTTCTTGCAACCGCCCTTTTTCTTCGCTTCCGGGCAGGCAAACGCCGACGATACGCCCAACCCCAACAAGACCACCAAAACACTGTTCGCGATTCTCATTCTCGTCATCCGGTTCTCTCCTTCTTCCAGTCCGGGAGCCGTTTCGTGATGTTGCACCGACCCCTTTCCGCTGCTCCGCTGATTTTTCAAGCGAGCCCCCGCCGAAGCGGGAGCCCGCGCCCGTCACATCAGAGTCGACGTCTACACCCCGCGATCCGTGTGCCCCGACCGGTTTCCCCTACCCGCGATACTCACACCGTGAGGTGCAAGTCTCAGCCACGTTCACCTGGCTCAGCGGCGGCAGGACCGGTCGGACGCGCGTCCAGATCCAGCGTGCGAGATTCTCAGCCGTGGGATTCTCCAGCCCGTCGATCTCGTTCAAGTATCGATGATCGAGTTGCTCCAGGAAAGGAGCAAACACCCGCTTGATTTCCGCAAAGTCGATCAGCCACCCCGATCTCGGGTCGGCCTCACCCTCACAAACCAGCTCGACGCGAAAACTGTGCCCGTGCAGCCGCTCACATTTGTGCCCCACAGGCAGGTTCGGCAGCCGGTGTGCAGCCTCAAACGTAAAACTCCGCGCGATGCTGACACGCCGGCTCACCTCCGCGTCCACTGCCGTCTCGGATTCTACCCCCACCATGCTGGCGGTGTTCTCGGTCATGCGTAACTTCTTGTTGGAACCTCGGGGTCGTGATCGGACGCCGCCCCCAGCCCCGATAACCTAGCAGCTACCATGGTAGCAGAACCGGCGGAAAAACCGAAACGAGCGGTTTCGGGCACAGCGGGCGCGCCGCTATTCCGCACACACAGCTATCGGACCGAAAGCAGCTCGACGTCGAAGATGGTCACCGTGTCGGGCGGGATGCGCCCCGGAACACCCGTCTCCCCGAAAGCGAGATCGGGTGGGACGATCAACATCCGCCGCTCGTGCTCCTTCATCCCCATAAACGCTTCGATCAAACCGGGTATCAGCGCCTCCACCTCACGGACGGCCGGCTCCGTATCGCGCGTGCTCTCGAACACCGTCCCGTCCGGAAGCGTGCCGTGATAATGAAACTCGACCGTATCGGTCTGGAGCGGCGTGGCGCCCGTCCCCTCGGCCGTCACCACGTACCGCAGGCCGGTATCCGTTCTGACCGCGGGCCGGCCGGTCTCACTTTCGATTCGCTCGGTGACCTCGTCGATATCTTGCTGCACCAGTGCGGTACCGCTCTGCGAGATGAGTTCGACCAACCTCTCCTCATGCGGAACGTCCCGCAAGGTCACCGATCGAATCACAATCGGCTCGGTCGGGACCACTTCGCTCCGACCGCCCGCATAGTCGGGGTGCGTACCGACGGGCGACTGCGCGATGGCCTCAACCGCGTCCATTCCTTCGAGTACCCGACCAAACACCGCGAACGTTCCGCGGTATTCCGTGCTGTCAAGTTCCAGATTGTCCGCCAAGTTGATATAGAACTGGGCGGTCGGAACCCCGGCACCCACTGCGGACCGGATGAGCGCGATCGTACCACGCTCGTTCGACATTCCGCTCTGCCACGTCCCGGGCACATTCACGCTCGATGGAATCTCCCGAGGCTTCATGTCCGGTGTGTACCCGCCGCCCTGGATCATCGAGCCCGCGACCACTCGATGGAAAATCGTCCCCTCGTACATGCCGCCTTTAACGTACCGCACGAACCGCAGCACGGTGGCCGGGGCTTCCTCGACCGCGAGGTAAATCACGATTGCGCCACGAGTGGTCTCCAACTCTGCGCGCGGTTCGGTTAGCCCCGACGGCGTGACGGCGTCCCGCGACGATGGCTCCGCTGCCGCCGCCGATGACGGCTCCGGCGCGCTAGCCGTGGGTTGACTGTGGCCGTCATGGCATCCCGCGAGCATAGCGCTGAACACGAGACTTACTACGAGCTTTGGCTTCTTCATCGTCTTAAAATCCATAACGAGTGATAGACCGCAGCGATTGTCCAATGGGTTGGCCGGAATGTACGCTCGGCTCATCCGCTACGCCGAGCCTACTCGAGGATCGCGAAGAGTTCCAAGTCATAAACCAACGTCGAGTTCGGAGGAATCTTCGCCATCGCCTGATCGCCGAAACCGAGTTCCGGCGGAATGATCAGAACCCGTCTGCCCCCGACCTTCATCGGGAGCACCCCCTCGACCCACCCGTCGATCATGCGCTCCACCCAGATTTCTTCCGGTTCGCTCTTTTCACGTGTGTCGGTAAGGATCGTTCCGTCCGGCAGCCAGCTCGTGTAATTCACCCTGATCTTGTTCTCGAGAGCCGGCGAACTCCCCTCGCCCTCCGCCAGGTCAACGTACATCAGGCCGGAATCGGTGGTCACCGCTTTCGCTTTCATTTCCGCAAACCACTTTGCGAAGTCTTCCCTTCGTTCGGCTTCCTCGGCCCGCCACTCCGCGCGCACCCGCTTGAGCATCTCGACCGCCGCTTCCGACTTCGAGCGGTCGAACGCGCTGATCAGTTTCACCGACTTGATGACCACCGGCTCGGTCGGCACGACCGCGGCCTTCCCTCGGCGAAAACGCGGATGCGTCCCCACCGGCGTGTTGCGGATCTTCTCGATGGTCTCCCGCCCCTCCACAACCTTGCCGAACACGCAATACGCCGCGCCCGCGAGGTCCCGATCCAGGAACGGGTTGTCCACGACGTTGATGAAGAACTGCGCTCGCGCGGAGTGCGGCTTACGCAGCTTGCGGGCCATCGCAATGGTGCCCTTCACGTTCTTCAGCCCGTTCGTCCATTCGTTCCTAATCGGCGACCGCAAACCCTCCGTCTTCAAACTCATGTCCGGCAGAAAACCACCGCCCTGAATGAGGAAGTCGTTCTTGACCCGATGGAAGATCGTCCCATCGTAGAATCCGTCCTCCCCATATCGAACGAAGTTGAGCACCGTGAGCGGCGCTTTGTGCGCGTCAAGCTCCAGCACGAAGTCGCCGAGCGTCGTCTCGACCTTCACTCGAGGGCGAAACGGGTCGATCTCGGTCGACGCCGACGATGTTTGTGCACCCACAAGGGCGGGCGCCACGCACATGACCCACGTTGCTGATATCACCGTGATTCGCCTCACCGGATCATCAATCCCAAGCAGACGACGCACACCACTCTGGCCCGAGCCCTTTAACGGGCACTACTCGATCCCCAACAACTCGATGTCGAACACCAACGTCGCGTTCGCCGGGATGCCCGGCCGTCCCCGCTCGCCGTAGGCCAAATTCGGCGGGATAATCAGCTTGTGCTTACTGCCCACCTCCATGAGCCCGAGCCCTTCAGTCCAGCCCTTGATTACCTGATTGAGCCCGAAGGTCGACGGCTCCCCACGATCGACCGAACTATCGAACTTGGTGCCGTCCAGTAGCCATCCAGTGTAGTGTACCTTGACCCGATCGGTCGGTCCCGGTTGCGGTCCCTCCCCTTCCTTCAGCACGATGTACGCAATTCCCGAGTCGGTCCAGTTGGCTTTTTTCTCCGTTTCCGCCTCGAACTTGGAAACGTGTGTCCGCATCTCGTCTTCTCGCTCCGCTTTTGCCTGTCTTGCCGCTTCCTCCGCTGCGTTGGCTTTCTTTTCGGCCAACGCCAGGGCCTTGTCGCGGTCAAACTCGCCCGCCAGACGCGCAGATTTGATCACCACCGGCTCCACGGGAACCACCGGCCGTCGTCCGCCGCCGTACTTCGGGTGATTGTCCACCGGCGTGTCCCGGATCTTCTCGACCACGTCCATACCCTCTACGACTTTGCCGAACACGCAGTACGCGGCGCCGCCGCGCGGTACGTCCAGACTCGCGTTATCCACCACATTGATGTAAAACTGCGATGTCGCTGAGTCGGGCTGGCGCGTGCGCGCCATCGCGATCGTCCCGGTCACGTTCTTGAGCCCGTTGTCCCATTCGTTCTTGATCGGGGCCTGCAACCCCTCCGTCTTCCGCTCCATATCGGCCGTGAATCCACCGCCCTGGATCAT
>JASFUW010000222.1:0-8289 GCA_050050135.1 Phycisphaerae bacterium
GATGTCATGCACATCGGTTTCTCGTCGAGAAACCGATGTGCATGACATCCGCCGAGGACCAGGCCCCGTGCATCGGCGAGTGACACCAGTGCCTGCGCCTCGGCGGATGTCATGCACATCGGTTTCTCGACGAGCACGTGGATCCCGGCGTGCAACGCCTGGCGGGCGTGCTCGAAGTGGAAGTGCGAAGGTGTCGCGATCAGCAGCGCATCAAGCTCTGCACGTTGGAGCATTTGTGCGAGGTCGGTGTATGCCTTCGCTGACGTAGATGCGGCCGCCGACCGACGAGCCTCCTCATCCAGGTCGGCGACGGCACGGACCCGGATGTTCTCGTGGGCAACGGCGTTACGAAGCAGGTTCCGACCCCATGTCCCACACCCTATCAGCCCAAGGTCGATCATGTCATCTCCTCGACGAATACCTGGCCAGTTCGATGGCGCGTTGGCCGCCACCGTCCTTATCGGAGACCGATAAGCGCGCCTTCAGCAAGCACCGAACGGGGTTCCGGCCCCCGGCTGATGCGGTCACGCGAGCCCGAATCCGAGGGTCAACGCCAACGATTCCCGGCTCGAACCGGCGAACGCCGGGTTGACGAGTCGGATCACGGGTGTCATTGAGTGCGGTCCGTGCGGCCTCCGAGATACATCAGCGGGGGGGGGGCGTGTCGGTGCTGGGCGTTGACGAATGAGAATCGCGCTGATCAACAATCTTGACCATGGCGGCGGCGCGGAGCGCGTGGTGCGATCGCTACGGGAAGGGCTTCGTACCCGCGGGCACGATGTCACGTTGTGGGTGGGGCGGCGTCGGACGCAGGACGACCGGGTCGGTACGCAGGTGTTGGGCAGAACCGAGGCCGAACGTCTCGCAGCCCATCGATATGCGCGCAAAGGGTTCTATGGTCTGGGCATCAGATCTTCGGACCGATTCGTCGAGTCGAATGCGTTGGCCGGCCATGACGTCGTGCACCTTCATAACGTGCACGGTCACTATCTGTCGCTTACTGCGATCGTACGACTTGCGCAGCGATTTCCATTGATCTGGACGTTCCACGACTTCTTTCCGATCACGGGCGGATGTGCGTTTCCCTGTGAATGCGATCGGTGGATGACAACCTGCGGACACTGCCCGCAAGCGGGCCGGTACCCGGTGGGGCCTTTCGCCGACCGGACGCGAAGACTGCTCGGCGTGAAACGCGAGCTCTTTGGCGATCTGCCGGTCACGATCGTGGTGCCATCGCAACACCTGGCCGACGCTGTACAGCGTAGCCGCATGTTCAAGGCGGTCGAGACGCACGTCATCCCCTACGGCGTTGACACCGACGTCTTTGCGCCACGACGGGACCGCGCTCGCGAAGATCTCGGACTTTCCGACCGTGAACGCGTCGTGTTGTTGGTGGCCCCACGGCTGCACGATCCGAGGAAAGGCATCGAGTATGCGGTCGCCGCGTTACGCCGGTTGGATCTTGATGACCTGACCGTGCTCGTCGTCGGTTCCGGCGATTCCCAGCCGATCGCTGACCGCCTGGGGCGAGACCGCGTGAAGATGATGGGCTACATCAAGGACGGCGCGATGCTCGCCGCCTGTTACGCCGCCGCGGACTTGTTCTTGTTCACGTCGCTGGCGGAAAACTTCCCGTGTGCCGTTCAGGAGGCGATGGCCAGCGGAACACCGGTCCTGGGTTTCGACATCGAAGGCGTGAACGAACAGGTCGTGTCGGGCAAGACCGGGCTCCTCGTGTCATTGCGTGACCCGATCGCGCTAAAAGACGCCGCCCGCAGGTTGCTTACCGACGGATCATTGCGGCGCAACCTCGGCGTGGCGGCTCGGAAGAAGGCGTATACGAGGTGGTCCCTCGACTGGTTCGTCAGCCGCCACGAGGAGCTCTACGCGCGTCTCGTCGGGTGAGAGACGGACGCCAGGTTTTCCCGCGTCGTCGTTCGACCCTGCAGGGCTTTGCACGGGCGAGTTCGATGCCTTGGGGCAGTGCCAGGTGCATCCACTGTCGCTGGACCGACAGGCCGTGACGCCACCCCCGATCACCTCTAACTGGCTCCAAATGATACGTCCTTCCGCCAGCTTGCGACGCGCGGGACGACACCCTCGACGTCGATCGGGGGCTGGATTAACCAACCCTCGGCGATTCTTGCGCCCTTCAGCAGGCCGATGCTGATCGGCTTGCTTCCTGAGGAGGCGGACGCTCCGCTTTTCACAGGAGCGATGCCTTTGGGTCAGCAAGTTCAGTGCGGCTTTCGGGGCAGTAAAAAGATAATAAGAAAACGCTTGCTCATGCCCGGAAGCGGGGGTAGATTCGTAGATTCAAGTTCTCGGGCGTCTTGAAGGGCGGCGCGTCACACTTGTAGCCGTCCTGCGGTTCGCGCTCTTGTCAGTGGGGCGCGCGCCCGTGTGGTGGTTCGGTCACGGCGTGGTCGTACAGATCGTGACGAAGGGCGAAGGAGAATGGGCTATCGTACAGGGTCTGCTGAATCCGTGCGTCGGCGCCCCACCCACCCAGCTCGCAACGTCACCGATTCCAGAGTCAACAGGTTCATTGCCATCGGTCACGAAGTCCAAGGGCAGACGTCTGGACGAACGCGTCATTCGTCCGCGCTGTCCTTCCGATCTTGGAGGCGAGATCCAAAATGAACAGGCAACAATGTAAGAGTACGGGGCGAACCGTCCTGGTAGTCCTGGCCGCGGCGGTCGCGGCGACCGCGATGGCCGGACCACCGGACAGACCGGTCAAACGAGCCGCGATGGAAAGAGCCGTCGGCGGCATCACTCGGGCTCAGCGCATCGCGATGCAGGAGGAGCTGCTCACGCAGTTGGAAGCGGTCATGCCTCAGGCAGCGCTCAACGAGCCGGTCCGGGTCGTACTCGACGATCAGGATCGTGCCGACCTCGAGGCACCCTATCAGAGCGGAACTCCGCTGAAGATCGGCGTGGTCAAATCATTCACGCCCGGGATCGAGCTACCGCGCGGACGAGAACTGAAGGCGGGTGTCATCGAAGAGGGACCAGACGGCGAACGAACGTGGGCCGCCAGTTTCGAGTCGCCCGGCGCCCAGGCCGTTCGACTCCACCTGGAGAACTTCTCGCTCCCTGCGGGCGCAGAGATGTATTTCTTCAGCCCGGACGGCGGAGCGTACGGCCCGTTCACCGGCAAGGGGCGCAACGGCAACGGCGATTTCTGGACGCGCTCCATCGCGTCGGACACCGTGGTCGTCCAACTTCACTTCAACGAGGCGGATCTCGAGAAGATGACTTTCACGATCACCGAGTTGGGACACATCAACGGCAGGCGGGTGCCGCAGATATCCAAGGATGATTGGCCTTGCGGGGATAACGTGGCCTGTCTGGTCGATGCGACTTGCGCAGACCGCGGGCCCGCAGAGCCCGCAAAGGACGCCATCGCCAAGATGGAATGGATCGTTTCGCCGTACATCTATACATGCACAGGGGGACTACTCGCGGACACCGATGCGGGCAGCCAGATTCCGTATTTTCTGACCGCCAACCACTGTGACGTCGGTGACACGCCCAACCTGGAGACCTTCTTCAACTACACGACGGACTCCTGCAACGGGACGTGCCCCGGCAACCTGGTGTTCGGTGGGACGCCGCCACCGTCTGACACCGTCGGCACGACCCTGGTTGTCAAGAACGCAACCAGCGACTTCTGCCTCTTGACGCTCAATGAAGATCCGCCGGCGGGTGCGGTCTTCCTCGGTTGGAATAACTCACCGGTCGCGTTCACCAACGGGGAACCCTTGTACCGGATCAGCAACGCCAACTACGGGCCGCAGGTCTATTCGCAGCAGGACGTCGACACCACCGCCGGGACCTGCACCGGTCTATCGCGTGGCAACATTATCTACAGCAATAACAACGTCGGCGGCACCATGGGCGGCAGCAGCGGTTCACCGGTGGTGAACAGCGCCGGCGAGGTTGTCGGACAGCTCTACGGCTGCTGTGGAACAAACTGTGCTAATGACTGCGACTACGCGAGCAACTCGACCATTGACGGCGCGTTCGCGGTAACCTGGTCCTGGGTTGAGGACTACCTCGACCCGCCGGTGGTGAGCTGCAACTCCGATCCTGAGTGTGACGACGGGCTCTACTGCAACGGGGCGGAGACGTGTGTTTCCCAAGTCTGCCAGGCCGGGACCGATCCGTGTGGCGGTGACCCGTGCGATGAATCGACCGACACCTGCTCGACGCTTCAATACAGTTGGAACCTCAATAGTAATCCGGGCTGGAGCACGCAAGGCCTCTGGGCGTACGGTCAGCCGACGGGCGGCGGTGGTCAGCACGGCAACCCCGATCCGACGAGCGGTGCGACCGGATCCAACGTGTACGGCTACAACCTCAGCGGCGACTACGAGAACAACCTTCCCGAGACGCATCTGACGACGACGGCGATCGACTGCAGCGGGCTCACCGGCGTGACGTTGGTGTTCCAACGTTGGTTGGGCGTCGAGCAGCCCACATACGACCACGCTTATGTGCGGGTCAGCAACAACGGCAGCAGTTGGACGACCATCTGGGAGAACTTCAACGAGGTTGCCGATGGGGCCTGGGGCTTGCAGAGCTACGACATCTCCTCGGTCGCGGACGATGCGTCCACCGTCTACATCCGTTGGACCATGGGAACCACGGACACGTCCTGGCAATACTGCGGCTGGAACATCGACGACATCGAGATCTGGGGCGCCGGTGGCGGTCCGGAATGTACGATTCCGGCGGACTGCGACGACGGACTCTACTGCAACGGAGCCGAGGACTGCGTGAGTGGTAGCTGTGTCGCCGGCACGCCGCCGAACTGCAACGACGGCGTCGGTTGCACGGACGATTCGTGCAACGAAGGCACGGACTCCTGCGACAACGTTCCCAACGACGGAAGTTGCAGCGACGGGCTCTACTGCAACGGCGCGGAAACCTGCCATGCGACACTCGATTGCCAGTCAGGCACAGCGCCGAATTGCAATGACGGCGTCGGGTGCACCGACGACTCCTGCAACGAGGGCACCGACTCGTGCGACAATGTTCCCGACGACGGAAACTGCGACGATGGTGCCTACTGCAACGGCGCGGAGACCTGCCACGCCACCCTGGATTGCCAGGCCGGCAGCGATCCGTGCGTAGGGTTCTTCGGCTGCGACGAGATCAACGACCTTTGCGTCGAGTGCTTCGACAACGGCGATTGCGACGACGGGGCGTACTGCAACGGCGCCGAGACCTGCGATGGACTCGGGGTTTGCCAGAACGGAACGGCCGTCGATTGTGACGACGGCGTCGGCTGCACGGATGATTCCTGCAACGAGGGAACCGATTCGTGCGACAACGTGGCCAACGACGGGAACTGCGACGACGGCTTGTATTGCAACGGCGACGAGACGTGCCACGCGACGCTTGATTGTCAGGCGGGCACAGCCGTCGACTGCGACGACGGCGTCGACTGCACGAGCGATTCCTGCAATGAAGCCGGCGACTCGTGCAACCACACGCCGGATGACGGTTACTGTTCAGACGGTCTGTACTGCAACGGTGCGGAAGTCTGCAACGCTACGCTCGATTGCCAGCCGGGGACCGCGGTCGATTGCGAGGACGGCGTCGGCTGCACGGATGATTCGTGTAACGAGGGCACGGACTCATGTGACAACGTCGCGAATGATGCGTACTGTCCGGATGACGGATTGTACTGCAACGGGACCGAGTACTGCCATGCGACGGCCGATTGCAGCTCGACCGGCGATCCGTGCGCACCTCTCGGCTGCAACGAAACCACGGACATGTGCGAGAGTGTGGAGTGTACCGTCCCGGCTGACTGCGACGACGGCAGCGACTGCACCGTCGATGATTGCATCGACAACGTTTGTTACAACGATTGTCCGACCACGGTCAGCTCGTATCCCTATACGGAAGGGTTCGAGTCCGGCTTCGGCGACTGGGCGAACGTCGGCGGCGACGACATCGATTGGACACGGGACAGCGGAGGCACGCCTTCCAACAACACCGGTCCTTCCAGTGCCCACGGCGGCACCTGGTATGTCTATACCGAGGCGTCGAGCCCGAACTATCCGAACATGACGGCCATCCTCGAAGGTCCCTGCTTCGATTTGAGCGGGACGAGTGACGCCGACATGACGTTCTGGTACCATATGTACGGCTCCGCGATGGGCACGCTCAACGTCGAGGTGTCCGAGGACTGCATCGTCTGGGACAACGTGTGGAGCCTCTCCGGCAACCAGGGCAACAACTGGCTCGAGGCGAGCGTCGACCTCTCGGCGTACGCCGGATCAACGATCACGATCCGCTTCCGAGGCGTGACCGGTACCAGCTACACTTCGGATATGACCGTGGATGATATTACCGTCGACGTTACCCCGGCGATCCCGTGCAGCGGCGATCCCGAGTGTGACGACGGCGTGTACTGCAACGGCGCCGAGTTCTGCGGCGGCGGCTTCTGTCAGCCGGGCAGTGATCCGTGTCCCTTGCAGGGCTGCGATGAGGTGCTTGACGTTTGCACGGCCTGTGGCGTCGATGCTGACTGCGACGACGGTAACGACTGCACCGTGGATACCTGTGTGGGCGGTGTTTGCTTCAACGACTGCGCTAACACCGTCTCGTCGTATCCCTACAACGAGGGCTGGGAGTCCGGCTTTGGCGACTGGGTGAACGCCAGCGGCGATGACATAGACTGGACGCGGGACAGCGGGGGCACCCCCTCGAGTGGTACCGGTCCTTCCGCGGCGCACGGCGGCACCTGGTATGTCTACACCGAGGCGTCGAGTCCGAACTATCCCAACATGACGGCCATCCTCGAAGGTCCCTGCTTCGACTTCACCGCGACGAGCGATGAAGAGCTGAGCTTCTGGTACCACATGTACGGATCGGCCATGGGAACGTTGTACGTCGAGGTCTCCGAGGATTGTGTGGACTGGGACACGGTATGGAGTCTGTCCGGCAACCAGGGCAATTCCTGGTTCGAGGCCGTTGTTGACCTGAGCGCCTACAGCGGGACGACGGTCACCATCCGCTTCAGAGGCGTGACCGGAACCAGTTACACGTCCGACATGACCGTTGATGACGTTTCCGTCACCGCGACGGCCGGACCGGTATGCACGATTCCGGCTGACTGCGACGACGGGCTGTATTGCAACGGCGTCGAGGATTGCGTCGGTGGCAATTGTGTTCCAGGTACCGCGGTTGATTGCAGCGACGGTGTGGGTTGCACGGATGATACCTGCAACGAGGCCACCGATTCCTGCGACCACGTGGCCAACGACGCGAATTGCGCCGACGGGCAGTACTGCAATGGTGACGAGACCTGTCACGCGACGTTGGATTGCCAGGCGGGCACGGCCGTCGACTGCGCGGACTCGGTCGACTGCACGATCGATTCGTGCAACGAGGGCACCGACTCGTGCGACAACACGCCGGACCACGGGTTCTGCTCGGACGGGCAATACTGCAACGGTGCGGAGGTCTGCAACGTCACGCTCGACTGCCAGTCCGGTTCCGCCGTCGATTGCGACGACGGTGTCGGATGCACCGACGATTCGTGCAATGAAGGAACGGACTCCTGCGACAACATCGCCAACGACGGCAACTGCCCGGACGACGGTTTGTACTGCAATGGCACTGAGTACTGTGATGCGGTCAGCGATTGCAGCTCGACCGGTGATCCGTGCGGCGGCGGCGAGATCTGCAACGAGGGCACGGACACGTGCGATCCGGGCAGCGCCGCCAAGATGGAGGCCGGCACCCTTACCGTCGGCAGCGGTTACGTGGGCGTGTCTTTGGACAATACGTACGCCAGTCCGGTGATCGTGTGCTCGGTCCAGTACGACAACAACACGATCCCCGTCGTGCCGCGGATCAGCAGCGTGACATCGACCAGCTTCGACATTAGGTTGCAGGCCGCCGCGTCGAGCGGCACCGTCGTTGCTGATACCGTAAACTGCCTGGTCGTCGAGGAAGGCGTCTGGACCGTCGATGGTGTCAACATCGAGGCACAGACCTACAACTCGACGGTCACGGACCAGAACAATAGTTGGGGCGGTCAGGCTCAATCCTACGGGCAGAGCTACAGCAACCCGGTGGTGATCGGCCAGGTGATGAGCGAAAACGACGCCGACTGGTCGGTGTTCTGGTGCCGCGGGACCTCCAAGAACAACCCGCCGACGGCTTCTACGCTTTACACCGGCAAGACCGTCTGTGAGGACCCGGACGCTACGCGCGCGAATGAGACCGTCGGCTTCATCGTCTTCGAGCGGGGCCCCGGAACGA
>JASFUW010000223.1:0-8266 GCA_050050135.1 Phycisphaerae bacterium
CGCATTCAAGAGACAAGGTCTTCACTACATCGCGTTTGCCAGCGACAAGCCCCCGTAGCGACGGCGCCAACGAGGGTTCAGAGCGTGAAAAAAACGAAAATCGCCCGCAGGTGTCTAACTTGGGCTAGCCGGATGGCCTGTCTCACCTTCGGCACAGATCGAGACACCGCACGAGTCGAGTACGGCTGCTGTGTTGAGGTCGAGATCGTCGAGCCACACAAGATGGTCAGTGATGCTTGCACAGACGGTTCACAGGACTAGACTACTTCTCACGGCCGCGTCGAGTCGGTCCCGATCGTCGCGTTTCGGGCCATTCAGGTTTTCAAAATCGAAAGGAGTTTCTGTGCACTATCGCATGCAGTCCAAGTCTAGGAGTCTCCATTGGCGCTCGCCTCGGCAAGTGCTGAGGGGCGTGCTGCTCTGTCTCTCGCTATCGCTGTTCGGGTGCCGGTCGGGCATGGAACCGCACGAATCACTTATTGAGCGACCGAGGATCGTGCGGTTCGCCCCCGATCCCGGGCCGGCGGTCTTACGCATGCTTGATGGGGGCCGCGTGGGGCTGTTGCTTGGGGCAGCCCCTCAGTCTACCGCCGTCACCGACACGTCGAATCCGTCGCCGAATGGGAGCTTCGGATTTGTCGGTACGTTTGCCAAGGTCGACGTGGACCCCGAATCGCTTCCCACGACGCTGGTCCTGCGTTACGACCCGCAGAAGCTCGGTTTCGTCGGTGAGCGCTCGCTGCGAGTATTCCGCTGGGAAGACCAGGCGGAACGATTCAACCTGGTAATCGACGGTGGCGTCAACGTAAGCAGCGATTACGTCTGGGGGCGAATCACACAACCGGGCACTTATGCAATCATCGGCTTGAGTCAACACCCGCTGATCTACAACACGATCGACATGCGGTGCGTGTTCGACGGACTCTTCGGCGGCGCGGGAAGCGACATCCTGCGTGAGCTTGACAGTCGTCTCTGCCCACTGATCTACTGTCTCGGACAGGACGGCGGGTTCGACGAACGAGCCATCAATGAACTCATCGAGGCGCGGTACCCCGACGATTATGAGATCCCCGGGCGCGGTGGAGGAATCGGCGGTCGGGCGCCGATCCGTTATCCCGTTGGGCCGTGCGATATGTGTTTCCGCACGATCCGACCTAACCTGCCGGAATGCGAGCTGATACCGCGCTTTCCGAATCCACTCGACGACAAGCTCGATCTCGTTATTGTTCTGGATGACTCTGGCAGTGCGCACACGTTTTTTGGCCGATACAAGGAGGCGACGGCTCAGGTTATCGAGGATTCCAGCGCGATACCACGGGACGGAAGTGCCCGCGTTTGGGTCGTGGCGTTCGCAACGGACGCGATCGTGTCGGTGGGCCCAGAGGACATTCTCGATGAGTCGGATGCGGCGGACGTGGCGAGCCAGATTCGGGCCATCCCATCCCTAGGCGGGCTGTCAAAGCTACATCGTGGGCTTGAGGAGGCGGAGGCCGAACTGCTGATGAACGGGCGAATCAACTCGTACAAGGCGATCATCGCCGCCAGCGACGGCGGCTATACCGACGTGGATCGGATCGCTGCGCGTCACGCTGCCGAGGTCGCGTACAGGACTGTTGCGGACGAGATCGACGCCCTCGCAGTAAGAGGGAGGTTTGGATCGAACCCGACAGCATTCGAGTTGATCGTGCAGCCGCAACCCGATACGCCTGGCGACGCGGGGTTCATCCTGGAACCGAGTGGAGATAACGTTGCTGACATCAGGGCTGCGCTGCGTTCGAGCGTGATTGCCATCCGCGGTCGAAGCTGATATCGCGCGCGGTTCGAGCGTTCAGGGCTTCCCGGATGACACACACCACCGCTTCGTCGTTGGTGATCCGGATTGGGTCTCTGATCACGCGCAGACGAAGAACATCATCCGGGTAGTGACTACTGCTTTGCCGCCACACGCGGCGGCGAGCTCTCCGCCTCTCGTGGCCGAATCCCCGTGATCCACTCAGGGTGTCACGCGACGTCGGAGTCTTCGCCGTGACAGAGTCCATGAGCGTGGATTGGCTCGATGACCACAGCGTCCCGTTGTTGGATGCAAAGCGTGACGCCGCCTTCCTCTCGGACACGACCACCAAGACCGCCCGCGAGATTCCGGGTGTACGGGGTCCATGCGAATTCCGATTCCGCGACGGCGGCCGCACGCTGTCTATCAACCGCCAGCGCCGCGAAGGCGACATCTGGATGTCGTCCTTCAGAAACAGCGCGGATCGCTGAACACACCGCGTAGACGAAGAAGGACCGGGTTCTACGACGGACGCCGGAACGTAAGCTCCACCAGCCGCCACGGATTCGCTTCCTCGAACCCGGTTCTCGTCGTCACCCAATGCACGATCGGAAGCATCGCCGTGTGGATGAACAGCGAGTAGAACATCGAGTAGCGGATTTCCATGTACCGCATGATCCCGTCCAGCACCGCGATCGACAAACCCCAGGCCACGCGGGCGCGCGGCGTAGCCGGCGAAGCCTTCGGATCAGGGAGCATGACGAACGTGAACAGGGCAAACTCCGCGCCGGTCATCGGACCGAGGGCAAAGACCAACCCACCCTGGCCAAGCGCCATTCTCAGCAGGCCCATCAGCACAAAGCCGCCGATCCACGCGATCGCCAACTCCAGCCGGCGCAGTCGCTTCATCATCAACAGTCCGAGCCCGATGATCACCACCGCGACGCGATAGTCCGCGCCCCACTGTGAACCCGGTGCGATCGTGGCCACGTGGCCGCAGAGCAGTAAGGTCATCACCAGCCCGAAGTTGGACGGGTTGAAAAAGTGTCGCTTGCTGTCCCGAATGAGGTACTTGGACAACACCCCCCACGTCGATGCCACGACAAAGACACGCCAGTCGTAACTTTCCAGCAGAATCCCGACGCTAAGTCCCGTCAGATAGGCGCTGAGCGGAACAGCAAGTTGGCGCAGGACGACGATCATCAAGATGAAATCCAGCACCAGCGCCGTCCCGATGGCTGCCGTAAGTTGAATCGGGTCGCGGTTGAAGTAGTAGACCGTCTGCCCGAGGACGACCCAGAGCGTCTGGGCGGCTGCCACCATGATCCGCGGGTCCTTCAGGCTCGGAACCACCACTCGCAATCGCGCTTTGGTCAGTGGCGTTGATGTCAGCACCGCGTCCGCCATCGGTCTTCAACTCCACATCAGCGCCAGGTCGGTCATCGGCCGATCCAGCTCGGAACGTGCCCGGTCCAACTCCTCTTCGAGCCGGTCCAGAACCTCGCCGTCCTCCCAGCCGTAACGCCGCCGCACCGCCTCCTTGACCTCCGGCGCTCGCGAGAGGTTTTGCGCGACCTGCCACCACGAACGCGCCACGCCAAGACTACCGGTCTTTACGTAAGCGTCGCCGAGTGCAATCGCCAACGTAGCCTGGAGCCGGCTGGAACCCACACCGAGTTCCCGACCGATGGCCACACAAAGCCCGATGTCCGTCGCAGCCGCGTCGATCGGTGTCGTATTCGACTCCGGCCAGACCAGCCGCGCGGGCCGGTGCAGATGGTTCAGCCCTCGGGCAAACAGCGCAGGCACGTAGCGACCTTCGGTGTCCGCCAGAAGCGTGGATAGAACATCGACCGACTCGACACTCGACGGCGCTTTGATCTCCAACGCGGGGAACAGCAACATGCGGTCCACCCACGCCAGCGCCAGTTGCAGACGGGCTTCACGCGTGCGGGAGGTTTCCGCAAGCTGCTCGAAGAACGCGGTCGGCTCGCCTTGCAGATGATCCGGGAACGCGGGTGTCAACCGTGAAGCTGAATGAGACTCGGCCAGGAACCGCCGCTGAAGCCTGAACACCACCATCCGGTAGGCGTTCCCGAACACCAGGTTGGCGGGCGCGGCTCTGACACCCTCGCGCACGCGTGCGAGACCCTCCGCCCCCTCACCTTGACGCACAAGCTCGAGCCCCCCACGAACGACGCGGGCCGCTGCCATCGTCTCGTCATCAAAACCACACGCCCGGTCCACGGCGTCGACCGATTCCACCCCCCGAACAAACGCATCAAGGCACCGATACCCGTCCAGGTCCCCGAGCCCGGACGCCTCCAAAGTAACACCATGCGGCACTCCGGGAAGATCGAGAATACCCACGCGATACCACGCGAAACCCCCTATCGCGACCAGCAACATGCTCGACGCCACGATCGCCTTGCGGGAAATCGGCATGATATGGTTCGCTTCCTGCTTCACCGCGAGGCTACCCCTTCCACCGGCTCGACGATTCGTGTCGTGCGGTTCATCATGTCCGTCACTTCCTCGCCTTCGATCACCTGAACGCGCCCGCTGGGCCATCTGATGGCCACCGTCTCGACCGATGCGCCGGACGGAATTCCGAAGTGCACCGCATGCTCGGACTGCGAGGCAAACCCCATCCCGCCCTGGACCTCCCGCACCTGAAGACCTTCACTCGTGGTAAGCGTGACACGCGCGCCCACCGCATAGGTCGTCGACGCAAAGAGCCGATCACCAACGCGGGTTCCAACGTCGGGCCGGCCCCGAAGCCGGAGCCGAACGAACGCATTCGCAGCCAAACCGCTCTCGGTCGCTGTCGCGTTTACGTAGAGACACGACGGTGTCCCCTGGTTCGCGACGTACATGTCGAGCAGCCCGTCGTTGTCATAGTCCGCAACGGCGATCCCGCGCCCGTTTCTCCGGTCCGTGATCCCCGCCGCCGCCGCCGCCTCCACGAACTCGGGGACCGCATCAGCCGTGCGCGGATCGCGGTCGGGCACCTGAACGAACAACCGCCCGCGTTCGTAGCCCGACAGGTCCCGGTTCCCCATCACCGGCCAGTCGGCCGCATCCGCCGTCTGGTTTTTCGTCTGCGTGACCATCTCTTGGATTTGGTACCAGTAGTTGCGATCCGGATCGCCCGTGGCGAACCCGTTGACCGTGTAGATGTCGAGCAGTCCGTCGTTGTTGAAGTCGGCGAACTTGCCCCCCCACCCCCAACCGCCGTCGAACGTTCCCGTCACTCGACCGATGTTGCGAAAACCCCGCCCCCCCGGACAAGCAGGGTCCATGCAGTTGAGCCACAGCATGTTCCCTTCGTCCGTCTTGTACCGCGGCTCGAGGATGTTCGTGACGTAAATGTCGAGATAGCCGTCGTTGTTGACGTCACCGAAGTCCACGTTCATCCCCTTCCACCAGTCGTTGCCGACACCGGGGTGCCCCTTGGGATCAACGACCAGCCGGAAGCGCGGCGGGTCCTCCGACGCCCCCGTGTTCAGGTAGTACTCATCGGGGCCGAAATCGTTCGCCAGGTACAGATCCACCCAGCCATCGTTGTTGACGTCGCCCGAGCCCACAGACAGCGTCCAGCCGGTGAACGCCAATCCGACCGCCGCGCTGACGTCGGTGAACGTGCCGTCCCCGCGATTGCGATAAAGCACGTTCCGGCCGCCGTTATCCGCGTGGGTAAACGTCTCGTGCATGACCCGTGTGGTCACCGGGTGCCAAAGATCGTTGCGGACCAGCTCACCCGTCTCGGGATGACGCACCTGCTCAGCGAAATAGTTCCCCACCAGCAGGTCGAGCCAGCCGTCGCGGTCGTAGTCGAGGAACGTGGCCGCGTTCCCGTAGCCCCAGTAATCGACACCCGCGTCCGCACTCACGTCCGTGAACGTGCCGTCACCGTTGTTGTGAAAGAGCTGATTGGGCTCGGCCCACTTGACGACGTAAAGGTCGAGCCGCCCGTCGTTGTCCACGTCTCCCCACAGGGCGTGCATGGACGCACCGGTCGGATTCCCGCAACCGACGCCAGCCACGTCGGTTACATCGTCGAAGCTGCCGTCGCCCCGGTTGTGGAACAGAACGTTGCGATCCCCGCGTCCGGAGTTGGTCACGTAGAGATCGGCGAAACTGTCATCGTCGTAGTCGCCCGCGGCGACCGCAGCCCCGACCGACGAAAGCCAGGGCATGATGTTGGCGAAGACGTCGGCGAGTTCCACCTTGCTGTGTTCATTGAGACAGCCCGCGGCGAGCGCGCGTTCGACGAACCGCACGCTCACGATCGGTGCGTGCGCCTCACGCGGAGCAAGCCACGCCACGCCGGCCAACACCACGGCACCCATCGCCGACAGACGCAGGATCAATGCAATACGCTCTCTCACGCCGCCCTTCACCCTGGCTAAGCTGCATGCCGGCTCACAACCGACAACAGCAGCACGCTAGCAGACCGCGATTTCCGAACAACTGGGGTCCGCCCGAACACAACGAAACCGCAAGACTCCACCTTACAGGGTATTGGCGGCAGGAAGCAAGGTATGACACGGCTTTCGGCGTCCTGCCGAGAAAAACCGCCTCGGGGTCCAATTGCAGCCTGACCTGATTCCGGATACCTTCATAGCCGGTTTGGGCGGCTTCCTGCGGCGTGAATCGGTGACCACGCCCGTCGCTCGTTGTCCTTTTCGGTCCGTCTATCGACCGCCGGCGGGTTCCGGCCCGGCGGGATCGCTGGCAAGCGGGCCGTCGCGCGCTGTCGGGTACATACCCGAACTCTAGAACGGGACGTCCAGCACAAGCCTTTTGTCGTCGAGGTTTTTCGGGCAGTAGCTCATGATTCAGTGCGCGTCGTGCTCGCGCGATATATTGGACGATAGTCGCGTCTGCTCTTATTGCGGTGCTTCCGTGGCGCCCGAGGGTTTCCACCCGACGGTGACCGCCGCCGCCCGCCCACAAGCTGCAGGGGACGCCAGTCCCGGCGCGCCGGGATCCCACACGTCGGATTCCATCGACGACGCCCGATTTACGCCCGGAACGATGCTCACCGATCGTTACCGGATCGTGGGTCTGCTCGGGAAGGGCGGCATGGGAGAGGTCTACCGCGCGGATGATCTGAAACTCCGCCAGTCCGTGGCCCTTAAGTTTCTGCCACGAGCACTCATCAAAGACCAGAATCGTCTCGACCGTTTTCACCACGAGGTGCGCGTCGCCCGGCAGGTCTCTCATCCGAACGTGTGCCGGGTCTATGACCTCGGGGACGCGGACGGCCAACCCTTCCTGTCCATGGAGTACGTCGACGGCGAGGACATGGCTTCTTTGCTCCGCCGCATGGGAAGACCCTCGCCGGACAAGGCCCTCGAGATCGCCCGACAGCTCTGCGCCGGTCTGGCGGCCGCGCATGACAAGGGCGTTCTTCACCGGGATCTCAAGCCCCACAACATCATGATCGACGGGCAGGGTCGCGTCCGTGTCACCGACTTCGGACTGGCCGGGTTCGTCGAAGAGTTCGCCGACAAAGACGTCCGCGCCGGCACACTGAGCTACATGGCACCGGAGCAGCTTGCGGGACGCGGAGTATCGGTCAAGAGCGACGTTTACTCCCTCGGCCTCGTGCTGTCCGAGCTGTTCACCGGTAAGCGGATGTTCGAAGGCACGACGCGTGAGGAAATCATGCGCGTTCGCAGCACAACCGGGCCGCCGAGCCTCGCCGGAACGACCCAGGACATCGACCCGGTCGTCGAGCGCGTGATCCTTCGCTGCTTGGAGGAAGAACCGTCCGCCCGACCGTCGTCCGTGATGGCTGTCGCAGCCGCGTTGCCGGGCGGTGATCCGCTGGCAGCCGCTCTGGCGGCCGGCGAAACCCCCGATCCATCGATCGTCGCGGCATCCGGCGGGGTTGGTGGGCTTTCACAACCGGTGGCGCTGGGTTGTCTGGCGGCTGTTTTCGTCGGGTTTGTGGTCGTGGCTCTGGTTACATCGCGCTGGGCACTTTACAGGCAGGTGCCACTGGAGCTATCCGCACAGGAACTCACCGCTCGGGCGCAGACGCTGCTCTCGGATTGGGGATACGAGGAGCTACCGGAGCACCGGGTCGCCGGGTTCGCAGCGAACTACAAGTACCTTCGTTACATCGAAGAGCATGATGCGTCGCCGACCCGGTTCGACGCCTTGGAAAACGGAAGACCACCTGCGGTGTTGTTCTGGTATCGGGTCGCTCCTGAGTACCTCAGCCCGCTGCATGTCCATGCATTGAAGGTCAGCATCCATGACCCGCCGCATAACGAACCGGGCAGTGTGCGATTGGTGTTGGGGCCGGGCGGACAACTCGCTCAACTCGAAGTAATTCCAGAGAGTCGCCCGATTTCGCCGCCTGCCGACACCCCGTTCGATTGGGCGACTCTGTTCGACGACGCAGGGCTCGACATTGCGAAGTTCCGTGAAACCGACGTGGTCAAGACTCCGTCCGTCCCCTGTGAAACGCTCAAGGCATGG
>JASFUW010000224.1:0-8223 GCA_050050135.1 Phycisphaerae bacterium
ATCGACGACGTAATGAAACAAAAGACGTGCGATGAGTGGGTGGACCTGTTCGTCAAAGAGGCTATTCCCTGCGGGCCGGTCAACAACATGGCGAACCTCTTTTCCGACCCCCAGGTCCAGCATCGGAACATGGTGGCCGAGGTCCCGCATCCGACGATCGGGAAGCTGCGACTGGGCGGGATACCCATCAAGTACGCGGAGACGCCCTTAAGCATCCGGCGACCGCCGCCGCTGTTGGGTGAGCATACTGACGAGGTTCTGTCACAGGTGCTCGGTCTCTCCTCGTCCCGGGTCGGGGCGTTGAAAGAAGAGGGCGTGGTTTGACCTCGGTGCGTTGATACGTGTTCTTTCGCGGGTGGCACGGTCCGGCGATGCCGGGCCGTGTGGTTGAGGGACGTTTTTGCGTGCGAGCCGAATCGACGGGCAACTCGACGCGTTTGGTGTATCTCAGGCTCGGATTCGCAACCGCGGTCGGCGTCGCAATCTGGTGCGTACCGGGTCCCGAAGGCGTGGCGGATCAGGCTTGGCAGATGCTCGCGATCTTCGTTGCCACCATTGTGGCACTCATCCTGGAACCGCTGCCGATGGGGGCGGTGGCGATCCTGGGAATCGCCGCTGCGACGCTCACGGGCACGCTCTCGGTCAACGTGGCGCTCAGCGGGTTCGGACACCGCGTCATCTGGCTCGTCGTCATGGCGTTTTTCATCGCGCGGGGGATCATCAAGACGGGGCTCGGGGCGCGGATCGCGTACTGCTTCGTCGGACTGCTCGGACGGCGGACCCTCGGGCTAGGGTACAGTATGGTGGCCACGGATTTCGTCTTCGCACCCGCGATTCCGAGCAATACGGCTCGGGCCGGAGCGGTTGTTTTTCCGATCACGAAGGCGATCGCCGAGGCGTTCGATAGCCGTCCGCGCGACGGGACGGCGCTGAAGGTCGGGGCGTTCTTGATCCAATGCTCGTACCACGGCAACCTGATTACCAGTGCCATGTTTCTGACAGCTATGGCCGCGAACCCGCTGGCGGCTCAAATGGCCGCTGACCAGGGGGTCGAGATCACCTGGACGAACTGGGCCGTCGCCGCCTTCGTGCCGGGGATCATCAGCATGTTGGTCGTGCCCTTCGTGCTCTACAAGCTCTACCCGCCCGAGATCAAGGAAACGCCCGGCGCCGCCAGGATGGCCAAAGACAAGCTCGCCGAGATGGGACGGATGCGTCGCGGCGAATGGATCATGCTCGGGACGTTCATCTTGCTGCTTTTCTTGTGGATCTTCGGCCGAAGGCTCGGGGTACACAGCACGGTGGCTGCCATCGTCGGTCTGAGTGTCTTGCTTTTGACATCAGTGTTGACCTGGGAGGACGTGCTGGACGAACGCGGAGCGTGGAACACGTTCATCTGGCTAGCCACGCTGGTGATGATGGCGTCGCAGCTCAGCGAACTCGGCCTGATCGCGTGGTTCAGCCATAGGGTCGGCGGGTGGTTCACGGGTGTCGGCTGGGTCCCTGCGTTTCTTGCGCTATGCCTGATCTACTTCTATAGCCACTACTTTTTCGCCAGCAACACCGCCCATGTCAGTTCGATGTACGCGGCGTTTTTGGCCGTCGCGATCGTGGTGGGGGCCCCGCCGCTGCTTGCTGCCTTGGTCCTCGGTTTCTTCAGCAACCTCTTCAGCAGCATCACGCACTATGCTACCGGCCCGGCACCGGTGTTGTTCGGCGCAGGCTACGTCAAAATCGCCGAATGGTGGAAGCTCGGCGCCATCGTCAGCGTCGTGAACATCGTCATCTGGCTAGGCATCGGCGGTATCTGGTGGAAAGTCATTGGGCTTTGGTAGCGTAGGATAGGTCGCCGCGCCGGAGGCGGAGAAACCTACCTTCGCCCATTCGGAAAGTCAAGTCACAGTTCAGCAATGGAGAGCAATGATGAGCGATTTCCTGGGCGGGCTCGATAAGGTCTACTCGACTTTTGTAATGCGTGACCTCAAGTACATCTTGACAGGCGGTACGCCCCTAGGGTTTCTCCTATACCACCACCACACTGGGACGATAGGGAGTGCGCTCTGGCATGCCCCTACGTTGGGAGTGATCGGGTTCGTGGCGGCCGCATATTTCTTGGGAGTGGCCCCTTTTTTCATGCGGGGATGGCCCTTGGGGGTTACAAGTACGCGTACATTCGCATTCACGACATGATCGAGACGCGTGAGGACTACCGTGACAAGGCGGTCGCCGCGAACAGGAAGATCCACCTTGGTGGCGAGGACAAGAAGTATATCGAACGCATCATCTACATTAAGGAAATCAACGGAGCAGTTGGGATCGCCGCGCTAAGCCTTCTGGTGGTCGTGGCCATCCACACGGCGTCTAACCTATTTTCAACTTGGGAATATTGGCGGTGGGTGCCGCTTGGGCTGCTTTTCGTATTCGTCATCGTCGTAACGGGGACCTCGCGCCGCCATAATGCCATGGCAGCGGAGACTCAGGATAAACTCCTCGACCTGGATTCTCCGCGGAGTGGAACCGATCTCACGAAATGCCAGTCGTCGGAGTGCGACGAATGGCGTCAGCCAAGAGCGAACTGCAACCGTCCGGGAGCGGCGGACCCGCGTTCCCGGGTCCTCTTCTTTTGGTGCTCTTAGATCCCGTCCAACCGTTCGCCAGCGGGTTCGAATCACACAATCGGCAGGGCGATCTCGAAGCGGCCGGCTTTCAATGGTGCGTGGATGCCGCCCATCAGGACGACTTGTCGCAGGCATAGGCCGCCGACGATGCCGCATGCGGATGCCAGGATGGTGACATCGAACAAGTCGAAGACCAGCGGCGCGATCAGGCCCAAAACAGCCACACCCCACCAGAACAGCGGGGCGGCCTCGCCCATCAACACGACCTCGGCGGATGCTCGCGACTCGGGGACTCGATGCGTTCCCTGCAAGTAAAACAACAGCACGACGATCTCGAGAATGATCAGCATGATGTCCACCGTTGCCAATGTGTGAATCGAGTTCGTGGCCGCTTCGTTACCCAGTGTGAACATCGAGCCAACAAGAATGACAGCCATGATTCCCGTCGAAAGTGCGGATACCAAAAACAGCAGCGGGAGCATGGCTGTGCTCCAAAAGGCAATGGGGCGGGCGGCGCCGAGCAGGATGCCCGTGTAGATCATCGTGCCGAACGCGAAGACCGAGCCGACGATTCCCAGTACGCGACGTGCGCCTTCATTTTCCACTAGGCTGTGGAACGGCCAGACCCAAAGCGCAGCATGAATCAGGCTGACCACCATGAAGATCGAGATGATGATCGTGCCCCGCGCGATCCACGACGTCCCCGGTTTGAAGCCCGCGCGCCAGAAGTTCGCCGGTG
This sequence comes from Phycisphaerae bacterium, assembly GCA_050050135.1. Classification (GTDB taxonomy): domain Bacteria; phylum Planctomycetota; class Phycisphaerae; order UBA1845; family UBA1845. The sequence continues at coordinate 3,358 of JASFUW010000224.1, forward strand.
TCCCCAGGTCGAGCAGCAGGAACACGCACCCGACAGCCACGCACGGAAAACCGAGGAACACGCCCGTTTTGGCGAGGGTCACCCACGCATCGCCGAGGTAGTCCGCCACAACGCCCGTCACGTAGGCACCGCCGCCCAGACCGGCGAGGAACAGGTAGACTGCGATCAACCATCTCCACTTGGACTGCGCTTTCAGATTCGGGATCATCTCAATCTTCCAAGGTTCTTCAGTTTCGATCTTCCGACGTTCTGATTACTCGACGTTTCGCACCGGTCTCCCGGTGCGCCAGGGTTCCCGCTCGGATGTCTTGTCTCGATCCCGGCGCTTCGGGATGTCGTCGCTCCGCGCCGCCACGTGTCTCATCGTGGCGGCAGGTAGTAACAAGACGGGTCCGTTCCGAACTCCGGGTTCAACTGGAATCCTCGTTCCCGTCTGATCAGGATCGACACTTCGCTCTCGGGATCATCGATGTCACCGAAGTGGCGGGCCTTCGCCGGGCAGGACTCGACGCACGCCGGCTCGCGCCCTTCGTTGACGCGATCCATACAGTAGTCACACTTGGTGGCCATACCGTATCCGTTCTTCTCTTCCCATTGCTTTTTGGCGTGGGCTTCGTACGGATCGAGGTCGCCCTCGGCGTCGGGGAAATAGGTCTGCCACTCGTCGACGGTTTGCCTGGCTCCGTAGGGGCACGCCATGATGCAGTACTTGCACCCCATGCAGAGGTCCTTGTCGACGTGGACGATGCCGTTTTCGTCCTGCGTCGTCGCGCCCGTCGGGCAGACGGTCATGCAGGCGGGCTCGGCACACTGCTGACAGATGAGCGGCACCATCTGCCTGAGTGCAGCCGGGAACTTGCCCGTCTCCGCAGGCACGCACCTGGCCCAGTCGATGCCCTGCGGCGTGTGGTTGGCCGCCTTGCACGCGACCTGGCACGAGTAGCACCCGTAGCACCGTTTCAAGTCAATGACGAATCCGTAGCGTGCCACTTGGATTACCTCCCGTTCGCCTTGTAGATTTTCACCTTCGCACAGGCATCTGAACCCTGGGTGAGCGAGTCGGTGTGTCCGATGTCGGGGTTGATCAGGTCGTCGAAGAACTGCCCCTTGCCCCGCGAGATCGGCGTCCCCCGTGCCCAGTGTCCGTGACAGCCCGCGATCCCGAGCTGATCCACATGCATGCCCTCGACCAGCTTCACCGGGCCTTTGATCCGCTTGCCGTACTGGTTCTCGACCCACACCAAGTCGTGGTCCTTCAGACCCTTCCTCTTGCCCGTCTCGGCATTGATCTGAATGAGATAGACGAACGGATCGTTGACCGACACCTCGTCAAGCCAGGGGTTGTTCTGCGTTGACGACTGCGTATGGAACGAAGGGCGCCAGCTGAACGCCCACAGGTCATACTCGGGATTCTCCTCCTCGTGCGACGGGCACGGGAACCACTCTGCCAGCGGCGTGTAGAAGCGGTAGTCGACTATGTCCTCCCGGCCGTATGAGGACAAAAGCGTCTTGAGCTTCTCGCCCGCCTCCAGGAAGAACTCGAAGTAGATGGGCACGCGGACCGGAACGAACCACCGCCAGTACATCTCCTCGACCTTGGTCGGCCATTTTTCGAGCCCGGTCTGTTTCAACGCGTCCAGGCCTTTTTCCGCTCCCAGCCGATCCTTCAGCACGCGATCCACGATGTCCGGCCAACCGTAGTCGCCGCTCGTATCAAGCTGATACTCGGGAGCCATCTCGCCCCCGTAGCGGATGGGGATGATCTTGTTTATCGCCTCATAGTATTTGTCGGAGATACCCAGTCGCTTGGCGATCTCCAGCATGACCTCGTTGAAGTCGCGACGTTCGTAGAGCGGCTCGATGACGGGCTGCCGAATCTGCCATACCCAGTGATCCATGCCGGTGGGGTGGCAGAACGTTGACGGGAACGTGACACACGGCGTATATCGCTCCAGGAAGCAGGCGTCGGGCAGAACCACGTCGGCGACAGCCTCGGTAAACTCGTTCTGGTAGATGTTGAACGAGAAGATGAAATCGAACTTCTTGAGGAAGTTCTCGGTGACGTCCTCCGCGTTGGCCATCGTCATGACCGAGTTCGACCCGAAGTTGATCATGACCTCTGGTCGATAGTCGATCTTGAAGTCCTGCATGTACTGTTCCCACTCGGGCGTGCAGATGGTGAACGCGTTGTAGACCGAGCAGGGGAACATGTCTTGCAGATCGAGGCGCTGCGGCGGGCCCGGTTCTCGCAGGGGGTAGGGCTTGTGGTCGTAGACCCAACCTTTGACGACCATCAGGCCGTCTTCACACGGATAGGGGACCGTGTTCGGTTTGCCCGTGTCGGGGTGTCCGTGCGAGACGGGCGGGCCATGACCCATCGCACCGCCTGGCACGTCGGACGCACCGATGACCTGATTCAGTAAATCGATCTCGAGGCAGTTCCACCCGGAGTTCACGTGCCCCTGACTGCCGCGGAAGAAGATAGCCGCGGAGGGGCGAAGCGGGAGTACCTTACCGTCGATCGTGACGGTGCTGCCGATCTGAGCGTGTTCGACGAACTCGTGTGCGACGCGTCTGAGCGTCGACTCCGGCACGCTGGTGATCTTCTCGACTTTGTCGAGCGGGTATTCGTTCTTGACGTGCGCCTTGAGCAGCTCGAAGGACGGTCGGCAGTCTTTGCCATCGACTTTGTACGTGCCCTCGAGCGCAGAGTCAGTCACGGACTCGTCATCGAACGTCTTGGCTTTGTTGGCGTCGGCGTCCCAGACAAGTGGCTTGTTGGTGGCACCGTCTCTCATGTAGTGCCCGTCAGGTTGGATCAGGTAGGGGGCATTGGTCTTGATCTTGAGGTACTCGGCGTCCCACTGGCCGATCTCGTTGAGGATGACGTTGAGCATGCCGAGGGCGGCTGCCCCGTCGGTGCCCACGCGAATCGGCACCCATTCGTGCGCCTTGGACGCCTGCGTCGACAGGAAGGGGTCGAAAACGACGGCTTTCATGCCTCTCGCCCGGGCGTCCGCCACCCACTGCGCCGTCTGGAGCGCGGCGTGCCCGGCACCGTGACCCTTCGAGCAACCGAAATAGATGGTGTAGTTGTTGTAATTCCAATCGGGAATGATCGACCACGCGGCGTGCATGATGCCGTTCATGAAGTGAGCACCGTTGCCGCACCACAGACCGCCGCCTGACACCCAGTAGTTCTTGAACCCGAAGGCCCGCATGAAGGCGATCACCGCGAAGCGAATCTCGCTGGTCTGCACGGTGGTCGCCTGAAAGTAGGCCCCGCGAGGGTCTTTCATGTTCTTCAGTTTGGTGACGATGGTCTCGAGCGCTTCCTCCCAGGAGATGCGCTCCCACTTCGGATCGACCCCCACGCCTTTCTCGGGGTTGGTCCGTTTGACCGGATAGTTGACGCGGTGTCGATCATATAAGGTCATTAACTGCGACGTGCCCTTGGCACAGATTCGGCCGCTCCCCGCCGGCGTGTTCGGGTTGCCCTCGATGTCCACCACCACGCCGTCGACGCGGTGAACGCGAATCCCGCATTGGGCGTAGCAACCCCCGCATGAGGTGTGGACCCAAACATCCTCTTTGACGGCCGTGCTCTCTGCGATCATCGTGTCAGCACCTTTTGCAGTTGCATTTCAGGGACAGGTTGACGTCCGCTTGCCGGGACCGAGGCTGCGACGAACGGCTTGCTCGAACCTCGTGAAGTCGACAGACACATGCAAACAGGATACACGAACCGTGCCAGCCGCGAAACCAAAATCCGCCATCGCTAATCGCCCGGCGTATCTACCCGGTATCAAGCCAAGGGCATTGAAGAGTAACGAGCACACCGATTACGCTACCGAACTGGTTCAAGACTTTACGCCTTCCGTATTTACCTCTCGATCTCGCGAACCCGGTGCGTCATGCCGTCATCACTTCCGTCGAGATTCGACACACGCGCGCGGTGCGAACGGACATACCGCACCAAAAAGGTACGATACAAAACCACCTGCTGCGCGTCCCCTGCCGCACCGTCACGCGCGGCCTCCTTCTGCCAAACGCCTCGGATGCACGTCGCCGGCACAAGCGGGCGGCTAGAAAAGATGCGCAAATTGCGCAGCTTCGCCACGTTGTGATCGGGCAGGTTGGAGGCTCGCTTGCTGCTTCCACGAGCAGCGGGCTCTGTTGCGCGAGCGCCCGAGGAGGTGGCTGGCGGTCGCGCTCTCCCGCGCTTCTCGATTCCGAGGCAACTGCTGTTGTTGACGGGGTGGCCGCACCGAAACCACCATACAGCATGACTTATTACGATCGTATCGCGGAGCGATGGCACGGCGCGACGGGGGGGGATGGCGGACCGTTCTGCCGACTCGTCATGAATGACCTTATCCTCGGTCAGATACCGTCGATCGAGGATCGCTCGATTCTCGAGCTCGGGGCCGGCAACGGGTATTTCCTTCCGCTGCTGCTCGACAACTTCCGCGGGCAAGGTCCGTCGCGTGTTGTGGTAACCGACGCCTCTTCGAGGTTGGTCGCCACGGCTGAGAGCGAATTCCACATCGAGGACGCCGAGTATCAACGCCTTGACGTCCGCGCCAGGTATCCCTTCGAGGACGGCTCGTTCGACCTTATCCTTGCGATCCATGTGTTCCAGGAAGTTTCAACCGCCGGTCTCCGCAAGGCACTGGCTGAGTGCCATCGGGTCCTGACGACCGATGGGCGGTTGATCATCGCGGTGACCCACCCCGACTATGTGCAGCACCTGTTCGAGGACCGCGCACTGCGCGGGACGCGCACCGGGCAGCTCACCATGCCCGGCCCGCGATCGATGCGACTTCCCGTCGTGCGACGTTCCGCATCCGGTTACGAGGTGTGCCT
>JASFUW010000225.1:0-8178 GCA_050050135.1 Phycisphaerae bacterium
AAAAGGGAAAAAGGGGGTCAAAAAGGGGGTCAGGCTTACTTATCTGAACTTGGGTCCAACCCAACTTGTTCGGCTTGGCATAGACCGGCACCATCCCCGACGGCGTGGACGGCGAAACTTGTTCCCCTCGGCTTGTTCCTTGAAGCTCGGCCAAACGCCTGTTCAGCGCGAGGGCGAACAACGTGACCGCTTCACGCCCGAACGCATGAATCCGATCGGCCGTCGCCTCATCGAGTTCGCCACGCAAGGCCGAGTCGATGATCCGTTGTAGTTCTGTCGCCGTCGCGGTCGTCACGCCACAAGTGTGAACGACTTGTGCATCGGGCGCAAGGAAGCTACTACTTTACGGCCGCCAGAATCTCGCTCGCACTGCAACCGGCTGATGAGTTACCCGATCTGTATGCTGCGTGGGACAAAGCCGAGCCAGGAAAGGGCTATGACGCCAAGGCAGGCGAGTGGAAAGCGAAGCTCGATGCCCCGACCCGGTGATCCGCCGCAATGACCTGGGTGTTACAGGCGACCGACCTATAGACCTGTGGTCGCTCACGCCGAATGGCCGTGGTGGCGGCAGCAATCGGGTTCGGACACGCATTTTGCGGACAGGCATGCGCAACGTGTGGTCCACGAAGATGCGCGAGGCCTTCGTCAGTGACGCCCTCCGCCCAGGTGCGATACGGGGAACTCATGGTCGATTCTTGTCCGTTCCATGACTCGGCCGAAAGTGCCGAACTTTCGGCACTCGTCGTGTGTTCACCGAGGCCGGGATGATGATGCGCCCCGAGCGTGGGTTATTCGGATGCAGCGGCGTCGAGCCGGGCTTCGACGTTCGCCAGCTTGACGGGATTGTCCATGGCGTCCTCGGCATACAACTTCTCCAAACCACGCAAAGTGTTGAGCGTGTAAGGGTGATTCTCAGGCAGCGTCAAATCGAAAATGCCCAATGCTTCCAGCATGACCCGTTCTGATTCGGCGTAATTGGCAGCATCTTTGGAATCGCGTAGTGCGAAACCCAGTTGTCCGAGCGATATGGCAAGCACAGGATGAGTAGGCCCATGACACTCCCGAGCAAGATCGGCCGCTTCTCGAAAGACTGCGATACTTTCTGTGAATCTCTTCTGCGCGAGTAGCACGCTTCCGAGGCCGCTCAGGCTGCTAACCACTTTGGGATGCCTATCTCCGAGCGTGCGTCGGCGTGTGGCCAATATCTCGCGATGAAGGCACTCGGATTCCGCGTGTCGGCCTTGCAGCTCCAATAAGCCGGCGAGCGCGTTGCCCGCGGCAAGGTTGGCGGGATGCTCCCGCCCAACGACGCGATCGTATCCCTTCCGAGCACGCAGGTAGTACTCCTCGGACTCGTCGTATCTACCCAGTTCCTTGAGGGTAAGGGCGAGATTGTGCATGGTCACAAGGCAGCCGAAGTCGTCCAGGGATTCACTTGTTATTGTTAGGCATTCGCGAAAGAGGGACTCGGCTTCTTCATGCTGGCCCAGTCTCATTTTGCAGACAGCGAGCAGGTTCAGCGGCGTGGCCGCCTCGGGTGCGTCTCGACCGTAGAGAGCCTCGTGAATCTGTAGGGACTCGTCGACACAATCTTGGGCGTCTTCCAGACGGCCCCGGTGCAGCAGGACGCCAGCCAGTTTGTTCAGACTGACACCGAGTGCGGCGCGATCTTGCGCCGAATCATCGCGGCGCAGTGCGATCGCTCGGCGCAGAAGGTCCTCGCCTTCGTCGTATCTACCTTGATAATCACGCAGGCTACCAAGTAGGTGCGTGGACTCAGCCAGGTTGGCCAGGGAGTCGCGCTGTAGGGACTGTTCGAGTTCCAAGGCCTGCTCCAGGTGTGGAGCCGCCTCATCGTAGAGGCCCAAGTGCATGAGCGTTCGTCCAATCGTACGACGCACCGATGCTTCGACGATTGGGTTTCCGGAAAACTCTGGGCCTACGTTGGCCGCGGCCTCGGTGAGAATGTCGCGCAGGATGCCCGCGTCCCGCCCTTTCGCCTTATTGGGGTCCACAGAGGCGAGCATCTCGTTCAGGAAATCATTGATCGCTTTGTTGGTGTCTGCCTGTGCCTGGGCATCGGCGCGTTGGCGGGCTTCGCCTATCGCAAAGGTGACGGTCGAGACGAGCCCGGCCGCCAAGACGAAAAGTACGACGGCTGTGCCCGCGACTAACCCACGATGTCGTCTGACGAACTTGCGCACGCGGTAGCTTGTACTCGGCGGACCGGCGACTACCGGGTGATGTCGGCGGAAGCGGTCGAGGTCGTCGGTCAGTTCGACGATGGTCGCGTAACGCCGATTGGGGTCCTTTTCCAGACACTTCATGACGATCCACTCAAGATCGCCACGGATTCTGCGCACCAGCGTCGGAAGCTCGGTGCCCCTTCGCCGTGCGCACTCTACCGCCTGGTCACGGAGATGGATAAGCCGGGTGGTCGGTCTTGGAGGGTCATGCTCCCGAACCAGCCGCTGCAGCTCTTCCATGCCGGCGCGGCGCAGCGCTTCCGTATCAATTGGCAGCGCGCCCACGAGTAACTCGTAGAGCAGTACGCCGAGTGAATAAATGTCCGATCGCGTATCAACGTCGGAGTTGTGGATCGTCGCCTGCTCCGGGCTCATGTACTCCGGCGTGCCGATCAGCACGCCGTGTTCCGTGAACAAGGTTCGCTCCGTCAAACGCTGATGCGTCGCTTTTGCGACGCCGAAATCAATGATTTTGGGGATGGCGATACCATCCTCCTCACACACAAGCACGTTGGAAGGCTTGATGTCCCGGTGGATGATGCCCTTCTGGTGCGCATGATTAACGGCCCGACATACCGAACCGAACAGCTCCAGTCGCGCGACGAGATCCAGGCAATTCTGATCGCAGTAGTCGGTGATGGGCGGGCCGTCGACGTATTCCATGACGAAGTACGGCCTGCCGTCGGCGGAAACACCGGCCTCCAAGACACGCGCGATGCTCGGGTCGTTCATCAGGGCCAGCGCTTGTCGCTCCGCGTCGAAACGCGCAAGCACACCGCGCGTGTCCATGCCGAGCTTGATGAGCTTCACTGCTACCTGTCGGCGTAGCGGTTTGTCCTGCTCGGCGAGATAGACGCTGCCCATTCCACCCTCACCGAGTTTCTTTATGACTCGGTACGGACCGACCTCTACCGGGTCGAGTGCCGGGCGGAGCTGGACATCTGACAGGACATGATCAACTGCTTCGACGACGGCTTCGGGAGGAACGACCGCCGTATCGAGCCGCTCCCGGGCTGCCGGATGATACGCCAGCAATGATGCCACTTCCTCTCGGACGGCCGGCGCCGCGCCGGACGAGTCAAGATGGGAAGGCCGCGATGCGGGCTCAATCTCGAGAACCTGCTCGAACAGCTCCTCGACCTGCTCTTGTTGCTCAGGCGTCAGTTCAGCCACCGCACTCGATCTCCCGCATCAGCCAGGTCCGGGCGTACTCCCAATCCCGTTTCACCGTCGCAAGAGATACGCCGAGATTCTCGGCGATTTGGCTCATTTCCATGCCCGCAAAAAATCGCTGCTCCACCACCGTGGCCTTGCGAGGGTCCCGCTGAGCGAGTTTGTTCATGGCCTCATCCAGCGCCACGAGGTCCACGCCCTTTTTCTCAAATGCGCCCAACCCATCGTCAAGCGGTACCCGCGCTGCTCCGCCGCCGCGCTTCGCGGCCGACCGCTTCTCTGCATGACTTACCAGGATGCGGCGCATGACCAGTGCGGCGATGGCCATGAAGTGCCCCCGCGACTCGTAGTTTGCGTCTCTCTGGTCAACGAGTTTAAGGAAGGCTTCATGAACGAGTGCCGTGGGTTGGAGCGTGTGGCCGCGCCTCTCCGACTTGAGGCACCGGGACGCGATGGCGCGGAGTTCCCTGTAAAGCAGCGGGATAATCGCCTCCGAAGCCCCCGAATTACCCTCCCGCATCCGGTCCAGAAGCCGCGTTACATCAGTTTTCTCAGCCACATCCGAGATTCCTGGGAATTCGATGAGCCATTCCGTCGGCTTTTTCGGCGTATCCCCCTGAGGCCTGAAAGCCGCCAGCTATAGAGTTCTGATTATACCATCGGGGCCAGGGCTTCGGCAGGCCGCTTCTGGCGAACGAAAAGAGGACCCGAATGATGATGACGAAACGGATCTTTGGTGTGGGCGTCGTGCTAGTATCCCTTGGCCTTGCATCCGTAGCGTTCGCCGGGACGCTCCAAGGCACCGCTTTTTCCTACCAAGGGCAACTGAAACAGGATGGCTTCGTGCTCAATGGCCTCGTCGATCTGGAGTTCTCACTCCACCCGGATCCGGTAGCGCCCGAACAGCTCGGAACCGACTACCGAATTAACGCGGTTGAGGTGGTCAAGGGGCTCTTCCACGTTGACGTTGACTTCGGCGCTGAGGCATTCGCCGGAGCAGATCGCTGGCTGGAAGTCCGCGTCCGCACGCCCCACGACCCCGCGGATGTCGTACCGTTTGTCACGCTCGATCCGCGGCAACCCGTGACAGCCGCCCCCTACGCGCTGCAAACCCGCGGAATCGTCGTTGACGATCAGGATGAGGTCGGCATCGGGACCACCGAACCTGACGCTCCGCTCCACGTTTTGGTGGACACGACCTCGGCGCTACTCGCCGAAGCCAATGCGGGTGGGGCCACGGCCATCGAAGGAAGAGTGTTCGCAGATTCCGGTGGTGGTGCCGGCGTATTGGGAAAGGTCTTCACGCCCTCAGGGAAAGGCGTGGAAGGCGACGCACGATCGCAAACTGGTAGCCCGAGTGGCGTGTCCGGGATCGTCCACAGCCCAGAGGGCGCGCGTGCAGTCTCAGCGCTGTCGCTTGCGGATACTGGTGTCTCGTATGCCGTCCATGCCGACACCCGCAGCCCCGATGGGTACGCAGGCTACTTTTTGGGCGGTCGCAACTACTTCGAAGGTCATGTCGGTGTGGGGGTGCCGAGCCCCGCAGCAGACCTCCATGTGAGCGGAAACCTCGGAATGCGCGTGGACGACCAAGCCGGCGCGCCCATTCTCGCCGCGAACGGCACCACGGGCTTTGTTGGCGTTGGGACTTCGACACCTACCGGAAAGTTCAATGTCGACACTGGCGAGAATCTCATCCAGGGTCCTGTAACGCAGAGTGACGACATCGTCGTCGAATCGGCGGACGCAGTGCTGGGTCTATACAGCGATGATACCGGGCTGTCGGGCTCTGCGATTTCACTCAAGGAAATCCATCCGCAGGGTCCGCTGACTGACCACTGGGCGATGTTCCGGGCGACTTCGCAAGCTGGGTCGAGTCTCCATTTCACCTATGGTCCGAACGCGGATTACCTCGGCAATTCGGATCGACTGGTTCTTACACCAGCCGACGGTACCGAATCCGTCGTACTCCCATCCGACGCCGTGGACACGCGCGAGATCGCCGACGAGCCAGGCATCGCGAGTACGCAAGGCGGACAACTCGTCGTCGTGGATTCGGAGAAGACGCTTGTCGAAGCCTCGATTGACGTGCCCACAGACGGTTTTGTCCTCGCCTACGCGACTGTGCTTGGCTTTACGGGGACGATCGGAGTGGACACCTCCTGGACCTTGTGGATTGCAGACAATGACACGGGCAAAGAGGGCACGCACTACATCGATGACGTGACGGCCGCTGCGCTGTCCACCGCATCGATTCACGAAGTTTTTTCGGTAACCGCCGGCGTCCATTCCTTCTCGCTGAAGGCAAGGCCTTTCAGTTTTAGTTTGGCGACCGAGGCGTTCGAGCAAAGGCTCACATTGGTCTTCATTCCGACCCCATATGGTGCTGTCGATGTCCCCCAGACCCCATGAACCTCGTCGCCCGGAGCTGTATTCTGTACGGCCGTTCTGGATCGCTTCTAAACGCCCCTCTTGCAGGTACCGCGAAATGCACCGCAATAAAACGCTGCCGAAGGCCATCGTTGCAATAGCGGTCGTCGCATTCGCGCAGACCGCTTATGCCACACCCATCAGCGAGATGATACGCCATTCGATCGAGGGTAGCTCCGTCATGCGAAGCGAGGGGGGGGGTATCGAGCTTTCGGCGACCGTCGGCCAGGCGGGCGACGCCGTTTTGTCGGGTGGCGGGATCGAACTGACCGGGGGTTTCTGGCATCGATTGTCTCCAATGGACTGCGACGAGGACGGTAGCGTCGGATATGTCGACTCCAGCCGGTTCATGGACTGTGTCACGGGACCTGCCGGCGACGCCCCGGATGAGTGCCACTGTTTCGACGTGAATGCTTCCGACACGGTCGACCTGCTCGACTGGGGAGTCCTCCAACGGGAGTTCAACGACACCGCGCCGCCGCCGGGTGACCCGGACGTTACGGCCGTAACGGGCGTTGTTCGCCTGCTTGACCCGGAAGGCGATGTGGTCGCCGGTGCAACGGTTGAGCTTATCGGCAAGGATCGTGTAGTGCTCACCGACCAAGACGGCGTCTTCGTCTTTGGCGACGTTTCGACGATTCCACCTCTGGTCGACGTGGTCACCACGGCTACGATCGGCGGCGAGGACCTGTTCGGGGCAGCGCGCTTCGTCAAACCGTTCCGCGGCGGCACCACTGACGTCGGCATCATCGTCCTGTCCAACATTGTGCGCTGGGTGTCGCCGACTGACGGTTTATGGGTCGACGAGCCTAATTGGGAGGCGTTCTTCCGACCCGGACCCGGCCACAGCACGATCATCGACGTGCCCGATGCCGAGGTTACCGTGACGCATAACAACACCGTGCCGTTCGATGGACCCTTGGGTAGCCTGGTCTGCAACGAGAAGCTTCGTCTTGAAACATTCGGCACGTTTTCCGTTGCAGGTTTGTTTCAGATGAACAGCACACTGGAGATGACCTCTGCAACGCTCGTAGACAGCACCGTGGACCTGGGCCCTGGCGGCCTCATCAACATTTTGACTCCCGGCGCCCCCACATTCGACGGGGTGACCGTCAACGGAAACATGGACCTCCTGGATGGGAATCTCGCGGCCCTTCGCATCCGGGACGGATTGACCATCAACGGTACCGTCCGGATGACGGGATTGGCCTCCTCATCGAGCGGCTCCCGCATGCTCTTTGAGGGCCCGAACAAGTTCATCGACGGCGACGCCACCATATTCTTTGTCGCCAATTCCGGCATGCCGCAGATTTTTCAAAACGATCGTGGCAGCCTTCACATCAGACACGGCGTCACGATTCGCGGGGCGAGAGGGTTTATCGGTCGGGGAGACGCGCCCCTGACCAACGACGGCGTGATACACTCGGACGCCCCGGGCATCATCCGAGTCGATGGGGCCGACTGGGTCAACAACGGCACCGCCCGCGTCAGCGGGAGCGGAAGCGAACTGTGGCTGCGACACCAATGGACCAACCACGGCACCATCGAAGCCACAAACGCGGGCAGGCTCGTGCTCGGCGAAAGCGGCCACACGTATGAAAGCCTCGGGAACCTCATCGCAACCGATGCCGACGTCCGGTTGTTCGGGGATTTCAGAGTCGCCGATCTCGGCACCTTCGCCTTCAGCAGCAGTCTCGTGGTGATCGAGGGCACCCTTTTCAACGATACGGGACTCGCCATCGACGCCGGGAACTTCAACTGGAAGCTCGGGCGGGGCACGATCATTGGAGGGACGATCTCCAGCGCCGACGGCACACCGCTGGAAACCGTGCCCGGCGTGTACGGAAGTCGCACTTCGCTCAACGGGGTCACGCTGAACGCCGATCTGCACATGTTTACCGCTCAGACACACGTGAATGTGGACAACGGATTGACGCTCCACGGGACCATCCGGATCAACGGCTCCCAGCTCCGGTTCGATCGGGGTGAGAAGACAGTCGGCGGGACAGGGCGGATCGAACTGCTGGGTGGCGGCAACGCGGTGTGGCAGGAGAGCGGCACTTTTGAGATTGGATCCGGCATCGCCGTCCACGGCTCCACGGGCAGCGTTGGCGACCTGTTCGGTACCTTGATCAATAACGGCACGATACACGCGGACGCCCCCGGAACCGTCACCGTCAGCGGAACCGATTGGGTCAACCGCGGGACCCTGCGATCCTCGGGCGGCGGTTTCGTGAACGCCCGAGGTGACTGGACCAACAAGGGGACCGTCCTTGTGGAAGCGGCTTCCTCTTTGACCATCAACGGCGTACTGACCAATGATGGAACC
>JASFUW010000226.1:0-8171 GCA_050050135.1 Phycisphaerae bacterium
CCCTCCTCGCCTTAGTCAGTGAACACCATGGAAGAAACCCGACTGGACCCGCAAGAAGTTCTCGGTCTCACCCGCGAACAGATGCCCCGGCACATCGCGATCATCATGGACGGAAACGGCCGCTGGGCGAGGGCGCGCGATCTGCCACGCATCAAGGGGCACGAGCGCGGTGCACGAACCGTCCGCACGATCATCACCCACTGTGCGAAGCTGGGCGTCGAAGTCGTCACCCTCTACAGCTTCAGCTCGGAGAACTGGAAGCGACCGAAAAGGGAAGTCGACTTCCTGATGGACCTCTACGTTCGTTCGCTGATCGCCGAACGCGAGACGATCATGAAGACGAACATCCGTTTCGTCCATCTGGGTCGCCGCGACAACCTCCCTCAGCCCGTCTTGACCGAAATGGACAAGACCATCGACATGAGCCGGAACAACAGCGGGCTCACCCTGTGTGTGGCCATCAACTACGGCTCGCGCGACGAGATCGTCGACGCCGTCCGCCGAATCGCCACCGACGTGCAGGACGGCAGGCTGGCACCCGACGAGATCGACAAACAACACATCACCGACTCGTTGAACACCGCCGGTCTGCCCGACCCCGACCTTCTGATCCGGACAGCCAACGAACGCCGTGTCAGCAACTTCCTCCTCTGGCAGATCAGCTACGCGGAAATCCACGTTTCGCAGAAACTCTGGCCCGACTTCGGGGTAGAAGACTTGGAAGCGGCCATCAAGGACTTCGCCGACCGCGAAAGACGATTCGGCGCCGTCGATCCGTCGTCAGGTGCTTCGGGCATGTTATGAAACCGAGCCGCGACCGTGAGGGACCGGGGACTTCGTTCGACCAACCTTGGTTGCGTTAGGCCGTCTCAGTCTCCCGACCCGGAACGCGTACATTCCTGACTCCCGCGTCTGGAAGGATCAATCGTGGTTTCGCACTTGGCCTGTGGCATCGCGCTGCTCCCGACGCTGCTCTATGGGGCCATCCCACCCGAGGTGAAGGTACAAGACGCACTTCAGCGATGGGAGGCGATCCGTCAATCCGGAGAGCAGGCAGCACTGGAGGACTGCGCGAAGACCGTGCAGGAGTTGGCGGGGAAGGGCGACGTGGCGGTCACGGCGCGACTGATGGGCATCACCCAGGATCGGTCACAGCCGAGGTCATCGCGTGTTTTGGCGTTGCACGTGGCGTGTGCGCTCGCCGATTCGCACACCGCCGAGTTGATCATTGACACGTTCGAGGTCCAGCTAGCCTACCGGCCCGCGATCCGCAAGAGCAACGGCGCCTGCAGGTCCCGGAGGAACAGGCCCGGAGAGGCGCCAAGGCGCCCGCGGCGCACCGATAGGCACAAGGATCAGCGCTTGGCAGCGGTCGTGGCCGAGTTGACCCTGACACACGAATTCGTTCTGGCATCGAACTCACTGCTGGACAAGTTGCCGGACCATCGCAGGATCCACGCGCTCGCCCTTGAGGTCTGCTCGCGTCCCACAAGTCTGTTTCCGGACCGGCGAGCCGCGGAGCGCCTCGTGTTGCGTTGCCGGGTCTCCCAGGATGACTGGGATGCCCGAGTCCTCGAGATGCTCGCGGACGGCAAGTTACGCTTGGTTCCCGAAGAGGTGATCGACCGACTCAGCCCGACTGTGCTCGAGCCATTGCGCGAGATGGTCCGCGCACATCTGACGCTAGGTGAGTTTCACCACGCGGCAGCGGATGTCCTGGCCCACCTCGGCGACAGGGAGATCAATCCGGTACTCGACGCAGCATGTGAGCAAGGAGCGATCACCGAGGATCAACTGCACATGCTCGCGTGGCGTATCGATGTCCAGCATCCGCCAACGAACCTCCTGGCATACATCGCGTCCGAGCAGCGCCGCCGATACCGAAAACCTCGGGAATGGGCAGTCCGCCGGGCACACAAGCTCGGCGTCGACCCGGTCGCCATCCGCGAGGCGATCCTGGCTCGCGCTCGGAACGTCGGAACGTTGCACGTGCACGGGCTGAAGCAGATCGCCCTCGAACTCGGCATTATGCAGCCCGATGATCTTCCAAATGTCAGCGGACCGGCGCTGTTCGGGACGCCGTAACCGCGGCGAGCTGCCCCCTTCAAGGCCGCGCAGCGCTGCACCTTGTCACGCTGCCCGATCCACGCGACAATGCCGCCGCGGAAATGCGCTCGGTACGGACGGGGCGGAGACGGATTGCATGGGATTGCTCGACGGAAAAAAGGGCCTGATTTTCGGCATCGCGAACGATCGCAGCATCGCCTGCCACATCGCCAAGACCTTTCTCGATGAAGGCGCGGTCTGCGGCTTCCCCCATCTGCCCGGGGAGAAAAACGAGCGCCGCACCCGCAAGGCGCTCGAAAACATCGGCACCGCCAACCCCTGGATGATCCCCTGTGACGCCTCGAAAGACGAGGACCTCGACGCCGTCATCGACGCCGCGAAACGAGAGTTCGACGCCATCGACTTCGTCATCCACTCCATCGCCTTCGCCGACCGGACCTACCTCAAGCCCGGCATGTTCAACAAGACCCCGCGCGACGTGTTCAGCCAGGCCCTCGACGTGTCCGCTTATTCGCTTGTCGCTGTCGCCGGGCGGGCGAAACAGATCATGCCCAACGGCGGATCGGTGTTGGCCATGACCTATTACGGAAGCGAGAAGGCCATCCCCGGATACAACGTCATGGGTGTCGCGAAGGCGGCACTCGAAGCCTGCACCCGATACCTCGCGGCCGAGCTCGGCGAGTTCGGCATCCGCGTCAACACCATCAGCGCCGGACCGATCCGCACCCTGTCCTCGATGGCCGTCGGCGGCATCGACGAGATTTTCGACTGGGTCTCCCGCAAGGCCCCCCTCCGCCGCAACATCGGCGGCGACGAAGTCGGCAAGACCGCCCTCTACCTCGTCAGCGACCTCGCCAGCGGCGTCACCGGCGAAAACATCTTCGTAGACGCCGGCTACAACATCGTCGGGCTGTAGCGCCCGCGACCGCGCGACAGTGAGCGACAAGTCCGAGCCGCGACCGTCAGGAAGCGGAACTGTCACTCTCCCCTCCCTTCCAGGGAGCGGCAGGGGGAGGGTGAATCGGTGCGTGGCACGGGTCCGCCAAAGAGGGCCCCGTGGTACAATTAAGCGCCACGTCCTGTGGACGGCGGTAGGGTGAGGTGCGTGCCGCCCGTCTGCAGCGACGACGCAACATGAGTACTAAAAGCGCGACGTACGATGTCAACAAGGTATGGCGGGTGACCGAACCGGACACCGCCGACGAGTGTCTCGCGGCACTGTTTGAGTTGTTCGACTCCGGCCGCGCGAGCGCATTTCACGGTGCATACGACGATTGGGGTCGTATAGTCTCCAGTCTCGACCTGCACTTTGAGATGAACGGACCAAGCGATCCGGAAGCGCAAAAAAAGGAAGAGACGCGCCTTCTTGAATCGTTCGTTAAGGACGCTTGGATCCACCTGACTCCTGGAGCGCGGCGACATATCGAACTTGCGCGTTTGGACTGGAAAACCCTACGGACGACCGGAACGCTCTACGTCGGGCGCCACCACGGTCTGCCAACTCGATGCGTAGACTGGACATCCCACTGGCTTACCGGCCTGTTCTTCGCATGCCGGCGCGAATTCGACAAGCCTGGCATTGTCTGGTGGATGAGCTACGACAACTTCACGCAGGCGCTCAAACTGCAATGGCCAACAGCGTATCGAAAGCGCGGGCACGTCACCCGTGACATTGAAAGGGACTTTATCGAGGGCGACGATAAAGACGTCTTCGTGCGTCTCCATTACCCCGAATTCATGGAGCGCGCTCACAGTCAGGAGGCATGGATCACTCTTTCACTGAAATACGGCGTTAACCATGACGAAGCGCTCGCTCAGATGGGCGTCTGCGAATGTGGACGCCTTGTGGTGAAGCCGGCGGTAAAGCGCACACTTTTGGACAAACTTGATCGTCTGGGCGTCAACGGTCGGTCACTTGTCCTCGGCGATGCATGCGTTGAACTGGTTGCTGCAGACGTGGCGCGACGGGCGCATGGCACAAAGTGCTGCCCGACCGAGTAGGGTGTGCCGCGCCAACCAGTCGTCGCACTATCAATCCTCGTCCTACGCGATCTTCCCTATCGGGTGGGGTACAGTTGTACCTCAGGCATCCACCTAATCACACCGACTCGTCGCTGGCGGAACTGGTGCCCCGTCTTCGCGAAGCCCATCGATGTGGAACCGGATGGCCTTTCGGATTTTCCCCTCGACTTCCCCAGGCGTTTGCACGGGTAGGGGCGCGGACGCGCCGCATTGCCGCCCCGTAGGGGCGCTTGAACTTACCCCACCGATTCATCGGTGGGTGGTGCCGCGCCAACGACACCCAAGTCCCGTAGGGACGGCTGAAGCGCCGGCACACGATCATTCGTTCCTACGGGGCTCTGCTTGTCCGCCAACGCCAGGTTCCCAACGATGAATCGCTGGGCTAATAGCGGATGTCCCTCCGGGACACGACCGTACCAGTCTGGCCCTACGCATCCACGTAATCACACCGACTCATCGCTTGCGGAATCGGCAGCCCGGCTTCGCGCAGGCCGCCGACGTGGAAGCGGATGGCCTCTCGGACATTCCCGTCGACTTCTTCAGGCGTGACGCCCGTGGCGACGCAGCCGGCCAGATCGCGGGCAAACGCGGAGTAGTCGCCATGCGAAGAGCTACCAGGACGGTCTGCGTTGGGGCCGAGCGTTACTCAAACAGTATGATGACCGCTGCCCGCCGCCCATGGACTGCTTGGCCAAAAGTGTCGAGACACGTCGCACCTGCTTGAAGCTCCCGGAGTCACACCGTCGTCGGGTGCGGCCCACGAGTTCCTCGGAGCGGCTGACTGAGGACGCTCGTGGGCGGACGAAGGTCCGGGGCTCGCGGCCCGGCATGCGGCGAGGCGTTCGAGGCGGAGCTGCTCCGCCCGGGCGGGGACTCCGGGCGGCAGACAGCTTTCCGCCTCGTGAGCTTGTCTGCGCAGGTTTCCTCCGGTCGCGGACGCTTGGGCGTGCCGCCTTCCGTCCGGTCAGGTTCCTGGAGTACAGTTTCCGACACGACGCGCCGAGTGAGCATACGACACGCCGCACCGGTCCCCGAAAAACGAGCCGAACGGTTGCACTCCGCGGTATGAAGTCGTAAGTTGGAGTCGGACGTCGGAAACCGATACGGTTTGACAACCGTACAGGTAAGATGGTTGACCACATCGTGAAGCGCAAGGAGCCAGATGATGGCACGTTCCACGCCGACCCTCAAGTGTGCACACTGTGAAACGAGGGACTGTGTCAACGGCAAGGACTGCCTCGGCGATGCGGACCGGCTGACCGCGGTGTATCGGGTCCGCGGGGTCGAACGCCTCCACCGGGCCGCGACCGCCATCGAAGCCAGGCACTACTGCAAGGAGCCGCGCATCCGCGAGATCATGCTGCTCGCGGAAGAGCTGGGCCTAAAAAAGTTGGGCTTGGCTTTCTGCATCGGCCTGGCGGACGAGGCCCAGGTGATCGCCGACATCCTCGGCCGACAGTTCGAGGTCGTGTCGGTGTGTTGCAAGGTCTGCGGCATCGACAAAAAGTCGCTCGACCTCGAACAGATCGACGGGAAGAAACGCGAGACCATGTGCAACCCGGCCGGACAAGCCTCGCTGCTCAACGAAGCCGGGACGGAATTCAACGTGCTCTGCGGCCTGTGCGTCGGGCACGACGCGATCTTCAGCATGGTCTCCCGCGCGCCCGTCACGACGCTCGTCGTAAAGGACCGGGTGCTGGCTCACAATCCGCTCGGCGCGATCTACAGCCGCTACGGTCGCCGCAACTTGTACGCCGAAACGACCTGACTCGACGAAGCCCGCGGGAAGACATGCGCCGTCATTCGTGCGTCATCTTCGCGGGCAGCTACGCCGCGCAGCCGAGGTACTGCGCTGTCGACCGCCATTTGACGAAAACACGCAGTCCGTGGTCGAGGAGACGCACTGGTCGGGGGTTTGTCGTTCGCCGATGCGCTGAGGGCCCGCGAAGCTGCCGCTTGACCGTGAGATGGCTCGGACGGGGACAGCAAGAGCGGATCGACCGATCGCACGTGACGGTTTGCTACGGTTTGCTACAGTTTGCATCTCGACACCGACGCGCAAATCCCCTAGATCGTCCTCCCGTGGGGCGAAACCACGGCTCGGCACCGGGCAATCGCTCCAACCCACGGACCGTCCGTCGTGTCCTGGCTGGCACCGAGGTGTACCTGGAGAAGTTCATGATTCAAACGCTCGCGACCGCGTCGTTCGCCATCCATGCCGCGTTAGCCGCGCCGTTCAGCGATGCGAATGAGAAACTCTTGGCCGCGGCGCGTGCGGCGGACGTCAAGGCCGTCAAAGCGGCAATCGACGCCGGCGCCGACGTCAACGCGACCACGGAGTACGGGGCAACCCCGCTCTTCTTTGCAGCCGACCGCGGCAACGTGGAAGTGGTCGGCCTGCTCCTCGACCGCGGCGCCGAGGTCAACGCGACGGATTCGTTCTACGGTGCCACGCCGTTGGCATGGGCATCCATGAGCGGGCACGCTCAGGTCGTGCGTGTTCTTCTAAAAGCCGGGGCGACCGGTGCAGGTGACACGCTTAGGAGCGCGGCCGCGGGGGGAGACTTGGAGATGGTCCGGGCCGTGCTCGACTCCGGCAAGGTGGAACCGGAGATGCTGTCCGGAGCGTATGCCGGCGCCGTCGCAGCGGGGCATACGGAACTCGCCGAGCTGATCAAGGCCGCCGGGATCAAGCCGACGGCGGTTCCGTCGTTCGAGGTTCCTGCCGAGACGCTCGCGAAATACGAAGGGACATATGAGAACAACGAAATCGGCATGGAACTGACCATTTCAGCCGGCGAAAACAAGCTCATCGGCGCCGTTCCGGGGCAACCGCCGATCACCTACGCCCCGTCAAACGAAACGAAGTTCGAGTCTGTCGAGTTCCCGGGCATTGCGCTCGTGTTTGAAGTCAAGGACGGGAAGGTCCCGGGTCTTACCGTGGAACAAGGCGGTCGTTCGTTCGCATTTCCCCGCAAGAAGGTCAAACAGCCGGGTGGAAAAGACGCCGCCGCCGTCAATGACGACCCCGCAGGCGCCGCCGACGCTTCGATCGAGTCGACGGCGCGCGAGGAGTCGCCCGCCGTGGTCGGCAAGCCGCAGAATTGGCCGTCGTTTCGAGGCCCAGGAGCTTCGGGCATCGCCGATGGTCAAGCCGCACCGACAACTTGGGACGTGACCACCTCGAAGAATGTCAGGTGGAAGACACCGATCCCGGGTCTGGGGCACGCGTCGCCGATCGTCTGGGGCGATCGGGTGTTCGTCTCGACGGCAATCAGTGGTGACCCCGAGTCGCTCTTCCGACCCGGCCTCTACGGGGACGTCGATTCGGTCGACGACTCCACGACGCACACCTGGAAGCTCCACGCGCTGAAGCTTCGGACCGGCGAGGTGGTTTGGGATCGCGTCGCGTACCGCGGCATACCGAAAGTCAAACGTCACATGAAAGCCAGCCACGCCAACTGCACGCCCGTGACGGATGGTCGCCACGTTGTCGTGTCCTTCGCGTCCGAGGGAATGTACTGCTACGATTTCGAGGGAAAACTGCTGTGGCAGCAGGACCTGGGGCTGCTCGATTCCGGGTGGTTCTTCGACCCCGACTACCAGTGGGGCTTCTCGAGCTCACCGATCATCTACAGGGACTTGGTCATCGTCCAGGTCGATATTCAAACCAACTCGTTCATCGCTGCTTACGACGTCAACACCGGAAAGCAGACCTGGCGGACGCCGCGAGACGAGATTCCGTCGTGGGGCACGCCGACCATCTACGATGGGGCGAATCATGCCGAACTGGTCACGAACTCCAGCAAGCACATCTACGGCTACGATCCCTTGACCGGCAAGGAGCTGTGGCGGCTCGCGGGCAATTCGGAGGTGACGGTCGGCACGCCCGTCGTCGGAGACGATCTGATCTATTTCACCGGTGGTTACAGACCGATCCAGCCGATCTACGCCGTTCGAGCCGGTGCAACGGGTGATATCACTCCGGCAGACATCGAGAAGGGCAACGAGCACATCGCCTGGGCAAAAAGCAAACGCGGCACCTACATGCCCACGCCGATCGTCTATCGAGGTCACTTCTA
>JASFUW010000227.1:0-8152 GCA_050050135.1 Phycisphaerae bacterium
GCTGAAGGAGTGTCGTTTTGCCCACTTGCCGCGGCCCGGTGAGTAGCAAGGCGGGGAATTGCCGCGAGACATCAAGCCAACAGCATGTCAGGGTTCGTGGCAGAAACATCACCGATACTCATCGTCCATTGTGCGCTTCGCATGCAATATAGCCGGACAGAAGGATGCTGTCAAGAAAATCGGGCCGATGAATTGGTCCGATAATCACATGGTGGAAAAGACACCTTGAGGCTGGATGGAGTTTTCGTGAGCCACACCAGTTTCGTGCCGGCTTCGATATTCACGCGGTCATACTCAACGAATCCAACAACGGTCAGCCTAACTTCGGGGAGAAGACAGGTCCGTAAACCACTCAACGAACGCGTACCATACATCGGTCTTGGTGAACGTGAAGTACCCTAGGTGCATGATACCGATCACAATGGTCACGACCCAATATGGAGACCTTTTCAGCCCCGCGCGCCAGTCCATGGCGATCAGCGCCAGCAACGGAAGCGTCAGCACCGCGCCGTTCGCTGCCGCGAGGCCGTCGAGCGTGTCCAAGCCGGGTACCCAGCCGAACCAGTTCATGAGAATCCTGAACACGATGGCGCTGCCGACTGCAAAAATCGTTGAGACCATGAACCGCACGTGCAACGGAGTGTTCCTTCGGTAGAGGATGGCCAGCCCCCACGCGAGTCCGAATCCGAGAAGTTGACCCCAGGTGTACACCTCGAGCCGGGCAACTTCGACAGTGATGCCCGCCGCCGTAGGGTTCACGGCGCTTGTCCGGGAGGAGGACTGGCAGGTGAACCACAAACGCGTCGAGCGGATCTGGAGATCGGAAGGCCTGAAAGTGCCCCGCAAACAGCCGAAACGCGGACGATTATGGCTTAACGATGGGTCGTGCATCCGCCTGCGACCCGAGCGTCAGGACCATGTCTGGGCCTATGGCTTCATGGGCGATCGGACGCACGACGGCCGTCCGTTCCGCCTGCTTACGGTCGTGGACGAGTACACCCGGGAGTGTCTGGCGATTGACGTTGCTCGGCGGATGAACTCGGACGACGTGCTGGAGCGGTTGTCGTGGTTGGTTGCGATTCGTGGCGTACCAGATCATGTCCGCAGTGACAACGGGCCGGAGTTCACAGCCCAGGTGGTACGGGAGTGGCTGAAGCGCGTCGGTGTGAAGACATTGTTCATCGAGCCTGGGAGTCCGTGGGAGAATGGGTACGTGGAGTCATTCAATGGCAAGCTACGAGATGAGCTGCTGGGCGTCGAGATCTTCTACACGCTCAGGGAGGGCAAGGTGCTGATCGAGCAATGGCGCGGGCACTACAACACGGCCCGTCCGCACAGCGCGTTGGGCTACCGGCCGCCAACCCCGGAGGCGATCGGGCTGCCGGCAGGCTCCGCTTCGCTCGCTACGCTCGCTCCGCTCCGCCCGCCGGCTGGACATCCATGCGTGGTTGATGTGAGATAGAGACTGGTATGAACCCGGGGGGAAGGTCAATCTTCGCATTTGCCATCCTAGGCCCTCCCCGTCGGTTCATCCCTTCATCATGATAACGTGCGGCGACTATGGGCGCCGAGGCTGTGCGGAGCACCGTCGATGATTCCTCGACGACGGTTCAGCATGGTTGCCCACGACGGCCTTACCATCGCAAGTTTTCCGGGTTGAGCGGTTCGAGATCGTCGGCTGCGAAGAGGCCATCCTCGCGGATCAACTCATCATCTAGGTAGATCGCTCCGCCACCCGCGTCAGGTGTCTGTTGCAGCACGAGGTCCCAGTGGATGTCCGACCGGTTGCCGTTGTCGACCGCGCCGTCATAGACCACGGCGTCACCAAGTGCTAAATGAATCGAGCCGGCGATCTTCTCATCGAACAAACCATCCCGGATGGCCCGCGTACAGTAGGGATTCAGCCCAAACGCGAACTCGCCGATGTAACGTGCACCGGGATCCGCATCGAGTATGTCGTTGAGCCTCCGCGAATCACTTGCGCTTGCGTCGACGATCTTGCCGTCCTTGAGTGTCAAGCGCACATCGTAGAAGAACATACCGCGGCACTCCGACGGCGTATTGTAGTGGATGACACCGTTCGCGGAATCCCGAACCGGCGCCGTACAGACCTCGCCACCTGGGATGTTGTGTTTGCCATCGTCGGCCAATGCGCCCATGCCCGCAACGGAGAAGCTCAAGTCGGTGGCGCCTGGTCCGACCACTCGGATCTCTTCCGCACGCGTTAGCCGTTCGACCAATGGCTTCATCGCCACGGCCATCTTGGCGTAGTTGGCCGTGCACACCTTGAAGAAGAAATCTTCCAGCCCTTCAGTGGACATCGCAGCCGCCTGGGCCATGGCGGGACTCGGCCAACGCAGCACGACCCAGCGCGTTCGGGTACACCGGCTCTGAAGATGGACTTGTTTCCATACCGTACTCTCGTAATGACGATGCAACCCCGGCGGGACATCGGAGAGCTCGCTGATGTTGCGGCTGCCGCGGGCCCCGATGTAACAGTTCACCCGATCCATGAGGAACCGTTCGGCGTCAGCCACCAACTGCCAGCCATGTTGGGAGCCATGCATCATCAGTGCCCTGTTGACCAGGCCGGACTCCAGCTTGACAAGGGGCACCGCCCCGGCCTGGTGTGCCACGCGGATGCATTCCGTAGTGAATGCATCCGGCACGTCGACGGCTTCGATTAGTAGCTTCTCGCCTGCACGAACAGCGCAGGAGTAGTTGACAAGTGTGTCGGCCAGCTTCGTAATTCGGGGATCGATAAGCATCCTATGTTCTCTAACACCAGCGCTCAGTTCAGGTATGGTAACGTAGCTGACGCGAAGCTAAGCACCAGAAAGAAGCCACACATGTCCGTGATTGTGGTCAGAATCGGGCCTGATGCGAGCGCCGGGTCCACGTTCATACGCTTCAGCAGCAACGGGACCGTACCACCGATCGAGACCGCGATGAGCGTGTTCAGCGCCATCGCCGCACCGACGACCAGGCCCAAGAAGGGATTGCCCTTCCAGAGCCAGGCCACTGACGCTATCAAGGCACCAAGCACGACGCCGTTGATGCAGCCGACACACGCCTCCTTCACAAGAACATATAGCATTTCGGTTGGACGAAGGAGCCCCGCCGTCAGCTCCCTCATGCTTACGGCTACGGCTTGGCTTCCTGAACAGCCGCTCATGTCCGAGATGATCGGCAGGAAAACCGCGAGCGCAATCGCCGCCGCCAGGGTCTCCTGGTAGAACGCGATGACACTGGCAGCGATCACGTTCAGAACGACGTTGACGCTCAGCCAAGCCAACCGCCGGCGCGAACGGAGAAGTATGGGCATCGTTCGGAACTCCTCGCCGCCGACGATTCCCTGGGATTTCAGATAATTGCTCTCGCTACGGGCCTGTCTCGCCGCTTCCACTGCCCCACGGTGTACTACGCCGATAAGTCTGCCCGCGGCGGTCACTACCGGCGCTCCTAGCAGGTGATGCCGGTGGAAGAAGTCCCAGAGTTCGTCCACGGTGGCAAAGTCGGTGATCGACAATGGCTCGCGAATCATGAGGTTCTCGATCGGCTGATCCCTGTGCGCAAGCAGCAGATCACGTAGCCTGAGCACACCTGCGAGTTCGTCCGCCCGTGTCGTCACATAGACGTACTGCACGGTGTAATCGCGGTATTCGTCGGCCTTTTGCTCGAGATCGTCAATCACGTGGCCGGCAGTGATACTCGCCGGAAACGCCAAAAACTCCGAAACCATGAGCCCACCTGCAACGTCATTGGGGTACTGCGTCAGCAATCGGGCAGCCCGCGATTCAGGAGGACTCATTTCCGCAAGGATAGCCTCGGCGTTCTCCGGTTGGATGGCCCCAAGCAGGTCAGCGCGCTCATCGCTTGGAAGCTCGCGCAGGATCGCCGCCGCCGTCTGCGGCTCAAGCTGCTCGATGAGGGGAACAGCCTGGACGTCGGGAATCTGCTCGACGAGATCCGCGGCTTCTTCGGAAGACATGAGCGTGAGCAGGCGGGCCTGATCGTCGTCCTCCAAGAGCGACACAGCCCGTGCCGTCTCACCAGTCGTCAGGCCGCTGACGTAAGCATCGAGCTGTTCCCCGTCGCCGACCGCGATGAGGCTATCGAACTGTTCCACACCCATTTGTTGGTCCGTATCTGACATGGCGATGTCCCTCGATAGGCAGGACTAGAGGTCGTCCAGATCGAATCCAAGACCCGGTCGGCTGGTCGGGTATAAGACGCCGTTCTTGAGGCGGACCGCGCCGGCTGCAGGATCGCCGATCAGGTCGAGGTGACCGTCGAGATCGGCATACGCCACGTTGCGTCGCGAAAGGGCAAAGTGAAGCCCGGCCGCGATGGCAAGGGCGGACTCATCCATGCATCCGACCATCACCTCCAGCCTGGCGGCCCGCGCGACCGAATTGATCTGAAGCGCCTCGAAGATCCCGCCGACCTTCATGAGCTTTACGTTGACCATGTCAGCCAACTCGTTCTTGGCAAGACGAAACGCGTCGCGCAGCGACATCAGGCTTTCGTCCGCCATCACCGGTACCGGCACAGTTCTTGCTACCCGTCCAAGGAGATCGGGCTGATCGCGTCTCGTCGGCTGTTCCAGCAGTTCGAGCGCTACATCGCGTGTGCGTTCGACAAACTCCCGTGATTGATCGACTGACCACCCCTGGTTTGCGTCGAAGCGCAGTTCGACGCCGCCACCAACAGCGCGGCGTACTTCGAGTACCCGCTGAATGTCTTCTTCAACGTCTAGTCCGCCCTTCATTTTCAGGCAGGTGAAGCCCTCGGAGGTCAGCTCCTTTGCGCGTTGCAGCGTTTCATCCAGCGGCAGCACACCGATGGTTACACTGATCTTAATCGACTCGCGATAACCGCCGAGGAACTTCCATAAAGGGAGCTTGGCGGCCTTGCCGACGATGTCGAAGATCGCCATGTCGACGGCCGCACGGGCCGACGGCGAGTCCGGGACCGCGTCGGCGAGCCTTTCCAAAAGGTACGCATAACGAAGTGGATCGCCTCCCTCCAACAGGTTCTCACCGATCTCCGTAAGCGTCGCCAGAACGCCGTACGAGGTCTCACCGGTGACCGCTTCGTCAGGAGCGGCGCAGCCATAGCCTCGAACGCCGCTGTCGGTATCGATCCGAACGAAAACGTTGGTGGCCTGATCGATGTGTTCGTAAGCGATCGTGTACGGCTCCTTGAGCCGCATGGTGACTGGCCAGCACTCCAAGCCGGTGATCTTCATCCCTTTGCCCTAGTAGCGGTTGCGCTGGTAGATCTCGTCAAGACTCATGCCCTTAAGGTGCTCAACGAGTTCGACAAGGTTCTTGATCATGACGGCCCACATCTTCTCGCCTTTTTCGCGACTGGCCTTTGTCGGGTCACCCATGACTCCGCTGTTGGAGAGTTTGGCTGTACGTGCATACCAGTCCACGCTGCGTTTCGAGCTGAAATCCAGGTATTTGCTCGAGAAACGCGGCACGTACTTGCGTGCCTTCTCCATGCGCACGAGCGCGGGTCGAACTGCCATAGCGGTGCTCGTCTCGATCTCACCCGCATGGATGTCGCTCGGAGTCTCCGCCATCGCATTGATATCCGTGTCGCTCGTCTCACCCGAGTCCACGCAGGTGAATATGTGTGCGTCTCGATTGATGAGTTGGGCAGCGAAGTGCAACGCCGGAGCGTTGCCTCCGTGGCCGTTTACGATGACGAGTTTCGTGATCCCGTTGCGGGCCGCACTCATGCCCACTTCGCATACCAGCTTCGCGAGGGTCTCGTTGCTGATGCTGATGGTGCCACTGAAGTCGGCATGGTGGTAAGAAACACCGTACGGGATGAGAGGCAGAACAAAGGGTCGTGGATCCGTGCAACCCTGGGCCACCTCTCGAGCAAGATGCTGCGCGTCGAACGCATCCGTGTCCAGTGGCAAATGGGGACCATGCTGTTCGATGGAGCCGACCGGGAGCAATGCCACGTCGACCGTTTTGAATCGGGCTTGTGCTTCCGGCCAGGTCAGCTCACCCAAAATGAACCGGCTGTCGTTCTGGGAATCGTCTTCTGAGTCTGGTGATGCACCGGCCGCAGCTTGCGAGGCTTCAAAGGGGTAGGGTTTGGCCAACTCCGCATCGTCCACCGGATCATATTCGATCCAAAGTCTGCCGTTCCGGCGGACGGCTCCATTGGCATGTTCCAAGACTACCGTGTGCACGGCCCTGCGCAGATCTGAGGGAATGGTCTCCACGGGCGAGCGGCGCGGGTCGAAGCGCATTTTGAGAATATGTGACCGCTTTTTGGCACGCCGAGAACCAATCACCGGTCGGTCCAGCAGCCCCTTCTCGTGGAGTAGATATGCCAGATGCTCGACGCCGTCAGATTCCTGGTGGACGCGCTTCTCAGGCAACATGGCCAGGCAGTTGTCGATCTGCTTGGGGCTGTAGCCACAGGCTCCCGGGTCCGCGCCGATTGCTTTCAACATGCCTACGATACGGCGGCACTTCTCGCATCGTCCGCACGGGCGGACATGGTCGTTCTCCTTATGCGTAGCGTGGCACGACATCTGCAAGCCGAGAAGGTCAGGGTACCGTTCGGCAAGCGTCTTCTGGATTAGCAACTCGGACATCGATCGCAACAATGAAAACTGACTGATATGCCAGCCCTTCTGCGTGTAGTAGCGCGTCAAGGTGTTGTCGAAGTAGCG
Source organism: Phycisphaerae bacterium (assembly GCA_050050135.1). GTDB lineage: Bacteria > Planctomycetota > Phycisphaerae > UBA1845 > UBA1845. The sequence continues at coordinate 6,704 of JASFUW010000227.1, forward strand.
GCTTTGATCGAACAGGCCGTTGTAATGCGGGATGTCCTTGTGGAAGCACCGGTCCGTCGTATCAAACTCGTCACCGATCATGATGCGACCGATGCCTCGTCTCCGGGCTACGGCCAAGGCGCCAAACAGGAAGACGGCCACCGTCCACAAGCGGATGGGGTATTCATCCGAGCGGACGTCGAGAAAGTCCGGCCGAATGAAGGGCAGCCGCCGGAGCATCCACGAAAACACGCGGTCGGCATTCGTCCAAACGCGAGCGGTATTCGGCACACGCTCGCTGAAGTGGCGATACGCATTCAGGGCGGTGAACCAGTGCTTTCCCGATTCGTTTACGAATACGGGATGGATCTCCACCCCGGCTTCGCGCAGGAGAGCGTAGCTCAACAGGCTGTCCTTACCGCCACTGGACAGGACCATATGCTTCGCTCTGTCGATCGCGGGAAGAGGAGCCGGCGACTTCGCGGGTGCGGGCACGCCCGGTCCTCGGGCATCATCGCGAAAGACGAGCTTGGAGCGCAAGTAGGTTGCTTGCTTGACCGCTGGGAGCTCAGTGACCGCCCCCACAAGGAACGGGTTCGGTTCCAGAAACTTCTTGACCAGGATCTCTCGTGCCGTGTTCTTGGCCATCTCGTTCAGGAGACGGCGGTCGGCCCCGTCAAACGGACCGTGGAACACGATTTCATTACAGAAAAGGCCGTAGTTCAATGCGACCTGCGCAGTGATCATGGCCGCGAGATTGCACGACAAGGGATCCTGAGGGTCGAAGACGTCTTCTTCATAGCGGTACGCAAGTTCCGTAGCATCCTCTTTACCATCCACCGACACCTTATATGGCGTCACGATGCGCTTGCACTCGATTCGGACCGGGCCGACCTCGAGTCGCTCGATGACATTGAGGGCTGCGAAGGGGTCAGCGTCATGCCGATGCGCAGCGCGGTCGGCTTTGCCTGTCGTCGACCCGTCGGCTCCATTCGTTAGACGGCGGCCTTGCATGGTGGCTCCGATTCTTCAAGGTAAGGAACGAGGACTTCGATCAACGGCCCGATGCCATGCTTCAGGACATCGCAAACCGGAAGGCCGGTGGAAGCATGCAGCCGCTCGACCGCGATCTCAACCCCTCTGTCGCTGAGCCGTTCGTGATTGAGCGTAATCGCCACGACCCGCTTGCCGGAGAGAAACTCGATGGCCTGAATCTGCCTGCGAACGGAATGCAATCGATAGCCCGGAAACCCATCATATTCTCGGCGGGCAGGCGCATGCTGCAGGATCACGATGTCAGGGCGGCCGGCTGCCAGGATTTCGTACCCTCCGGGATAGGCCGGGTTCATCAGGCTGCCTTGCCCCTCGATTACGATGACGTCGGGGCCAACTTCATCCCAGGCGCGCCAAACGGCGTGCTCGATCTCACCTGCCAGAAAGTCGTTGATCAGGGAATCCAGAATGATTGAG
>JASFUW010000228.1:0-8144 GCA_050050135.1 Phycisphaerae bacterium
AGTCCTATCTTCGCATGAGCTTCGATCTGCCTCCCGGCGAGCTGTCCTCCGAAGCACTGACCAACGCGTTCGAAACGGCACGCGTGAGCCGTCAGGTTCAGGAAAAGGTCCGCGGCCTGCTCGATACCTGCGACGCGGGCCGTTTCGCAAGCGGCGCTGTTACCGAGGAGGAGAAAGACCGCCTGACGACGCGGGCCAAGGAGGTGTTCAGAGAGATCGAGAGAAGCGCCAAATGACCACGCTCATCACCTACGGCGCTGCTCTGTGTCTCATGTCGGGAACGGCTGCTCAGGACACTTCGGTGGAGGAGCGGTTCGCCAACGCCCAATTCACGTTCAACGCCGCGAAGCGTATGCTGGCTGAGTCCGACGTTGACACGGTGGAGGCTCGAAAACAGTTTTACGACGCGGCAAGAACCTTCGCCGCCCTTGCCGAAGAGGGCATTCCGAGTGTCAATCTCTATGTCAACACGGGGAACGCGTTTCACTTCGCCGGGGACGACGCCCGAACCCTTCTCTGGTACCTTCGGGCCAACCGCTTGTCGAACACCGCGGAGACGCGCAACGGCATCATCGCCCTACGCAACGCCTGTGACACCAAACCCTGGCCACATGAGATCGGCTCGGTCGGACGGGCGCTGATGTTCTGGCACTATGACCTCGCCCGGCCTGTCAAGCATTGGATTCTGCTGGCGACTTATCCACTTGGCACCGTGATGCTGCTCGCGGCGGTCTTCGTTAGGCGCAGATCAATGTGGACTCGTCTCGGCATCGTGCTAATGATCCTCGGCGCGACGGTGGGCATCTCCGATCTTGTCGTCACCGTGACCGGCGACGGTCAATGGGCGGTCGTCCTCGAGGAAGCAAAGGGCTACGCCGGCGACGGCGAGGGATACTCGACGGTCGTCGACCGCATCGCGCCCGGCCAGGAGATCAAGATCGTCAACACGCGCAAGGGATGGGTCCACGTGGAGTTGCCCTCGGGCGTCACGTGCTGGTTGCGGGCTGAGCTCTGCGAACGGGTGTAGACGCACGGTCAGGAATCGGTGCGCGGCTCGCCGTGAGGTGGGATCGGGCGCTGGGAACCCTCACCGGGTTCCGAGATGGCGACGCTTGTGGACAGGTCGTCGCGGAGTCGTTCGTGAAGGCTTCCCTCGGGCAATCGGGCCTGCGCTTTCCGGACGGTCTCGAAGCTCTTTTTCTTCAGGACCGCGAGATGACAAACCGCGTCACCCGGTCCCACGGTCGGAAGCGTCGTCAATCCGATTACGACAGCGTCGGCCGGTGAGCAAATACCTTCCTGATCGCCGCCGTACAGATTCGCTTTTGTAACAAGGCTCTGACCCTCTTCGACGACGTCGCCCGGGGCTACATGAAATTGGAGCATGCCACCCACCTCGGCGCGGACCCACTTCGTCTTGTCGACGCGGACCTGATAGGACGGCTCGACACGTCTGCCCTCGACCATCCCGAGGTCGATCAACGCATTGCGAAGGCTCCGCAGACCGCACTCGACCACGCTCGGTTCGATCTTCCAGACCTCGCCCGCCTCGAGAATCACGGTCGGACAGCCGGCGTTACACGCCGCTCGCCGGAGCGAACCGACCGGTCCCTTTTTGTTGATGATGAGTTCGATTCCGAGTGAGTAGGCCAGCCGCCGGACGTTCGGGTCGGTCAGGTCCGCGCGCACGTTCGGAAAGTTCGTTCGCCGGACCGCGGCCGTATGAAGGTCGATGCCGAAATCACACTGCTTGACGATCGACTGAAAGACGGCGTTCGCAAATCGCCGCGCCAAGCTACCGTGGGCGTCGCCCGGAAACGAACGATTCAAGTCACGACGATCGGGAAGGTATCTCTGATGTCGATCGAGCCCGAGCATGTTGATCACCGGTGCGAGGATCAACGAACCCGATGTCAGCTCGAAGGGTTGGTTCAGCAACAACTCGCGGACGATGCCGGTGCCGTTGAGTTCGTCGCCGTGAACGGCCGCGGTGATGAAGCCCGTCGGCCCCGGTGCCGACGCCCGCCAGACCGTAACCGGGACGACGACGGGCAGTCCGCTGTAACTCTCGGACACCACAATCTCGGTATCGCATCGCCGCCCCGGCTCGACGACGATGGTGCCGATGGTCAAGGGCTTTGCACTCATGTCGTCCTCATGTTCCGGGTTGCTCCTCTTGAAGCGCTTCTTGGATCACCTTCTTGGTCAGTCTCCGCACGCGCCTGCGCTTCCGGTGCGGAATCAGGGCGCGCATGGTTTCCAGCTTGCCGAAACAGAGCAGTCGATCTCCGTTGCGGAGTTCTCGCGTGCCGCGCGGGTTCGCGATTACGTTTCCGCGGCGGGCGATCGTGAGAACCGTGATGTCCTTCTCTCGTAACCCCGAGGATTCGATGGCCACACCGGCAAGAGGCGAGTCGCGGGCGATGAGAATCTCGGCCACGCCGTATCCTCTGCTGACGGTGAGGCGTTGGCGCAGGTCCATGTCGGGGAAGGCAATCTGGTCGGCGGCGTAATCGATGATGGCGCCGGCGATGTCGACGTTCGTCGCCCCCTCGATGCCTTCGAGTCCGGGTGAGGAGTTCACCTCCATGATCTGGGGCCCGTCCTTGCCTTCCAACATATCCACGCCCGCGACGCGCAGTCCGATGATCTGTGCGGCCCTGACCGCGACGTCCTCAAAGCGCGGGTCGAGGGTCACCGCTTCCGTCGTGCCGCCGCGATGCACGTTGCTGCGGAACTCCTGACCCTGGGCGGTGCGGCGCATCGCGGCGACCACACGGTCACCCACCACGAACGCCCGCAGATCCTTGCCCTTGCTTTCGGATACGAACTTCTGAATCAGCACGTTTTGCTTGGCGCTTTGCAGCGTTTCGATGATGGCCTCCGCCACGCGGCGCGTATCGGCCAGGATGACCCCGACCCCTTGCGTTCCTTCCAAGAGCTTGATGATGACCGGCGCACCGCCGACCCGATCGATCGCGGGGAGCACGTCGGCCTTGTTTCGCACGAACGCCGTCTCGGGGATACCGAGGTCATGCCGACTCAGTATCTGGAGGCAGCGGAGCTTGTCGCGCGAGTGCAGGATGCCCAGCGCGGAGTTCACCGAAAACACCCCCATCTGTTCAAACTGGCGCACCACGGCAGTTCCGTAGTAGGTGATGGACGCCCCGATCCTGGGGATAATCGCGTCGTAGTGGCTGAGCCTCCTCCCCTTGTAATGAAGATCGGGCTGTTGCGCCTCCAGTTGGATCGAGAACTTCATGGTGTCGAGCACTTTCACCTTGTGGCCGCGGTTCGTCGCCGCCTGCCGCAACCGTGTCGTGCTGTACGCGCGCGGACTACGCGATAAGATGGCTATTTTCATCGTGATTTCTTCTTCCCGTCTCGCCTGTTCTCGTCCCGACTCTGCACGTGCTTACGTACGGGGTCGATCAGAAACCCGTCGAGCGCGGTGCGCCCCAAGAGCATCCTGCAGAGCATCCGCTCTCTGCGCACGAGGCTCAGCTCGATACGTCGCCGAACGCTCCCGAGACGGACCACGGTGGAGACCACGTAGCGCGTCTGGGTGTGTCCGGTGCTGGAGCGGACCTTCGTCACGCGAACCACGTCCGCCCTTACCAACACATGCTTGAAGGGCTCACGACGGCGCGTGACCAGATGGAACCGAACGCGATCGCCTTTCAGTCTGACCACGTCCTCGACGTGGATCGCGCTGGTGCGGGCCCCCGTATCGATCTTGGCCTCGATCCCGTGAACGCCCCACTCGGGGAACGACACCTTTTCCCGCCAACCTATGATCCGGGCTGCATCCAGTAACTTCTCAACCATCTTGCACGGTCCCCGACCGGTGACGGTCAGTCGCTCGCGGACAGCGACGTCGCCGGGATGTATACGGAACCTTCGTCGCGAGCCTCGCGGGCAAAACCGACATGTATTCCCGGTCGCCCATGAAAGCCGCTCCGGTCTTCGCGGTATTCTAAGTGCGTTCAGGCGATTCTTGCAAACCCTGCAGGACCGTCGGCGGCTGGCGAGGCGAAGACAAAGAGCTGCGGGCGCAGGCGCAATACGGGTCCGCGCAGGCCCGCCAGATCGAATCTTCCATCCGTGTTCTCAACCCAAGCCCGCACCTGCAAACCCGTTTCTCTACGACTCCGTGTCGCGCGACTCGTTCTCGGACGACGTCGTTGATAACCATCCTTTCCGCCGGAAGTAGATGATCATTCCGAGCGCGACCAGTAGCATCGCCAGAAGCAGGATCGGATAGGCCCACTTGCCGTGGAGTTCCGGCATATTCTCGAAGTTCATACCGTAGATGCCCGCCATGAAGGTTAGCGGGATGAAGATGCTGGCCATGATGGTCAAGACCTTCATCACTTCGTTCTGGCGGTTGCCGATGCTGGACAGGTACACGTCCATCAAGCCACCGGTCAACTCGCGATAAGTCTCAACGACGTCGATGATTTGGACGCAATGATCATAGACGTCGCGCAGATAGGTGCAGACCATCGCGCTGACGAACTCGGAGTCGCCACGAACGAGTTCGCTGACGAGCTCGCGCTGCGGCCACACCGCACGGCGGATGGCGAGCAGCTCCCGCTTTACACGATGCAGCTTATGCAATAGCCCGGGGTGTGGAGAGTCCATGATCCCTTCCTCCAAGCGCTCGAGGTATTCACCGAACGATTCGAGGATCGGGTAGAAGCCGTCGATGATCGCATCGAGGATCGCGTACGCCAGGTAGTCCGGTCCCGCCTTGCGGATGGGGCCCTTGCCCTGACGGATGCGTATCCGCACCGGATCGAGCACGTCCCCGTATCGCTCCTGGAACGTCAGAAGGTGGTTGCGGCCCAGAACGAGGCTGACCTGTTCGGTCTGGACGGCGCCATCGTGGACGGGCATGGCCATGCGACTGATCCAGAACAGATGATCATCGAACGTCTCGGTCTTGGGTCGTTGGGGCACGTTGACCACGTCTTCCAGCGCGAGCGGGTGAAGTCCGAAGATATCTCCGATTGCCCGAATCGTCTCCTCGTCTCCAAAGCCCTGGACATCAATCCAGGTAACGACGCCGTCCCGAGCCATTTCGCGAAGCTGCTGAACGTCCTTGACCTCGTGCTCGGTCACGTCGGTCGGCGTGTATTGGATGACCCGAATGACGGGCGTGGGAGACGCGCCGTTGATCATTAGCGTTCCGGGCCGCGCGCCAACTTTCGGATGACGTTTGCGGAACATATTCGTCTCCTGCAACGCGAGCGAACGTACTGGTTCGTGTGCGATGGACCACAACTGAGTGGTAGAATAACGCCGATCCCCTCGTGGCGTCGAATCGAGAAGTCACAGGTCCCTATTCTGCCTGGCTTGCCGCCTGTGCCTTTCCAACGCGAGCAGGGACGACGCTTGCCCACAGTCGAAGCGGAACCGTTCACAGGGCGGGCGGAGCGGCGGTAGCCCCGAAAGTCACCTCCGATCCTGATCGACGAGGTCGCCCGAAGTCTGACCGACAGCTTTGCGGCATAGGCGCACGACAACAACGGCTATGGGACGAGCGCTTTAGCGAAGCGGATCGGCACGCCGAAGTTGGAGCCGTCGAAATCGTGGGTGATCGCGAAGTTGACGCCGATGACGGTTCCGTCCGGGCCGAAGACCGGTCCACCCGAGCCGCCGGAGGTGGTCTCTGCATCGTAGACGAGCTTCTTTTCCTTCACTTCGTTGAGCGCACCCTGCGTGATGACCGGAGAGATTGCCCCTTCGGCCGCGAGTGCCGCGACGAGGCTTGTCGTGTCGGTTGCTTGGTCGAGAATTTCCGAAGCCAGACCGGGATCGGCACGCGCCAGGATCGCGGTCAGACCTGTCGGATACCCGAGCACGATGACCCGCCCGCCGCGTATGGTGTTCAGATCGCCGGAGAAAAGAGGGAGCACCGGCACATCCTGGACGGCAACCTTGAACACCGCGACGTCCATGTCATCGGGGCTAAGGCGGATCGTCGTCGGATCAATCTCCTCCGGCGGTTTGCCGGGAAACGTAGCCGTGAGATGGGTGAACGCCGGGGTCATCGCTTGATCCAGAAGTGGCTTGACCGCGCTATTGTTCCACCAGGGCTCGGCGACGTGGCGGTTGGTGATCACCGTTCCGTCCGTGCTGACGAGAAAACCGGAGCCGAAATACTCCAGCTCCAGAGGGTTACCGTCCACGCCCACGACGGGTAACTGACTTACGTCCTGCGTCGTGGTGAAGGTGAACCTCCCATGAACCAGGCACACGCCCCCGCTGTGGACCTCGAGCACCTGCCTGAGCGCGACATTGCGTTGAACCAACTCGTCCACGACGCGTGCGCGACGCGCGAGGTCGGCACGCAACCGCTCGACTTCCTGCCGTGAAGCGTGACCCGCCTGCTCCCGCCCGAACGCCTCGACCTGCTCCCGAATCTTCGCGAACTCCTTTTGATACGACTCCGCCTCTTTGGCTCGCAGCATTTCCTGTTTTCTGGCTGTCCGTTTGCTGCCGATGAAGCCGCCCACATGCCCCGCCGCAAGCATGGCAAAAACGAGCACCAACAGAATGGTCGCCCGAGCCGGCCAGGAAATCTCTCCGAGTAGATCGTGCCGTAGCGCCTTCGTGCCCGCCAGGAAACCGCTGTGGCCACCGACGTCCCGAACGTCACGGAGCATTTGACGCACGGGCTTACAAGGCTTGCCGTCGGAGTAATCGATGCGGAAGCGGAGCTTCGGTCCGCCGACGCCGATTTCGAGCAGGTCGCCGGACTCGAGGATCACTTCGCGAATCTCCTGGCGATTCACGAAGACCTGTCCTTCGACCGCCTTTAGATAGAAACAACAGCCCTCTTCCACGAACTCGAGCAGGGCATGTCGGTCGGCTACGCGTGTCCAGCCCGGATACCGTACATCCGCCTCCTCCGTCGATCCGAAGACGAGCTTTTCCCGGGCATAGGTAATGGTCCGCCCGCGGTAGGGTCCGCTTAGATGTAGAAGTTGAGGTCGCATCGGCGTTCGATCTCGGCGCCCCGGGGCGTCACGCTGACGCAGGGGCGGACCGCGTCCCTACGGACCATCCTTCCCGCTGTCGCCGGTCCTGACATTGTACATCATCGCGTGCCATCAGGCCCGCTTCGACCTGTGGATTGGCATAGGTGCACGGATCTCGGCAGAGTCCGCATGGTCGAGAAAGACCCGGTCTTGATCGCCGATCTTCGGGCATCGAGCTGGATCGACCGGACGTACCGGACGCTTCTCGGCAGATCGCGGGGGGCTCGCCAGCTCGGAGGTTAGCTACGCGCGCCGTCTTGTCGATGAGGGCGGCGGGTCTGAGAACGCGGCTGCGGTCGCGGTCCACTGCCCGGTGGGTCGATCGCGGGACCTTGCAAGCCGGCAAATCCGCGTCGATAATGAACACTTGACGCCGGGACACGTCCTATTTTAGTCGCCGTGCGCATCGATGCTCGGAAGGCGATGTTTCAACGAGTGACCGAACGGAGTAACCCATGACCAAGGACAAGGAGCTGACCGGCCGGATTCAACAAGCGATGCTGGACGATGACCGTCTCTCCGGACAGCCGATCGAGCTCACCACAAGGAAGGGAGTCGTCACACTTCGCGGTACGGTCCAATCGCACCGTCGGAAGCTCGCGGCCCAAGAAATCGCGGCGTCCTTTGGCGGTTGCCGTGACGTGATCAACGAGCTGACGGTCGAGCCGACAAGCGCCGTACCCGATGAGGAGGTCGCCAACAATGTCCGCGCAGCACTCGACGCTCATGCGGACGTCACACAGGAGGTGATCACGGTCTCGGCAAGTAACGGAACGGTCACGCTTAACGGGAACATCGCCAGCGAGTGGGAACGCACCGTCGCCGAGGACGTGGCGATGTCCGCGCGCGGGGTCCGGTCCGTGCAGAATCTTCTGGTTGTTGATCTCGTCCGTGAGATCGAGGACCAGGCGTTGAGCCACAACATCCGTGAGGCGCTGAAGTGGGCTCGCGGCCTGCGCGACATCGACATCCACGTGGCCGTCACGGGCGATACCGCGGTCTTGTCGGGCGAAGTCCAACAGCTTTGGCAAAAGGAGGCCGCGGCGGTGGTCACCCGGCGGTTTCGCATCCATACGCTGCGCAACGACATCACCGTGA
>JASFUW010000229.1:0-8096 GCA_050050135.1 Phycisphaerae bacterium
CGGGCGGGCCAGACGGGGTCTTTACCGGTCGGGCGTCGGGCCCGGACTACGAGGTCCGGCAGTTCACGGTCAAGCTCGTCATGGACCAGCGTCGCATCCCCGACTTCGTCCGGCGGCTGACCAGCCGCAGCTTCTATACGCTGCTGGGTGTGGCGTACACCTCCGTGCCCCCGAACCGCCGCATGGTCGGCAAGATCTATGGGGAAGGCCCGGTTGTGACCGTCGTGATGGACTTCGAGGCGCTCATGCTCGCCGAGGTGTATCGAAAATGGATGCCCCAGGAAGTCTGCGAATACTACGGGTTCTCCTGCCCCCAACCGGAGGGCGCGGAAGGAGATTAGCACGGAGACGACCCGGACGAGAGGCTCACGAAAGGTGACATCGGTATGGCAAAGCAATTGGTGAATCCCATCGAACGGCACGTCGAGAAAGGGGTCCTGGCGATCGCGGGGCTCCTCTTGCTCGGCGTTGTTGCCAAGTTCGTGATCAGCTCGCCGAATCAGGTCCAGCTCGGCGGCGAGGTCACCAGCCCCGGCGGCGTCAACGAAAAAGTCGCTCAGTTGGCCTCCAGCGTAAGACAGGATTTGCTGAGCGCATCGGCCACGCCGGAGATACCCGAAAGGCTGTACGACGAGTGGGTCGACGCCCTAGATCCGTTTGCAGCCCCGGAACTCGAGACCACGCTGCCGTGCGTCGCCCGCCTGGAGCCCGAGGTGCCCATTGTCGATGTCGTCGGGACGGATTGGGACGCAGAGTTGCCCGATCCGCCTGCATTCGCGTACGTGGATGCAACCTACGGCCGATCTACGTTCATCCGACCGGACGACCAAGGCATCAGGAGGTTTTTTCCCACCAACTGGGTCACGGTCTCCGGCGTCTTTGACGTTCGTACAATGATGAGGAATCAAAAGGAATCGTTCGGTGCCGTCCGAAAGGAGGTCGTTTTCGGACGACCCGAGCTCCAGCGACGTGCGATCCGCCCGGACGGGAGTTGGTCCGACGACGATTGGGCGGACGTGACGCCCTGGTTCACGCCGGACTTACCCGTTCTGCCTCGCGTGAGGCTGGTGGAGGAAGATGGGAAGCTCGTGTGCTCGCTGGACGACCAGGCCGACGTCGATCGGTTCGACGACGAACTCGCCCACCCTTTGCTGCAGCTCGATTTGATCCGCCCGCTTCTACCCGAGATCGCCAACGGAGACCCCTGGGACTTTGCAATCCTGACCACGCGCAGAGACGTCCTCTACCAGGATGAGTTCTACCGCTATCCCAATGACCCTCGCAGCAAAAACCCGGACGACCGATACGGCGGTGAGAGCAGCGTGCGTTCCGAGCGTGAGGTCGAACTCTCCCCCGAAGAGGAGCTTGCCCAGAAGTTCGCCGAAATCGATCGCCTGATGAAGGAGGCCTGGAAGCTCAAGGACCCGAACATGGCCACCATGGCCTATAACATGGCGGCGCAGATCAAGGAGCAGGATCGAACCGCGTCCGCCCAGGACAAGGAGAAAGCCACCCGTCTCAAAGGCGATGCCGGCCAGTTGATCAACGACATCGACCGCTGGAATTTCAAGAACGTCCGCGGAGGCGGCGCCCCGAAGCCCGTGGCCACCAAGGAGGTCGAAGCCCCGGCCCGCGAGCCGGAAGACAACCAGCAGATTTGGGTACATGACGCCGTGCCGGGAAGCGTCGAAGGCGGCAAGACGTATCAATATCGCGTCCGGGTCGTGGTGTTCAACCGTCTCGCCGGGCGTCCCGAGCGTTTCAGAGACCCTCAGGACGCGACCGTTTTCTGGATTCACGGTCCGTGGAGTGACCCGGTGGAGGTCTACATCGAACCGACCAGCGTGATGTTCGCGGCCAGCAAGGACACACGCCGGGATCAGGTGGCGATCGAAATCTACCAGTGGTTCGAAGGCGTTTGGGTGAAGGACCGCCCCAAGTTCGGCGTCGGTGACGCCGTCCGGGAGCAGACCCGCAAACCCGTTCCCAGTCTGATGCAACCGGGCAAGGTGGACCACGCCCTGATCGACTTCGACCCGGGCGTCTCGGTCCTGGACATCGACTTTGAACGCCCTTACCGCGAGCGGAAACGCGGAACGAGTCGTGAGGGTGTGAAATTCGGCCCACCCACGACTGCTTGCTCCGTCGTCTTCGCTGACGCCGAGGGGCGGCTGTCCGAAAGGTTCGTGCCGACCGACAAAGGTCACCCGGCGAAACGGACCTACGCCAATCGCGAGTTCAAAGAACCGCGTGATTGAGCGGGCGGACGGACGGAGTGAAGGATCGCGTTTTTTCGGGTCGACCCGGCTTGCGGACCGACAGGCAGTGCGCCCGCCCGGTTGTTCCCGTTTGGATCGGTCATGAGGTTCGGCTAACGCCGGCGACTGAACCCGGCTGGACGTGTCGGTCGAAGAGCACCGGAATCCCGATCCGGGACGCAAACGGCGGGTGGCGGCGGACCGGAGTCCGCACGCGTCCGCGGCGCGTGCGGGTGACCGGTTCCGGACTTGCAGGCGTCGTAGCCTGCCCCTAGAATTCGTGTATTCAGTGGTCTGCGTGGCGCTCGCAGCACTGGAAAAGTCGTTCACACCAAGCGTGTTCCCGGCTCGCCGGGCCTGGTGCGTGCGCTATCGTGGAATTGTTGATGAATGTATCTGGCTCGCGCCTGCTCGCCCTGCCTATTTTGAATTCCGCCCTCCGCCGCGGCGGACCAACGAGGAGGAGCTTCCGTTGTCAACCATGAGGTTTGCGATCTCGACCCGCGTCGGGACGGCGTTTCTGGCGGCCGTTGTCTTGTCCACGTTGCCGGCGTCAACTGCGCTGGCCCAGGACCAGGCTGCCTCCCTCGATCGGGCCATCGAGCTGTTCAACCAGGCCGACTACATAGCAGCCCAGGAGGTCCTCGTCGGCATCGACCGCGACGCCCTGACCGACGAACAGCGAGCCGTACGCGACGAATACCTAAACCGCGTGCAAGTTGCCATCAACATGGCCGAGAAGGCACTTCGGGAGTTCGAGGACGCGCAGATTGCCATCGACGAAGGTGAACATGACGCGGCCGTCGACCTGCTTGAACGCGTTCTGGCCAACGAGTACGCGGACGACGCCCTGCGAAGGTCCGCCAGCGCCAGTCTTCTCGAATTGCAGCGTGCCGGCGCCGGTCGCACACCACCGCCCGCAGCGCAACCCGCCGCGGGCGACACAACGCAACCCGGGGCCGCCGCCGCCGCTCAACGTGCCCGCATCCTTACCCAAGAGGCGGACGACATGGTCCGCGCCGCGCGTTACGACGAAGCCCGTCGCTTGTACGAGGAGGCCTTGAGTGCCGTTCCCGGGTACCCCGAAGCCATCGAAGGACTTCAGCGCGTCCAGGAGCACGAACGCACCCTCAACGGCGAACGACGACAGTCTCTGATCGATCGCATCCGCCGCCAGGACGCCATCAACTGGCAGCGCACCGTCGCTGAATACCGCGACACCGAAAAGATCGTACGAGAACACGTCGAGAACAATCGGTTCCCTGAAGCCCAACAGTTCCTCATTCGCGCGCGGCAGATCGTGGACGCGGGGAAGCAGTTCGCCGATCCCGTCACGAAGTACGAGAGCCTGCGCGACGAGCTGGAGACCCTCGTGCAGTTCGTGGACGCACGCGAGCGCCAGTTCAACGAGGATCAGGTGGCCGCGATGCGACGCGAAATCGAGGAGCAGCGCAAGCGCCACCTTCAGGAAGTCGAGGAGAAGCGCCGGCGGCAACGAGAAGCCCTGATGGACCAGGCGGTACAACACCGCAAGGACGGCGACCTCGACGCGGCGATCAACGTCCTCGAGCAGGTCATGGTCATCGATCCGACCTACCAACCTGCCCGGTGGATGGCCGACGATCTCGACGACCTCCGAGAGTACAAACGCTCACGTCGCCTGCGCGACCAGTTCTACAACCAAGCCCGAAAGACCCTCAATGACGTCGAGGAGTCGAAAATCCCCTGGCATGAGCAGCTCCGCTACCCCAAGAACTGGCCTGAGATCATCGCTCAGCCGACGCGCAACCTGCCGGGTGTAACCTCCAACCGGAGCCAGCTCTGGGGCGCATTGGACAAGAAGCTCCCGGTCGATTTCCGCGACGACCCCTTTGACCAGGTGATGGAGCGCCTTGCCGACGCCGGCGGCGTCAACGTGATCGTGAACTGGAACGACCTGGAGCACGTTGGCGTCGATCGTACCGTCCCGATCGACCTGAGCCTCCCGCGCGACATCTCGCTCAAGAAGGCGTTGACCGAGGTTCTCGAGCAGGCGGGGGGCGGGCTCGTCGAGGTCGGATTCGACGTCGGTGAGGACGCGGTGAAGATTGCCACGCGCGCGACACTCGACAAGCAGACCTACACCGCGGTGTACGACATCAACGACCTGCTCATGGAAATTCCCATTTTCAACGACGCGCCCATGACGGATCTGCGAGTCGCCAACCAGCGTGCCGCCCGTGCGGCCGTAGAAGTGCCGGAGCAGCCATGGCGATACGGCGACGACGACGACGATGAACCCGAGGAAGACCCGCAGCGGAGCGGTCGCGCGCGACGGATCATCGAGTTGATCCAAAACACCGTCGCCCCCGACAGTTGGCGGGAAAACGGCGGCACGATAGGCACGATCGAGGAGATCAACGGCCAACTCGTGGTCACCCAGAACTCGGCCGGACAACAGCAGGTCGGCGACCTTCTCGGTAAGCTGCGCGAGCAACGCGCCGTCCAGATCGCCGTGGAGGCCCGCTTCATAACCGTCTCCAGCCATTACCTCGAAGAGCTGGGCATCGACCTCGACATCGTCCTCAATTCCGGCAACGCGGGTTATGACTACATGCCGTCCGGATCGGGTCCGCTCACGGATCCCGTCCTCGGGAACACGCTGCTGCTACCTCGTTCCTACTCGCGCCTGGGATTCGCGCCCGCCGCTCCCGTCACCGGGACCAACCTCCAAACGGGTGCGGCGGCGACCCAACCGTACCAGTGGCCATTCTTCGTCCCCCAAAACTCCGGTGGGGCCGGCGGACGAAGCGGCACGCCCGTCCCCATCATCAACCGTGTGACAGCGTTCACCGACACGTCCAGCCTCGGCAGCGACGTTCCGGGAAGTTTCGCCGGACAGACCATCGGGTCGGCGTTCAGCCTCTTCGGCAGCTTCCTCGACAACATCCAGGTCGACTTCCTGATCCGCGCCACCCAGGCGGATTCGAGAACCAGCGTACTAACGGCACCGCGGCTCGTCCTTTTCAACGGACAGCGTTCCTGGGTAGCCGTGACCATTCAGCAGAACTACGTGAGCCAGTTGAACCCGATCGTCGGAACCGGCGCGGTCGCGCAGCAACCGACAACGGCAACGATCGACTCCGGCGCCGTGCTCGACGTGGCGGCCACCGTCTCGGCCGATCGGCGTTACGTGACGATGACCGTCCGACCGGGCGTCACCCGGCTTCTGGACTTGCAGACGATCCCGTTCAGCGGCGGTGGCGCAGGCGGCGGGTTTGGCGGCGGGGCCGCCAACCAGGCCTTTCTACAACTGCCCACCCTCTCCACACAGCGGGTTCAGACGACCGTCTCAGTGCCAGACGGCGGCACGCTGTTGATCGGCGGGCAGAAGCTCGCATCCGAGCAGGAGATCGAGGCCGGCGTACCGATCCTCTCGAAGATCCCCGTGCTCAAACGCCTCTATTCGTCGCGTTCGATGGTCAAGGACGAGCAGACGCTGCTCATTCTCATCAAGCCCAAGGTCCTCATTCAGACCGAGCAGGAGGAGTTGGCATTCCCGTCGTTCTCGCAAGGATAGAACCCCGTTCCACCGAACCGACAAAGTCCGAAAGTCGCCTTCAGTCGCGGGTGCGCCGCGGCGTTGGCGTTTTGCTTCGCCGTTCCGTTCGTACCGCGCGCCACGCAGGGTCAACAGCCTGACCCGACTGTCCGGCGCCCCGCCACCGAAACGGTCGACGGTGCCAAGCCGTTTGCACCCGGCGTCCGGATTGACTGGAAGACCAGAGCCGTCGAAGTCGACGCCAAGGTCGTGCTTCGAAAGGGCGCCCTCGAGCTCTTGGCGTGCAGCCCCCAGACGCGCGAACACGAGAGCATCCTCTCCGTTTCTGCGAGGCCCACACATGTTTACCAGGCGTTGGGGCTGGTCGGTTTGGAGCCCGGGTCCCCGGTGCGTTACGACAAACGCGAAAACCGCCTGATCCCGCCATCCGGGGCACCGCTCGATATCGACATTCGATACGTCGTGAAGGGCAAGCAGAAGACGGAACCGGCAACTCGCTGGCTTGTGGACGTGGAGCGGAAGAGGTCGCCCGAGTCCGTCAACTGGGTGTTCGCCGGCTCTGACACCTACGGCGACGGACGTTTTGCCGCCGACCTGGACGGTACGATCATCTGCGTCGTGGATTTCGAGACCGCGCTCATCACCGTCGGGGCACTGCACACCGCGGACAACCGCAACCTGTGGCTCGCGGCCAACACCGACGCCATTCCCCCTGTCGATTCCCCGTGCACCTTGGTCATCCGAGGCGCGAGCCTCCGCCCCCTCGACGTCGTAGTAATGCCGGACGGATCGCTTCGCGTGCACAACCGCCCGATCACGACCGCCGCCCTGGCCGCGCGGGCGAAGCCCGAGACCGCCGACCCGACGGGGATCAGAATCCGACTCCGCCCGGCCCCTGAGACCACGAAGACCACGATCGAATCAACCATCGAAACGCTGAACGGAGCCGGAATCGCACGAGAAGCTGTTCGTGTGGAGCGGGTTGAGCAACACCCGCAATCACCGTCCGCCCCGGAATAGACCGTCATCTTGAGTGCTGGCACTCTGTCGGTCATAATACGGACCCCGATGGACGTAACCGAACTGGACACGACGACCGAACCGGCTCCCGCGGGTCCGCGCTCCGCCGAGAGTGACGACGCCGTCCTGGCACGCGGCCGCGACGTCCTCCGCGCAGAAGCCGCCGCGATCGCCGACGCCGAACGCCGCCTCGGCACGACCTTTGCCGACGCCGTCAACGCCATCCTGCACTGCAAGGGCCGCGTTTGCGTCACCGGCGTGGGGAAGGCGGGCCTGGTCGGCCGCAAGATCCAAGCGACCTTGGCGAGCACCGGTACGCTCGCCTACGACCTCCACCCTGTCGAGGCGCTCCACGGCGACCTCGGCATGATCCACCCTGACGACGTCGTGATCGCGCTCAGCAAGAGTGGCAGTTCCGAACTGGTCGAGCTGCTTCCCAGACTCGAGGGGCTCGGATGCACGATCATCCTCCTGACCGCCCGGCCCGACTCACCCGCCGCCCGCCACGCCCACCATGTTCTCGAGATCGGCGACACCCCCGAGGCCTGCCCGCTCGGGCTCGCCCCGAGTTCGTCCACCGCGGCCATGCTCGCCATGGGCGACGCCCTCGCCCTGACCGTCATGGAATTGAAATCCGTTCAGCCCGAGCAGTACGCAAGCTACCACCCCGGCGGAGCCCTCGGACGCTTGCTGATGACCACGCGCGAGGTGTTGCGCACCGGAGCGGACTGTCCGCAGGTGCCCGAGTCCGCGACGCTGGAGACCTGCCACGCCGCCATCCTCGCGGCTCCCCGCCGCGCCGGAGCCGCCTGCATCGTCGATCAAAAAGGAACGCTCGTCGGCATCATCACCCACGGCGACTTCTTCAGGCTACTGGGGTCGCACCAGCCCATCGGTGACAGAATCGTGTCAGAGGTGATGACCCGCTCGCCCAAACACGTCGGACTCACCGACCGCGTCACGGACGCCCTTCGCATCATGCGAAAACACGCCATCGACGAGCTGCCCGTCGTGGACGAAGACCATCGCCTGATCGGTCTCATCGACATACAGGACCTGCTTGCCAGAGGCTTCAACGTCTGTGACGAGGCCTGAGGCCGCACCCCGATGCGACTCTCAATCGTCATCCCGGTCTTCAACGAAGCGGACACCATCGAGGAGATTCTCGCACGCGTTGTCGCCGTCGATGTGGGCATGGACCGCCAGATCGTCATCGTCGACGACGGCTCCTCGGACGGCACCCGGGAGGTCTATCCGCGCATCAAGGAGCGGTTTCC